>JAKLGM010000003.1 GCA_022710685.1 Patescibacteria group bacterium | reverse complement strand
TAAAAGGTAACGGAGGCGTTTACAAAGGTTGGCTATCCCGGAATGGAAACCCGGGAGATAGTGCAAAGGCATAAGCCAGCTTTACTGCAAGACTAACCAGTCGAGCAGTCGCGAAAGCGGAACTTAGTGATCCGACCATTTCAATATGGGATGGTGGAAGCTCATCGGATAAAAGCTACTCCGGGGATAACAGGCTAGTCTGGTCCAAGCGTCCACAGCGACGACCAGGTTCGGCACCTCGATGTCGGCTCGTCGCATCCTGGGGGTGGAGAAGCTCCCAAGGGTTGGGCTGTTCGCCCATTAAAGCGGCACGCGAGCTGGGTTCAGACCGTCGTAAGACAGGTCGGTCTCCTATCCACTACGATCGCGGAAATTTGAGGAGGCCCTTCCTTAGTACGAGAGGACCGGGAAGGACGAAGCTCTGGTGTACCAGCTGTTCTATCAAGGGCATTGCTGGGTAGCTATCTTCGGTTAAGATAAACGCTGAAAGCATCTAAGCGTGAAGCTGTCTCCAAGATTAGATTTCACAGGTTGGTCAGAGACGATGACCTTGATAGGCTCTAAGTGTAAGCGCAGCAATGCGTTCAGCTGAGGAGTACTAATAAACCATTTGATTTTCCCACATTTTTGGTTTTAAGACTATAAAAAAGACACCATAGTTCTGGTGGTTCGAGCGGAGGGGCCACACCTGATCCCATCCCGAACTCAGAAGTTAAGACCTCTAGCGTCGATGATACTTGGGCTTGAGCCCTGGGAAAGTAGACCGCCGCCAGAACTATGGTGTTTTTTTGTTATCTAAATCTAGTATGGTATAATGGAATTAGCAATAATTCCATTTTTTTTATGATTAATTTCCATAATTTAAGCCCCGAGGTGGCATTAGCCGAAAGTAAAAGTAGTTACCAAGGATTAAGCGCTGCTGAAGCGAAGAAGCGTCAGGTTAAATTTGGCTTGAACTCCTTGCCCGCGGCTAAACCTATTGGCCGTCTTAGAATATTTTTGACTCAGTTTAAGAGCCCCTTGGTCTATATCCTTTTAGGAGCAGCGATAATTTCCATTTTGGTTAAAGAATATATTGACGCTGAGGTGATTTTGACCGCTGTCTTAATCAATACCATTATTGGTTATATCCAGGAGAATAAAGCTAATAATTCTTTAGAGCAATTAAAAAAGGTAGTTGAGTATAAGGCGTTGGTAATCCGTGATGGCCGGGAGCAAGAATTGGATAGTATTAATTTGGTTCCAGGTGATATTATCGTCTTGCGCGCTGGTCAAAAAGTTCCGGCTGACGCCAGAATTTTGAGTTGTGTTGATTTACAAATTAACGAAGCTTCTTTAACCGGGGAGTCTTTGGCGATTTTCAAGACCAACCAAGCAATGTCAGCTGGCACAGTTTTAGCTGATAGAAAGAACATGGCCTATTCTGCCACTGAAGTTCTCTCCGGCACTGGTCAAGCCTTAGTCGTTGCTATCGGCGCCAATACTGAAATTGGCCAGATTGCCCAGATGGTCGCCGCCGCCAAAGAGGCGCCAACGCCCTTGCAAGAAAGGCTGGCTAAGCTTTCACGTCTTTTTGGCATTATCGTCGGGGTTATATCAGTCATGATAGTGGTTGTCGGTTGGCTTCAGGGACGTAATTTTTTTGATATTTTTATCACTGCTATCGCCGTAGCGGTGGCCTCAATTCCTGAGGGATTGATTGTGGCCGTTACGGTTATTCTGGTCTTGGGCATGAAGCAGATATTAAAAAGAAAGGCTTTGACGCGTAAGTTGGTGGCAGCTGAAACGTTAGGATCGATTACTGTTATTTGTTCCGACAAGACTGGAACCCTGACTGAAGGCAATATGCGCCTAGCTCATATGGTCGCCGGTGGCCAAGAAATATCTTTAGCGGAGTTTAAGTTGACGGCGGAAAAAAAGGATTTTTTAGCGATTGTCCGAAATCTAGAAATTGGCTTGTTGTGTAATAACGCTATAATTGAAAATGCTAAGAGCGGTTTGCTACCGGAGAAGATGATTGGACAGCCGACAGAGGTGGCTTTGTTAGCGGCTGGTTTAGACTTGGGCTTAGAGCGGGAAAAATTATTATCCCAGGAGCCGCGCTTAGCTGAATTGCCTTTCAACAGCGACAATAAGTTCATGGTGACGCTTCATCAGAAAGCTGATTCTTATGTCATTTATGAAAAGGGCGCGCCGGAGTTTATTTTAGCTAAAAGCAAGTTCGTATTTTCCAATAATGGCGTTAGAGAGCTGAGTCAATCAGAAAAAGATTTATTACTTAGCCAGTATGAAAATTTTACTTCTCAGGGATTGCGAGTCATCGCTACCGCCTATCGTGATTTAGATAAATTGCCTTGGTCTTTGGAGGACGAACATAAAGATTGGAAAAGGATTGATAATGACCTAGTTTTTGTCGGTTTAATAGCCTTTAAGGACCCGTTGCGCGCCGAAGCGCGAGGTGCCATATTGGAGTGCCGCCAAGCCGGGATTAGGCCGATTCTCATTACCGGTGATCATAAGCTGACGGCTCACGCTATTGCTTTGGAGGTTGGTTTAGACGGAAAATCAGAAGACGTCATTACCGGCGATGTGTTAGAACAGACTGATGATTCAGGATTGCAACGCTTGGTTCGGAAGCATAATATTTTTGCCCGGGTCAGTCCGGGCCACAAATTGCGGATAGTGGAAGCCTTGAAACATAATGGTGAAGTGGTGGCAATGACGGGTGATGGCCTGAATGATTCGCCAGCATTGAAAGCGGCTGATATTGGGGTCTGCTTGGGCTCTGGCACTGACGTCGCCAAAGAGACTTCAGATTTAGTCTTGTTGGATAATAATTTTCAGGTGATAGTTTCCGCCATCAAGGAGGGCCGGATAATATTTTGGAATATTAGGAAGTCTATTACTTACTTGATTTCGGATTGTTTTTCCGAAGTGGTCTTGGTGGCCGGCTCTATTTTTTTCGGCCTGCCTTTGGCCATTTTGCCCACTCAGATCTTGTGGATCAATATCGTCAATGATGGCTTTCCTAATTTTTCCTTGGCCTTTGAGCGGAGCGAGAATAACGTCATGAACCAGAAACCGATAGGGCGGCACGAGCCTTTGATTAGTCGGGAAATGAAAATTATTATTATCTGGCTCGGTCTTTTCCGTGATTCTTTGCTCCTCCTTGCTTTTATCTATTTATATTACCACAGTGAAGCTTGGGGTTGGGACTTGAAGTATTTGAGGACTTTTTTCTTCGCCCTTTTGGGGGTCAAATCATTGACGGCGATTTTTAGCCTACGTAGTTTTTCTTTATCTATTTTTCGCATCGATCATGGCCATAATCGCTATCTTTTGGGGGCTTTCTTTTTTAGTCTTATTCTGCTAATATTAGCTATATATCTCCCGTTATTCCAAGGTATTTTGCAGACCAAGGCCCTAGGAGTAAATGCTTGGCTATTGATTTTATTAGCTGCTTTTATTAATATCTTGATGATGGAATCAGTCAAATATTTCTTTAATCACAAACGCCATGCTTGATCGTAAATATCGACTCAGCCGAACTAAAAAAGTGGCCTATGTCCAAAAAGGCGTAGTCGGAGCCCCGGTAAATACCTGGTCTCGTTTAGTGGCGGGGCAATGGCTTTTCACTGTTTTGGCTATTGGCGTTTTAGTTTTGATTGGCGTTCCGGCAGTCAAAAATTATGGCCAGCAAAAGGCAATTGATATTGAAATCAAGGAGGCCCAAGCTGAAATCGAGCGTTTTTCCGCCAAGAACCAGGAGATCAAGGAGGTTATCAATTATTTAGAATCGGATCAGGCGGTCGAGGACCAGGCTCGTCTCAATCTAGGGTTAAAGAAGGCCGGGGAGAAAGTGGTGGTTATTTCGGACCGTCCCCAAGTGGCTGAAAGTTTGCCGAGCGCAGCTAGCTCCAAAAATTTATCCAATCCTCATAAGTGGTTCAACTATTTTTTTAATTAAAGCCTCTTTAGCTTAGTGGCAAAGCAGCGGTATCGTAAACCGTCGACGTCAGTTCGATTCTGACAAGAGGCTCATTTTAAGAGTGAATAACAATTTTTTTATGAATCTAAAAGACCAATTCAATTTATTAACCCGAATTATCAAGCAGAACGGCCGCGCTCTTTTGATCGCCTTGTTAGTTCTAGCTTCTTTTGTGCCAGATAATGTTATTTTGGCTTTAGTGGGTGACAGCAACCCGCTAAATGCGGAATCCAGCATTGTTATCAGCCAGGAAGAAATGGTTAAGGGTAAGACAATCTCCGCTTTTAACAATAATTTTCGCTTAATCTTCCCGGCAGCCACCAGCACATCTGGCCTGGCTTTGAGCGCTGAGATTAAGCTGACTCAATTAAACGAAAATATCGCTACGCCATGGAACTTGAACAAAGTGAGCCATATCTATCAGTTTGATTTTGGCCGCCAGAACTTGCCTAAGACATTCAAAGTGGAAATTAGCTATGATGAGCAGCAGGCCCTGGCTGAATATAAGCAGGTTTTCTTCTACGATCGAAATAGTGATAGCTGGAAGCCGTTACCAACCAAAGATAATCAAGCTAAAAAATATGTTTCGGCTACTGTCAGTATGCCTTATGCCCGTCTGGCTGTCTTGTCCTTTCCTGGAGTCTTAGTGAGTGGCAAAGCCAGCTGGTATGCTTATAAAGGTGGGTTGTACACGGCTTCACCGGACTTTCCCAAAGGATCAAGATTGCGCGTTTATAACTTGGCTAATAATAAATTCGTGGACGTTACCGTTAACGACTACGGCCCGGAGCGCGACAAGCATCCGGATCGAGCGGTGGACTTAGACAAGGTGGCTTTCAAAAAGATAGCTTCTACCGGTGCCGGTATTATTAATGTCCGAGTTGAGCCATTAGAGATTAAGGCTGATAGTTCAGGCAATTTAATGGGCGTGCCGAAAGGAGGCGCTTCAGCTACCCCAAAATTGAGCGCTAAAAATGTATTGGTGGTGCGAGAGAGTGATGGCCAGGTTATTTTTTCTAAGAATTCTACCTCTACTGTGCCTTTGGCTAGTTTGACCAAGATGGTTGCCGTTAAAACTTTTTTAGATATTGATAATAATCGCCAGCGTTTAGCCGAAACTGTTAGCTATAAAGTCCAGGATGAAAAAATGAATTATAACTACTGCAAGCCCTGGGAATCGCCTAAGGTCAAATTTAAGGAAGGAGACAAGGCAACCATTAAAGACATGATCTACTCCAGCCTGGCTGGGTCTTTCAATAATACAGTTGAAACTTTAGTCCGAGTATCTGGCGTCAGTCGAGCTGACTTTATCAAGAAAATGAATGATAATGCCAAGGCTTGGGGAGCTAAAGATACCGTTTTTGTCGAACCGACCGGATTGTCTCCGAAGAATATGACCACGGCTGCCGATTACGTGGCTATTATCCAGAAGATTGCAACTGACAATATCATTGCCACGGCTAGCACAATTAAAAAATATTCTTTTAAAAATATTAATGATCAGAAACCGCATACGATTTATAATACTAATGACATTTTAGATTGGTCCAAATACAAAATTACCAGCTCCAAGACTGGCTATTTAGAAGAAGCCGGCTATTGCTTAATGACCCGTTTCCAGGCCGGGAAGGACAGCTTGATAGTTTTGACCATGAATGCCAAGAGCCGCACCGCCAGTTTCTCTGAAACCGAGCAATTGATGCGTTATAGCGCCAAATTAGTCTCCGAGGGGAAAGTTAAGGCGGCTAGCGTGGAATAATACTATATAATTTTTGACTCCCGCTTTAAGGCGGGAGTTTTTATTTGTCCCCTTTGGATTATTTTGTTATAATGGAGATAAGTTGATTTTTTTACTATGATCAAGCTAATTAACGTTTCTAAATCCTATTTGAAGAATATTGAGATTCTCCACGACATCAATTTATATATTGAGGCCGGGGAGTTTGTGTCTTTGGTTGGCCAAAGCGGCAGTGGCAAGACTACTCTCGTTAAGGTTTTAATTGGCGAGGAGCGAGTTGGCGGCGGCCGGGTGATTATCGGCGACTGGGATATTACTAGAATTTCTAAAAGGGAAGTGCCATATTTACGCCGTCAGATCGGTGTCATCTTCCAAGATTTCAAATTGCTGCCTAAAAAGACTTTATGGGAAAATGTCGCCTTTGCTTTAGAGGTCTGCGGCCAGAGTCCGGCCAAGATTGAAAAGATCGTTTCTAGCGTGATGCGTCTGGTCGGCTTAGAGGACAAGAAGAATCGCTATCCGCATGAAGTTTCCGGCGGTGAACAGCAGCGGACAGCTATTGCCCGCGCTTTAGTGCACCAGCCCAAGATCTTGTTGGCGGATGAACCAACCGGTAATTTAGATTCTATTAATGCTAATGAAATTATTGATTTATTAGAGCGGATTAACAAGTTTGGCACTACAGTTATCTTGGTGACCCATAATCGGGAGATTGTTAACCAGTTAAAGAAGCGGGTCATTACTATTGATAACGGCAAGGTGGTGTCTGACCAAGAAAAAGGCAAATATTTACTATAATCATATGCTGCTTTCATTCGTGCGTATTGTAAAATTTAGTATCCAGGATATTAGCCGCAACGTTTGGCTAACCATCGCTACGGTGACGATTTTGGTATTGGCGCTTTTTTCCGTCAATGTTTTGCTGACCGTGGAAATGTTGAGCCGCCATGCCATTGAAGCAGTCAAGGAAAAGGTGGATATCAGCTTGTACTTGAAGTCCGATGCCAGCGAGGAACAGATTTCCAGCTTGCGCTCCCAGGTCTCCCAGATGAGCCGGGTAAAAAAAGTGCTTTATACTTCCAAGGCTGATGCTTTGCGGTTTTTTCGGGAGAAGAATAAAGATAACCCCGAGGTCTTAACGGCTTTACGAGAATTAGGCCGCAACCCTTTGTCTCCGAGTTTGATAATCATGCCTAACAGCGCTGATGAAGCGCCGATGCTAATTGATGAGATTAAAAAAATGGATAGTGATATTATTGAATCGCGTGATTTTGCTGACAACGCTTTGATTTTGGAAAAGATTAATGGAATTACTAACAAGGTGAAAGAGGTTGGTTTATTTATCATTAGCATTTTTATATTTACCAGCATGTTGGTGGCTTATAACTCTATCAAGGTGGCAATTTATACTCATCGGCGGGAAATTGAAATCATGCGTTTGGTGGGCGCCCCCAATACTTTCATCTATTTGCCCTTTGTCTTCTCCGGAATCATTTACGCCTTAATGAGCGTCTTGATTATCATCGCCATCTTCTATCCTTTCTTGGGCTTGCTCCAGCCTTATCTGGAAGTTTTCTTCATGGATTATAATATCAATATTATCAATTATTTCCTTGATAATTTCTGGGTTATATTTAGTCTGCAATTTGTGGCCGTTTCTTTGATTAGCGTCCTATCTAGCTGGTTGGCTATCAGGCGTTATGCCCGGGTTTAACAGCATTATCGGGCCATTGACTCTAGGGGCAAGTTTTTGTAATATATGGGGGCTGATTGTTTAATCGGCTCTTAATTTATTCGGGGATCGTCTAATGGTAGGACAGCGCCCTTTGAAGGCGTCGATCGGGGTTCGAGTCCCTGTCCCCGAGCAGAGATGGAATAACAGGTTGCAAAATGCCTGTTTTTTCGTAATAACATTATTTGGTTCAAGCGTTATGCTTATATCATTCATCCTTTTATTAATTTCATTGTTGGTGGTAATTAAAAGCGCCAACTTGGCCATCCGCTATTCTACCCACCTAGCGGAGAGTTTTAATTTGCCCAAGTATATTATCGGCTTTGCGGTCGTAGCTGTCATTTCTATCCTGCCGGAAACTTTTATCGCGGTAACGGCGGCCATTGAAAAGATCCCAGCTTTTGGTTTGGGTACATTATTTGGGTCAAACGTCGCCGATATGACTTTGGTTTTTGCTTTGGTGGTGTTTGTTTCCGGGCGGAGATTAAAGATTGAGAGCCGGCTTATCAAAAATAGATTTTTGCATATCGGGACGCTGGCCGTGCCGATTATCTTAGGGTTGAATGGTTATTATTCCCGGGTAGACGGGATATTGTTAATCCTGGCTGGTGCGTTCTTCTACTATATAATTTTGCAAAAAAATATTTATGTCGCCAAGATTGATCGGGAAAAATTCAAGTTAAAGAATTTATTGTTCTTGTTGCTTAGTATGGGCGGCCTTCTCTTAGGTTCCCATTTTACCGTCAGATATGGCGTAGATTTTGCTCATGGATTAAAGGTCAACCCAATCTTGATTGGTATGTTGGTAGTGGGCCTAGGGACAACCTTGCCAGAACTATTCTTTTCCATCAGAGCCGCTAAGCATCACCATGACGATTTGGCTTTGGGTGATATCTTGGGGACGGTTGTCGCTGACGCCACTATTGTAGTGGGTATTATGGCCCTAATCAGCCCCTTTGCTTTTAATATGCGCATTATCTATATCACTGGCTTGTTTATGCTTTTAGCGGTATTCCTCTTGTTCTATTTTATGAAATCGGATCGGGTCTTGAGCCGCAAAGAAGCGATTTTTCTATTCTTTTTTTACTTGATTTTTGTTTTAACGGAGTTTTTGTTTAATAAATAAGTCATTGCTCTTTAATTAGTTGTGTGGTATTTTGTTAGGAGAATGTCAATGCTTGGGCAAAAGACCAATTATACAGTCAAATTTTATAAATAATTAATAAAATTATATGGGAAAATTTAGTCAGGGAGGTAGAGGCGGTCGCGGTGGTTTTGGCGGCGGCGGTTTCAACAAAGGCGGTCGTGGCGGTTTCAACAAAGGCGGTCGTGATGGCGGCCGGCCGACAATGCATCGGGCTACTTGCTCCGAATGCGGCGATAGCTGCGAAGTGCCGTTTCGTCCGACTGGCGACAAGCCGGTTTTGTGCAGCGCTTGTTTCGGTCAAAGTAAGGGTAAGTTTGGCGACAGAGATCGGAATTTTGAGAAGAGAAGTTTTGGCCATGATAGCTTCGGCGACAAGAAAATGTTCAAAGCTACTTGCTCCGAATGCGGCGATAGCTGCGAAGTGCCGTTTCGTCCGACTGGCGACAAGCCGGTTTTCTGCAGTAATTGTTTTGGCCAGGGCGCTAAGGGTCAAGAGAAAAAAGCTAGCACTAATAATTCCGGTCAATTTGAACGTCAATTGCAGGCGATTGACCGTAAGCTCGATGATATCTTAGCCAGCCTGTCTTTGTCTAATCCGAAGAAAGCGGTAAAGGAAGAAAAGACTCCGACTAAGCCGGAAGTAAAAAAAGCTATAGCGGAAAAAGCTAAGCCGAAGGTGAGTAAGAAACCAGTTACTAAGAAGGTGGTAAAAAAGAAAAAATAGTTATATTATTTTTAGTGTTAATAAAAAACAGGCCGTGAGGCCTGTTTTTGTTTCCAATAATTATTTCCAGGAGATGATAATCGCTCCGGCAACCATCAGGAGGGCGCCGATGAGGGATTTGAAGGAGAAGCTTTCGCCTAAGAAAAGGATAGCTAAGACAAAGACAAAGACGAGACTGAGGCGATCCAGGGCGGCCACTGGAGTAGCCGGCCCGTACTTGAGGGCAAAGAAATAGAAGAGCCAAGACAAGGCTCCGAAGATTCCAGCGAGAGCAATGAGCAGCCAGTCTTTGCCGGAGAGGTCGTGGATATTGAAGCCGCGGAATTTTCTTAGAAAGAGGCTGACCAGGAGCAGAAAGGCGGCCATTATAAAAGAGCGGATGGTGGTGGCCAGGGTAGAATCTAGGTTTTTTAGGCCTAGTTTGCCGGCAATAGCCACGCCGGCTGCAAAGACGGCTGATAATATAGCGTAAAGGACCCACATAATTTCGACAATTATTTTGTTATGGATAAATTGTAGCAAAATCGAAAGGATAGCACAATTTGGCGGCAAATCTTTGAAAATAATTAATATTAGTGTTATTATTTATTAGTTAGAGGTATTAGTTTAAAGTTCTTTAAAATGTAAACCAAAAATAGGGCCACTATTTCCGGCGAAATTATATTGAGCAAAACTACCTTTTTCCGTCCCCAACTTAATGTTGCGGTTGTGTCTAGAATTATTAACCATTAATTTCAAGGAGGACAAAAATGATTAGCAGTTTTTTTTGGAGCTTATATGCTCGGTGTTATGACGTCCTACTGGAGTTCGGCCCTTACCAATCTATGCTCGAGAGAGTTAAGGCGGAACTATCTTTGCAGGAAGAAAAAAAATATAAGATCTTGGATGCCGGGTGTGGCACAGGCAATTTAGATTTGATCTTGTCTGCTGAAAATTGTGCCGTGACGGCGATTGATTTTTCCTCTGCCATGCTAGAGCGGGCTAAGAAAAAATTGGCCACCCATGAATCAATTTCTATCAGAGACTGCAACTTAGACAAGACGTTGCCGTTTCCTAACGATTATTTTGATCGAATAGTTACGATTAATGTCTTGCATGCCCTGCCTGATCCGGTAAAAACTTTGGCTGAATTTAACAGGGTTCTCAAAAGCGATGGCCAGATGATAATTATAACCCTCAAAGAGAATTATCAGATGCCATTGATTGTCAAAGCTTTTAAACACGCTCATGAACCGGATGAAAAATGGGAAATAAAAAACATTTTTTCTTGGTTTGTTCGGGTTATAAAAGTTTTTGGTTTTACCACTGCCGCTTTTAAGTTTATTTTTGTCGCAATTTTTAATAAGATTATCGACAAGAAGATTGAGGGCTTTAAGCGGGAAGTAATTACTAATGAAATTTTGCAGCTGGGATTAAAAATAAAGCATTCGGGCTTTATCTATGGCGACCAGGACTTATTTTTTGTTTTGTCTAAGCCAAAATTATTAATCCAGGTAGCAAAATCTAAGCTTGACCAGGATCGAGTTTTCGTTCTGCGTCAAGAAATCTTTATTGCGGAGGAGAATCTCCCCTTAGAGAGCGATATTGATGAATATGACGCCGAAGCTACTCATTTTTTAGCCTCTAAGAACGGGTTTCCGGTCGGTGTTATGCGTTTAATCAAGATCCCTACCGCCAGCTGGTCGTTCCGTGGCCTTTATCAGGTTCCGGATTCATTCTTCGACTTTCGCCAGGCCTTGGAAATTTCGCGTTTTGGCTTTAGGCGTGAGTATCGTGAGGGCCAGGACTTCGTTTTGTTGCTGGGGGCCGCCATGTCATATGCCGCCAGCTGTAAATTTAATTATCTTTGTGGTACAATGAGAGTGGAGCTGATGCGAGCCCTGAGAATCATCGGAATACGCTTTGATTTCGTCAGTGAGCCATTTTCCTATCATGGTAAATGGCAAATAGTCGCTTTTGTCGGTCCCATTGAAGAAAATATGAAGATAATTGAGACAATCGAGCAAAAAATTAACTAAAAAGGCAAGGTCTAAAAAGCTCAGCAGCTTAGACCTTGCCTAATTTTATTATATGGCGTCATCGGTTTTACTTTTTACCTCCGCGGTGTTGATTGTATTTTTGGGCTTTACCGTTCTATTGAGCCGTCCTAAAAAGTTTTTGAATCAAACATTTTTTCTCTTTTGCTTGACTGCTGCCGGTTGGATATTTTCTATTTTCATTTTGTTGAATTTTTCTCAAACGATTATTTGGGGTCAACTCCCATTTGTTTTTTCTTCTTTAAGCGCTGCTTTCTTGCTTCTTTTTTCTTGTGCCTTGGGAGTGAGGTCTCCTAAGTATAAGGCATTATTAGCGCTGCTTTTGATTCCTGCGGTTATTGTAAGCTTGTTTTCTCTCGGGGGAGAAATAATAAAATCCGTGGCGGTTAATGATAATTTTGTAATCAATACTTTTGGCGGCCTTTATTCAGTCTTTGTTATATATTTAGCGTTTTACCTGTTAACAATATTGGCTGTCCTTATTTATAAATACAAGACTAATAGCGGCAATGAAAGAATGAAGATCAGATATGTCTTTTTGGGTATTTTCTCTTTTGTGGTGCCTTCGGTCTTGACAAACATGCTGCTGCCAACATTTCTTAATTTTTGGCAGCTGAATTCTATCGGTCCGGCTTTCTCTTTATTCATGGTATTAGCAATCTCTTATTCAATCCTGCGCTATCATCTGATGGATGTCTGGGTCTTGGTTCGCTTGGGGACTATATTCACTTTGCTCCTAGGCGTGATATCATTTTTTTTCGTATCCTTTAACTATCTCTTAGTATATTATCTCCATATTGGCAGTCCTTGGAACTCTATTCTGCCGTCATTCTTTATCACCATCGGCTTTATTCCGTTAAAGAGGTTGATTGAGTTGGCGACTGACAAGATTTTCTTTCGAAAGCATTATAAGTTGGGCGATTTGATTGGGAATATTGAGGCCAGCATCCATGCTTCCGGTCTGGATTTAAACAGCTCCTTAGAATCGGTCAATCAAATAGTCGCCAATGCTTTAAAGCTGGAAAAAGCGGTAATTTTGATTCTTATCCCGCGCGATCATTTTGCTTCCCGGCAGATTATCGGGACTGACATTACTAGCTTAGAGTTGAAGCATAATAATCCCATCATCACTTATTTAAATTCTTTCAGCGGCAGTTTTTTGGATAGGGAAGAAGTTGAGCGTAATCCGGGTTTTAAAGGATTGTCCGATTCGGCCCGCCAGGAGTTAGTGGCGCAGCTAGACAAGATTGGGTTTTCTCTAGTAGTGCCGATAGAATTCAAAGGTAAGTTGGTCGGCGTCTATCTTCTGGGAGCCAAGAAGTCGGGTGATTCTTTCAACAAGGATGATATTAAGCTATTGCAGCATGCGGCTTGGGAAATGAGTTCAGCTATTGATAATGCTAAATCGTTCGAAGAGCTAAAGCGCTTGGATGAAGCTAAATCTAATTTTATCTCTGTCGTTTCCCACCAATTGCGCACCCCGGTCACTATCAGTCGTTGTAATCTGGAATTAGCTTTAGATGACGGCCTGACCGCGGAAGAAAAAAATACCACCATGAAGGCCGCCTACGAGGGCGTTAGTTCTTTGGGGCATCAATTAGATCAGCTTTTGACGGTTTTAGAAATTGAAGAAAAGGAGATGGTCGTCAAAAAGGAACAGATTGATATCAATAAAATGATTTCTAATTTATTGTTGGATAACAAAATAATTATAAAGAATAAACGCTTGCGCCTGGAGTTTGCTCCTGGCAAGATCAAGGCTGACGGGTTGTTTGGCGATAAGGATAAGATTCGACGGGTATTGGATATTCTATTGATAAACGCTGTTAACTATACTCCGGCTGGAGGCAAGGTTGCCATTTCTCTGGCTCTTAGCAATTTCAATAGCAAGAGCAGCTTGGTGGTATCTGTTTCTGACAATGGCGTTAGTATTAGCGAGTCAGATAAGGCTAGCATCTTTAAGAAATTTTTCCGCAGTGCGGAAGCGACCTCCATGTCGCCCAACGGTTTTGGCTTAGGTCTTTTTATCGCGCGCAAGATAATTAAGGCCCACGGTGGCGATATTTGGTTTGAAAGCCAAGAAAACAAAGGCACTACTTTCTATTTTTCTTTGCCGATTAAAAAATAATTAAAATATTATGAAAAAAACAATTTCTTTACTGGCTTTATTTGCTTTAGTTTTAGTCCTGTCAGCTTGCACTAAAGCGCCAGCCAATAATACCGTGGTTGAAACTTCCAGCTCAGTCGAAGGTTATGCCTTACCGGATGTTGCCAAGCATAATAGCGCTTCAGATTGTTGGACGATAATTTCTGGGCAAGTTTATGATATTACGGCCTATATTGAATCGGGACAGCATCCGGGTGGCAATAATGTGGCTGATTCTTGCGGTATTGATTCTACCTTATTGTTTGACAAGATTAAAAAACATAGCAGCGCTTTTACCGATCAAGTCTTGTCGGAATATCTCGTGGGCCCGGAGCGGAAATAATCACTTAAGAAAAATTGAAAAATAAAAAAAGGGTCGTTTGACCCTTTTTTGGTGGAGAGAAAACCTATTTTTTGGTTTTGTCTTTCCTTCTGAAAATAAAACCTTTGCGCGGCGCTTCGGTTTTGCCTTTAGCGTCAATCTTTCCCAGAACCGTAGCATCTTTTACCACCCCGGCAAAGTTACCGATTATTAGGTAGCTCATGCAACGGTAAAACAAACACTCCGGGTTATCGGGATCAAGCCTCAAGCACTCATCCATATCAGCCGCCGTGGCCACAAAATATTTCCCGGCATTATCTTCGCCGCCATCGCCATCCTGGCCGCTGCTGCCTAAAAAGAAATTGGCTTGGCCGCGGATGTAATGAGCGACGAAATTGTCCGGTTGCAGCTTTATGAATTGCGTCAGATCATTGATGCATTCCATCAGCTTCGGGGCTCCTTCTTTTTCACTAAGCACGAAGTTCGCCATCCCTTTGTAGTAATAGCTGTTTGAATCGAGCGGGTTGATGGTGACAGCCCAAGTCATGTCCTGAGCAATCAGGCTGGCGTACTTCAGGCTATCAATCAGGTGATAGCTGAGGCCGCGGTAATAATGCATTGAGAAGTTGCTGTTTTGCAATTGGACGCCGGCAGACATTACTTCGATTGTTTTAGCGTATTCTTTTTTCTGGAATAGGGCTTCACCTTTCAGCTGATAGGCAAAGGGTAATTTGGCGTTCCGGTTCAAGGCGGAGTCAGCGTAATTTATCACGCTATTATAATCTCCGGCCTTAAAACTGATATCAGCTAAACGCAGATAGAGCTCAGCGTTTTTGTTGTTAAGCAGTTTTAAGGAGTCTAAAACTTTAGTGGAGTCCACTTTTTGAGCAAAAGCTCCGATTGGGTTGATCGCCAGAAAACTGACAATCAATAAAAAGCTGATTTTCTTCATTTTCTACTATTTTTTGGTTAATACTATGATTTCAAAGCAACAATAGGCTATATTAACATAATATCGGTTATTGTCAAATTATATTTTTCTTTGATTTTAGCCGTTTTCGTAGGCTTTTAGAAATTCATTGATTTCTCCGGCCTCTGTTTCTAGGTCTAGGGCCCGCTGTTTAAGGGGAGTTAATAATTTTTCTAAATAAATAGGGTATTTGATAATAGTCGCTCCTTGGAGCTGGGAGCGGGCGAGGGCTTGGTAGCGATCAGCTCTTCGGGCTAAACGGGGAAGCTCAGAACTGAGAAAATAATTTTGATATTTTTGGGGATCCGAAACATTCCTTAAGACCCTGATATTGGCCGCCGTAATTATGCCTCTCTTAGTATCAGAGTCAAAATCGTTAATATCATCCCAGAGCTGGCGGCTGGCCAGATAATATTTGAAGAAAGATAAGATGGCCTTGGCATCGGGCGTAGCGGGCGGATATTTTATTTGATCCAATAGCAGTAGCGGCCCTAGAGAATGAGCTAAGGAGCGGCGATAGAGGGCGCTGGGTTTTTGGTAGCTGGCGCTGCTGGCAAAAATATTTTTTTCTCCAGGTTGGAAGCGCCCTTTTTCCAATTCCCAAATTTGGGCATAGTCAGTTTGGGCGCTGATTTGAAGGTAGAGGCGCTTGAAATTGGGAGATTGTTTTTGCTGGCCATAGATACGGGCAAACTCTTTGAGAAACCAGTTGGCGAGCGGTAGGGTTTTGATATCACTGTCGTTGTCAATAATGTCATCATAGTTGGTGTAGGCCAACCAGAGGAAGAGATTAGCCAGACCAAGATCTTGAATGGTTTGGGATGATATTTTTTGTCCCTTGGCTCCGAGGGCTAGCTTGAAGAAATAGGGCAGGAGTAGAATCTGCTGATCGTGGTCGCCGTCTATCATTTCTCGGATTTTATTTTTGACTAAAGTTCTGGTCGGTTGAGGAAAATAGCGGGCGCTAGTTTCAGCCTGGCGGGCTAAGTGGTCGTAGAGTCGTCCCCGGGAAGTTGGTTTAAGCGGAAATAGTTTCTTTAGATAGTTTTTCAGCCCCTCTAGCTTGATGTTTTGGGAGGAAAGGAAGGTGTCGATTGCTCGGTTAGTGGCCGGGTCAGAAGTGTATGGTCCGCCCGGATTAATTTCTATTTGGAGGAGGAATTTGGTAATCCGAGCTAACAGTCGAGGAGTGATTAATTCTGGCGCTTTTGTTTGAATTTGATTTAATATTTGGAATGTCTGGATGGGATTTTGGTAGGGGAGATTGTTCTCTAAATAATCAGGTTTTTGTTTTGTTGAAGCGATGAACTGTCCGACGGTTGGCGGCATAGTGCTAGGGGCAATTTGACGATGAATTTTACGCCTTGGCCAAAATCATTTTTAACTTTGATTATCCCATTGAAATCTTTTTCCACAATACTTTTGGTCGATGATAGTCCGATACCCGAACCGGATTCAGGGCCGTCTTTAGTGGTAAAAAATGGTTGAAAAATTTGGGATAAGATATCTGGAGCAATACCGCCGGCCTGGTCCCGGACCGAGAAGCAGACATGCCGTTCGGATTTATATAGTTTAAGATTAATGGTTCGTATTTTGAGGTGCGGTTTGGCGGCATAGGCATCAACGGCGTTAGCTATCAGGTTAATAGCTACTTGGCTGAATTTAATCGGATCGCCGTAAAGGTTGATTCCAGCTGCAGGCGAAAATTTCAAGCGTAAATTATATTTTATTGTCTTATGATTAAGTATCTGGCAGACGCTTATTATCTCTTCGTTTAACGAAAATATCCTTTGATCGCTTTGGCGCCGTAATTGTTTCTTGAGAGCGCTGATAAAGTTAGCCATCTTGCGGCTGGTTTGGATCGCGGTTTGGAGCTTGCTGTTGACATTTTGGCTTTGTTTTTGGGCTTGGTCCAGGTTGAGAGTCAAAGCAGTTAAAGGATTCATTAAATCATGGAAGACGCCGGAAGCCAGCCGGCCGAATTCGGCTAAGCGATAGAGTTGGGACATTTTTTCAATTTGGGCTTGCTTCAGCTCCTGCGTTCGCGTTTCTACTTTTACTTCCAGCAAATCGCGCTCAGCTTTAAGTTCAGCCTCGGAGCGCCGGGCGCGGGCTAATGACTTTTTGACTTCGCGATTATAGATATGGCTCACCAAAAGAATGATACCCAAGATTATTATTGCCGGAATTTGGTCTAGGATTGAGATAGCTTCTGTCCGCCAGCTCAAGTCCGGCCGGGTTAGTCCGTGGTTCTGGGCTAGGGTCAATCCGATTATTAAAGCGGCTGATAAT
Organism: Patescibacteria group bacterium; assembly: GCA_022710685.1. Lineage (GTDB taxonomy): Bacteria > Patescibacteriota > Patescibacteriia > Patescibacteriales > UBA12465 > CG1-02-41-21. The sequence goes on along the minus strand of JAKLGM010000003.1, from coordinate 39,862 downwards.
AGGGCGCTGCTCGTAGCCCCGATAGTGTCTAGCAGGATGCCGCTACTGATAATAATCAGGGCGTAGAATATAATACCGAGCGGCAGTTCAGCTCCCCAGGCCGCCAGGAAGGCGGTGTTTAGGGCTAGGTAGCTGATAATAAAGATGATTGAGGCTAAAATTGAAAGGTGGCGACGGGAGAGGACATAAACTAGGAAAAAAATAAGGCTGAGACCGATGGCCACCGTCACTGGCAGGCCGTGATATGATTCCTGATATTTAAGTTGGTCGCACCACAATATTAGGCTAGCGCTCAAGGCTAATAGCAGTGATCCTAAGCTTAATTTTTTCAGGATAGATTCGCGTCGACTGGCAATGCCGTCGTCTCCGGCCGAGTTCATATTTATTGGCGCCAGGGAATACCATAGAGGAATTGGATATTATTCCAAGCTTCGGGCTGGCGGTATTTTTTCGAACTTAATATTAGCGTAATCAATTGGCTCATGTGTTTATCTTATTATTTGAATAAGGAAGAGCCGACCTTGAGTTATAACTCTTCCATTATAGCACACTCTAGGGCGAGAGTAGGTAATAGGTTCGCCCGGCGATTTCTAGCTTCTTTTCCTGGTAGCCTAATGAGTGGAAACTGGTAAAGAGCGGATAGCTATACTTGAAATTGAGATGCTTTTCTAGATAGTCCGCCGCTTCTTTCAGCCGGGGTGGCAGTTTTGGGTCGATGGGGCCGATGACTAGGCGTCCGTCATGGTGCAGGCATTTCTTGAGTTCTAGAAGCAGGCGGATAGATTCGCGCTTGGGTAGTAGACCCCAAAAATTGTTAATTATTATATTATCAATGCCTGACAATTTTTTCAGATTATAATCTTCTGCCCGTTCTGTAATCAGGTAACTTTGGGGGCAGGTTTTCAGCTCTTTCTTGGCCAGACGGATCATAGTCGGGCTATGATCTAGGCCGTAGAGCGGTCGGAAGCGGCGGCGGCTTAGTTGCTTCAGGAGATTGCCGTCGCCGCAACCAATTTCCAGAACTGATCCGGACCGAAGATGGGGTTTGAGCGCTCGAGCCAAGAAGCCGTAATCGGTTTTTTGCCAAATGGCTTGCTTAGCGTTGAGATAGAGATAGATGTCGCCGGCGCACCTGGCCCGGCCAGATATTATCGGACTGTATAATCCCTGGTTCTTGAATTCCCGCCTGGTAGTTTCTGGAATAAAAGCGAAAATGGTGTCTAAGGCTTCATAAATATTCATAGCTTTTAGTTAGTGTCTAGCTAATGATATTATAGCTTTTTTCGCTTCAAGCTGGCCTAAAGTAATATTAAAGAAAAATTAAAAGATTATTCTATAAATTTGGCTTTTTTATTGGTTTTTTTGATTTTTTAATATAAATTGTTTCCCCAATGGATTTATGGTATAATTAAAGGGCATTAAAATATTAAATATCTTTAATATTATGGAAAAAGATCAAGTGAAAAAATTATTAGAAGAATTAGACATGGAGGAGGAAACTGAGAACCATTTGATTTGGCTCTACAAAACCCTTCTGGACATGGGCATTGAAAATTGTTTAGAGGGAGACCAGCAAGAAGTCTTCCGCAAAGGCATGTCCGTGCTTTACGAGGAATCTCGCATTCACAAGGAAATTGTGGCGAAGATTGTCGATAAATATTAATATTTGAACTATATGAATATTAACCAAGAGTGTTCCATGAGCCAGGAAGGCATTTTGCTCAATTTGCAAAAAGGTTTAGACAGCGAATATCGGGCGCGTGATCTTTGCCAGGAGGCTTTAAATCTATTAGAAGATGAAGCTGATCGGGCCCAAATCCAGAGAATCATCGATGACGAGGAGAAGCATATCAAGATTACAGAAAATCTGATTACCGTGGTTAAGAGTTTTTACGTGGCGGAGTATCAGAAATAAGAAATAGCTTTAATTTTATCATAAAAAAGCCCGTTTCGGGCTTTTTTAAAACGTTGCTTTTTGGCGCTGCTTGCTTTAAAGTATAAGAGTTATGGATTTTCAAGAAGAAATTAGTAATAAAAAACGGCGGGGGCAAAATCCTTTCGTAATCCGCGAAGGGAAATTCAAGGGAGCGTCGTTAGAAGATTCTTTCTACCATTTAGATTGGGCCGAAGAGTCTTTCCTTTCGGGCAACAACGACAAAGAAATGTTGCGCCGGACTTTTGATTTATCCAAACTCCGTTATATCACTGGTTTTTTGCTCCTATTTTTTGCCGTTCTTTTGTCCCGCATCTTTTGGCTGCAAGTCGTCCGTGGCAGTTATTATTATTCTATGGCCGAGGGCAATCGTTTGAAAATTGTAAACATCGAGCCCAAGCGCGGTATTATCTATGACCGGCTAGAGCGGCCTTTAGTGCGCAATGAAGCTAATTTTATCTTGTATTTGATTCCGAATGATTTGCCGCATGAAGAATTGGCTCGGGATAATGCTCTACGCCGGATAAGCTCTATTTTGGATAAATCGGGCAGTGCCAGTTCGCAGGTCGGTGATTTGAAGTTGGTCGCCGACAGCCCTTCTTTCTATGAGATAAAAAATGAATTAGATAAGATAAAAATCAATTCCCTGGAGGCCTATCAGCCGCTGTTTATTATGGATAATTTAGAATATCAAGTTGCCTTGGAATTGTATTTGGAGGCAGAAAAGATACCCGGAGTTTTCATCTCTAACAAGATCAGACGCAATTATGTCACCGCCTCCACCTCTACCGTCGGCCGCTTGCCGTTAGAAGAGAGTAGTTTGTCTCACATTTTGGGTTATACTGGGAAAATTAATGATAAAGAATTGGCCAAATATGGCAGTCAATATTCTTTGATTGATTATTTAGGTAAGACTGGAATTGAATATAGTTTTGAAGACCAACTAAAAGGGAAGAAGGGACAGAAGAATATTGAAGTTGATGCCCTGGGCAAAGAGAAGAAAATAGTCAGTCAGACCCCGCCGCAAGATGGCAATAATTTAGTCTTGAGCATTGATTATGACTTGCAAAAAGCCAGCGAAGATATCGTCAAAGAATATTTGGGCCGTCTAGGGCTAAAGAAAGCTTCAGTTGTTGTTATGGATCCGAACACCGGAGAGATTTTGACCTTAGTCAGTTGGCCGGCTTATAATAATAATATCTTTGCTCGTGGTATCAAGGCCGAAGAATACAGCCGGTTTTTGACTGACCCCAGCCGCCCTTTATTTAACCGGGCAGTTTCCGGTGAGTTTCCGGCTGGTTCCACTTTCAAGCCGGTGATGGCTGCCGCGGCCTTGGAAGAGAAGATAATTAATGAAAATACTAGTTTCATGAGTTCTGGCGGTTTGCATATTAACCAATGGTCTTTTCCCGATTGGAAGGCTGGCGGGCATGGTTTGACTAACGTCAAAAAAGCGCTAGCTGAATCAGTCAATACTTTTTTCTATTATATCGGCGGCGGCTATGGCGATTTCAAGGGCTTGGGGATTGATAAGATGATGGAATACTCCCGCCTTTTCGGTCTAGGGGAAATAACCGGTATTGATTTACCTAATGAAGCCAGTGGCTTTTTGCCTTCACCCGAATGGAAAGAAGAGGCAAAGGATGAGGTCTGGTATATTGGCGATACTTATCATGCCGCTATCGGCCAGGGCGATATTACAGCCACGCCGCTGCAAGTTGCTAATTATACCGCTGTGTTCGCCAACGGCGGCAAGCTCGTAGTGCCGCATGTTGTCAAAAAAATATTGGATAGTGATAATAAATTAGTGGAAGATATTAAGCCAAAAGTTATTCGGGATAATTTTATCAAGGCGGCTAATATCAAGATAGTGCGCGAAGGCTTGCGCCAGACTATTACTTCGGGCAGCGGCCGGGCGTTAAATTCTTTGCCCGTCGAGGTGGCCGGCAAGACTGGTACGGCCCAATGGTCTAGCATCCGCAAACACCAGGCCTGGTTTACCGGGTTCGCCCCCTATAATAATCCGGAAATTGTTATTACAGTGTTGTTAGAAGAGGGCGGCGAAGGCAGCTCGGTGGCCGTGCCCTTGGCGGGAGAAATATTGCAATATTATTTTAATCCCGATAAAGTAGAAGAAGAAAATAAACAGCTATAATATATGAAAGTAATAAAAATCATTTTTAAATTCCTGGTTTATAGTTTCGCCGTTATCGGCTTTATCTTGACTGCCGGTTTTTTTGCAGTTAAGTATAATCTAACCAATACGGTAGCGGTAGTTGATAAGAATAATGATAAATATCAGGCTTTGTCTTTGCGGTTCTCTGATTCGGATAAATATAATCAGGTGGCGTTAGATGCCAGTCAGCAAGGAACCTCAACTTTGGCGATTGATGATTTAGAAAAGCAGATTGCCGCTTTAAATACCGCTTCGCAAGAGCTAGCTGATATTAAATTGCGCAAACTGCGCGATTTGTGCCAGATTAACGTCATTGGCGAGGCGGCCCCGGCTAATGCCCGGGAGATTCTGGCGGTTTATAAAGGGAATTCTTCTTCTTGGCTCTTTAACCAGATGGTATTGGCCGTGTCCCTGCATTTGGCCAATAATAATGATTGGCAAAATCGTCTCTTGGCTTGCCAGGAAGCTAGTACTGTTGATATTTCCGAAAGTGAAATCATCGAGCGTTATGAAAATGTTCAAGCTAATAATATTTTCCCTTGGGTTAACACTGAGTCTTGGGAGGTAGTGGAGCGCGCTATTTTGAAAGACGAAGCGGTTATCAAGCGCGTAGCGAGTGAATTAGGAGTTGATTCTCGTACCATAGTTTCGATTTTGATCGTGGAGCAGCTGCGCCTTTATAATACTCAGCGGGAATATTTTGAAAAGTTTTTCAAGCCTTTAGAAATTTTGGCTAATGCCAACAAAATGGCCTGGGGCGTGATGGCCATCAAGGAGGTGACGGCGATTGATATTGAAAATCACTTGAAAAATTCGAACTCAGCTTTTTATTTGGGAGAGAAGTATGCCCATTTGTTGGATTTTGCTACTGACAATCAGAATAAAGAAAGATATGAGCGCCTGACTAACAGCCGCGACCATTATTATTCCTATCTTTATGGCGGCTTGTTAGTCAAGGAATTATCGGCTCAGTGGGATCGTTCCGGTTATAATATTAAGAAACGGCCGGAGGTCATCGCTACTCTATTTAATATCGGTTTTACCGGCTCCAAGCCTAAGGCTGACCCTCAGGTGGGTGGCTCAATCATAGAAATTAATGGCACGGATTATACTTTCGGCTCTTTGGCCCATGAATTCTATTATTCCAATCTTTTGCCCCAATTTTCCTATCCGCAATAGCCCCAGCTTCATCTTTTACTTATAAATGGTATAATGTATTTACAATCACTTATACCATTTTTTAATACCATGAAGACCAAAAAAGCCTTCACTCTCATTGAGCTTCTTATCGTCATCGCCATCATCGGCGTCATTGCTACCATTTCCATTATTGCTCTATCTAACGCTCGAGCTAAATCCCGTGATGCTAAAAGGGCGGGTGATATGAAGCAGATTCAGACTGCCTTAGAGCTGTTTTTTAATGACAAAAACAGATATCCGACGGTTGCCGAGTGGAATACCGGGAAAATATTATCTGCCAATAGCGGATCGACTTCAACCTACATGCAAATTATTCCATCTGCTCCCACTCCCAATGATGGATCGTGTACTTCTAATCAAAATATTTTTTCTTATAATCAAACAGAGAATGGCAACTCTTATACTATTTCTTTTTGTTTGGGCAATACTACCGGCACTTTAGCGGCGGGCTCTAAATGCTTAACCCCGGGTGGAATTTTAGGTATTGATTGCAGTCCTAAAAAATTTGCCACTATTATCAGCGCTCCCGGAGATCAGATTCCGGCTCTCATCCAGCAAACAGCCGATGGCGGTTATATTATAATCGGCTATACTACCACTAACGGTGATGATTTTTATATTGTCCGCTTGGATGAGTTGGGTAATTTAGTTCCGACTTTTGGGGTAAATGGAATAAAGACCATCGGCGATTCTTCTATTCAGCGAGCCTGGGCCCTAGATCAGGCAGCTAATGGCGATTTTATTATTGGTGGTTATTCTAACACCAGCGGTAGTTATAATCACTATATTGTCCGTTTGGACGAATTGGGCAATTTAGTCCCGACTTTTGGTGTTGGTGGCGAAGTAAACATAGACGCTGCTGGAACTCAGGCAACTTATGCCCTCAAAGAGCTGCCTAACGGTGATATTATTGCCGCCGGACAAACTAGCAGTAATAATAATGATGTTCAGGTTTTTAAACTGGATGCTACGGGAAATTTAGTCTCTAGTTTTGGTAGTGGCGGCATAAAAGACATCGGAGATGCTGGGGCGCAGTGGGCTTATGCTTTAGCCCGGCTTGATAATGGTTACTATGTGGCCGCTGGTCGGGATGATTTAAACGGTGGCGACATGTACTTAACTTGTTTTGATGATAATGGCAATTTGGTTTCTGGTTTTGGTACTAATGGAGTCCTACGTTTAGGCGGTAGCGGCGCCCAGCTAGCTTATTCTGTCACTCCAGTTTTGGGCGGCGGTTTGGCGGTAACCGGAAATACCGATGCTAATAATGGAGATACTTATACGGTTCGTCTGGATGATAATGGTAATTTAGTTGCTAGCTTTGGCAGTGGCGGTACCTTATTCCTTGGCGACGCTGATTCTCAGATTTCTCGTTCGATTAAAGCAACTTCCGATGGCGGTTTTGCTGTTGCCGGCCGCACTAGCCCTAATAATGGCGACATGTATTTAATCCGTTTAGATCAGAATGGCGGCTTTGTCTCCAGCTTTGGCACTAGCGGTATTAAAACTATCGGGGACGCTACTGGCTATCAAGCGGCTTATTCTATGCAAGAGACTAGTGATGGCGGCTTTGTTACCGCCGGTAGAACCGATGGCGACGGGATGGATTTTTATATTGTTAAAATGGATAGTCGCGGCGACTATCAATAATCATTAAATTAGCTTAGTCTGGATTATTAGCACTCCCTTGACAGGAGTGCTAATTATGTTAAAATAGTTTTGTAATAATAAATATGGCTATTTCCGAGCGCAAAAAACTCATCCTCCAGACTATTGTCAAGGAATATATCAAGACGGCTCAGCCGGTTTCTTCTGGGGTTTTGGTGGAAAAATACAAGTTGAATATCTCTCCGGCCACGGCCCGCAATGAGATGATGGAGCTTGAAAACGAGGGTTATATCTACCAGCCCCACACTTCGGCCGGTCGTTTGCCGACTGCCTTGGCCTATGATTTGTATGTGCGGGAAACTATCGGCGAGAAGAAGAAGAAATTAAGCGACAGCCACCGGCGGCTTCTAGATGCGGCCTTTAAGAAAGATGAGGCTTCGTTCAAGCAGGTAGCCAAAATTATCGCCGAATTATCAGATAGTGCTGTCTTTTGGGCCTTTCATAAAAATGATTTGTATTATACTGGTATCTCCAATCTTTTTTCTCAGGCGGAATTCCGCCAGGTTAATCTAGTTTGCGATGTTTCCGCGGTGATTGACCGCCTGGAAGAAATTATTGATGAGGTTTTTAACGACCTGCCTTCAGGCCGTCAGGTGTTAATCGGCCCGAACAATCCTTTTGGCCATTTCTTGAGTACAGTGGTGTTAAAATACAAGAATAATAATCAGACTGGAGTTTTTGGGATACTGGGACCGATGCGGATGGATTATGAAAAGAATTTATCATTAGTGGATTATTTGGAGGAGAAATTATAAATTTAAGGAGTATTATATGAGTGAAGAAAAAATAGTTGATGCCGCCGAAGAGAAAGAGGTGGCAGTAGATTCAGAAGATTATAAAGAGCGTTATCTGCGCGCTTTGGCGGATTATCAAAATTTGTCGCGCCAGACCCAGAAAGAGAAAGAAGAATTTTTCCGTTATGCTCTTGCCGACTTCCTTTATGACCTTTTACCGACCTATGATCATTTGAAGCTGGCCGTAGCCAGTTTAAGCCCGGCAGAAGAAAAGAATCCTTGGGTGGCTGGCGTCCGGCATGTTTTACGTCAATTCCAGGAAGCTTTAGCGGCCAAGGGCGTGGAGGAAATCAAGACAGTGGGAGAGAAGTTTGATCCGGAAACCATGGAAGCGATGAGCGGTGAAGGGGAAACAGTGGAGAAGGAGTTGAAGCCCGGATACAAGCTTAACGGCAAGGTCATTATCGCCGCCAAGGTTACGGTAAAATAATAATTAAGCGCTTTTTATATCTACTCCCTCCTACTTGGAGTTTTATAAGAAGCTAATAGATAAATATATGTCTTTAATCAAATGGACCCCATTTTTAGCCGAGAACCCATTTGAAGAAATGGATAAGATGATGCGCGATTTAGCGCCGTTATCCGCCAACCAAATGGGCTTTACCCCGGCAATCGATATGTACGAAGACAAGAATAATGTGATTGTTGAAACGCAATTGGCCGGAATCGATCCGGAGAAAGTCGATATTGCTATCGTCAATGACGTTTTGACTATCAAGGGCGAAAGCGAGAAGAAGAGCGAGGTGGAAGACAAGAATTACTATCGCAAAGAGATCCGTCGTGGCTCTTTCTTCCGTTCCATTCCTCTCCCCAGCCAAGTTGTCGGCGACAAAGCTTCCGCTGTCGCGGTCGAAGGAGTCTTGAAGATCTCTATCCCGAAAGCGCCCGCAACTAAACCGAAGAGCATTAAGATCCAGACTAAGAAAAAATAATTATGTTAAAAAAACTACCAGCTAGCAGCCCGTTAGTCCTAATCCTGCTGCTCGCTGCTATCATTATCGCTCTCATCGCTTTCTCTCGCAGCGGCCTATTAGTTCAGAATAAGGCCACCAAGGACCAGGCAACGATTGATCTGAATAAGATTGAGCGGACGACCGACAAATACAATCAGCAAATTCAAAATGAATTAAATCAATAATTAATAAATAAAATAATATGGGAAAAATTTTAGGAATTGATTTAGGCACCACCAATTGCGCCATGGCTATCATGGAGGGCGGCGCGCCTAAAATCATCGAAAACATTGAAGGTAATCGGACCACCCCGTCCATTGTGGCCATCTCTAAGACAGGGGAGCGCTTAGTCGGCCAGACCGCTAAACGCCAAGCAGTCATTAATCCGGAGAATACGGTTTATGCTGTCAAACGCTTGATTGGCCGCAAATTCAGCGACCAAGAAGTTTCCCGTGATGTTTCCACCATGCCTTACAAAATCGTCCAGGCCGGCGAAGGTGTCAAGGTTTCTATGAATGGTAAGGATTATTCGCCCCAGGAAATATCGGCCATGATCTTAGCTAAATTAAAGGCTGACGCCGAGGCTAAATTGGGCGAATCGATTACCGAGGCGATTATCACTGTTCCGGCTTACTTCGACGACTCACAGCGTCAGGCCACTAAAGATGCCGGCCAGATTGCCGGTTTAGACGTCAAGAGAATCATTAATGAACCGACGGCGGCCGCTTTGGCCTATGGCTTTGACAAGAAGCAGGGTCAGAAGATAGTCGTCTATGATTTAGGCGGCGGCACTTTTGATGTTTCTGTCCTTGATATTTCCGCTGACACCGTAGAAGTCAAAGCCACTAACGGCGATACTCACTTGGGCGGGGAAGATTTTGACAAACGTCTAATCGATTGGATTATTGAAGAATTCAAAAAGGATCAGGGTATTGATTTGTCTAAAGATACCCTTTCCTTGCAGCGCATCAAGGAAGCGGCCGAGAAGGCGAAGATTGAACTGTCCACTACTATGGAAACTGAGATCAACCAACCTTTCATCACCACTGATGCCAATGGACCAAAACATTTGTTAATGAAAATATCACGCGCCAAGATGGAGTCTCTGATTATGGACTTGGTGGAGAAGACTATCGAGCCTTGCAAAAAAGCTTTGGCTGACTCCGGCTTCTCTTTAACTGAAATCAATGAAGTGCTAATGGTCGGCGGCATGACCCGCATGCCTTTGGTGCAACAGAAGGTCAAGGAATTTTTCGGCAAGGAACCGAACCTGAGCGTCAATCCGGATGAAGTCGTGGCTTTAGGCGCGGCTGTCCAGGCCGGCGTTCTCCAGGGCGATGTCAAAGATGTCTTGCTTTTGGATGTCACCCCCTTGACTTTAGGTATTGAGACCTTGGGCGGCGTGGCCACTCCTTTGATTGAAAGAAATACTACTATCCCAACTTCTAAATCCCAGGTTTTTTCTACCGCGGCTGACAACCAACCAAGCGTGGAGATCCATGTCCTCCAAGGAGAAAGACCAATGGCCGGAGACAATAAGACTTTAGGTCGCTTTATCCTGGATGGCATTCCGCCGGCTCCGCGCGGCGTGCCACAGGTTGAGGTCAAGTTTGATATTGACGCCAATGGTATCTTGAATGTTTCCGCTACCGACAAAGCTACTAACAAGCAACAGAAAATAACTATCACCGCTTCCTCTGGTTTGTCTAAGGAAGAGATTGAAAAAATGAAGAAGGAGGCCGAAGCTCATGCCGATGAAGACAAAAAGAAGAAAGAAAACGTGGAAATTAAGAATCAGGCTGATGCCGTGGTCTTCACTACTGAAAAACTCTTGAAAGAATCAGGCGACAAGATGAAGCCGGAGGACAAAGCGGAATTAGAGGAAAAAACCAATGCCTTAAAGGCTATCAAGGATAGCGAGCAGTATGAAGAAATGAAAAAGAAGATGGAAGAATTGAACCAGGTGGCCCAGCGCATTGGCGCTGCCATGTATCAGGCGCAGGAACCGGCCGCTCCGGCTGGAGGTGAAGCGCCGACGGAAGAAAAGAAAGATGAAAATGTGGTAGAAGGCGAAGTCGAGAAATAATTAGGAATTATAGGTTGCCTGATAGCATTATCGGGCAACTCATTAATCAATAATTATGTCAGAGCGGCCAATATTTAAAGTGGACAACCATCATGTGCGGGATTTTTCTCAGGAAGATTCCGAGGTTTTGGGGCGGGAAATACTAGATACTCATTTTAATAAGGTGATGGATAATGAGATGCCAAAGTCTCCGGAAGAAATTAAATTTATCGATTCCTTTAATACTTATTTAGCCCAGGAATTCAAGCGTCTAGATTTAGACGACTATCGCCCCTTCCCGATTGAAAAAATTCATTTTCTTCCGTCGTCCAGTTTTGAATCAACTTCGCCTACTATTGGGGTCTCAGGCTCTGAAGGCTTCTATTCGCCTCATCATCATGCAATTTTTATAAACAAAGAAAAGGCTCGCTCTAATCTGGATCTCTTCATATCAATTGTTCATGAGATGACCCACGCCGCTTCCTTCCGTCTTTATCAAAAATCAGACAAAGAAAAGCAGGTTTATGAAAATTATAAAACCGGCTATGCTACTGATAAGCGGTCTCAGGCCGAGAAGGCTTTGGCCGAATTGAAGACAGAAAATAAAGATGAAGTTGATGTGCCGTTTGAAAGCTTATATGTTGAAAAATTTACCGGCTTTAATGAGGCCGTGACCGATTTGTTCGTTTATCAGTTTTTTCTCAATAACAAAGCTAAAATAGCGGCTGATTTTGCTATTACTGAAGATGATTGGAAAAAATTTTCCGTAGCTTCTTATTTGCCCTATTGTAATTTAGTCGATAATATTATGGATTTGATAGCCCAAAAGAAAAACGAAGATAAGAGTTCAGTTTGGAAAAAATTCAAATTAGGCATGTTCACCGGCCGGATGATGCATCTTCGCGCCATTGAAGAAGTGTTAGAGCCTAAGGCTTTGAGAAAGCTTTCTAGCCTTGGTTGCCGGCGATTAGACAAAGAACGGGAAGGCGAAAATATTGAACCAGACTATACTAAAATTGATGCGCGGGATCAAGAAATTTTAGAATATTTAAACAGTGTTATCGCCCAACAAAAAACCGCCCAATAGTGGGGCGGCTTTTGTTGCCTTACAGGCGCAAACAGAGGAATCGTCACTGATACTAATATTATATACTCTTAAATAATTACGTCAATCATGCTGGTGGAAGCGCCGGGGGTCGAACCCGGAAGGTGTGGAGTGACGATTCCCATCTTGCAGCCTGCCGCCCCCATCAGACTATTAATTATACAATATTGGGGTTTAAGAAACCGTTAAAAAGTTATCAAGAAATTTTTTATTATGAATAAAGATTACTACAAATCATTAGGCGTCAATAAAACTGCCAGCCAAGATGAAATCAAGGCTGCTTTTCGCAAATTGGCCCATGAACATCATCCGGACAAAGGCGGCAACGCCGAGAAGTTTAAGGAAATTAATGAGGCCTACCAGGTTTTAGGCAACGCGGAGAAGCGGCAGCAATACGATCAGTTCGGTTCTGGTTTTCAAAATGGTCAAGCCGGCGGTGCTGGGTTTAACTGGCAGAATTATCAAGGTGGTAATTATGATTTTGGCGACTTAGGTGATCTATTTGGCGGCATGGGAGATATGTTCGGCTTTTCTTCGTCCCGCGGCCGCAATCAGAGACGCAGTCGCGGCGATGACATGGAAATAGCTATCACCATTGATTTTATGGAAGCGGTTTTTGGCGCCGAAAAGGAAATTAACTTCCAGCGTTTGGAAAATTGTTCCCACTGTAAAGGCTCGGGCGCTGAGCCTGGGGCTAAGGTGGAGACTTGCAAGACTTGTAATGGCCAGGGCAAGGTAGCTTCGGTTCAGCGAACCATTTTGGGTAATATGCGCGTTGAGTCAGTCTGTCCTCATTGCCAGGGCGAAGGCAAGAGTTATAGCGAGAAATGCCATAATTGCCAAGGCCGCGGCGTCAAACAGACCACCGCCAAATTGAAAGTAAAAATTCCGGCCGGCATTGATAGCGGCGAGACCATTAGGCTCTCGGGTCAGGGTGAAGCCGGCGTCAAAGGCGCTCCGGCAGGCGATCTTTTCTTGCATATTCGCGTTACCCCGAGCAAAAAATTCTTCCGGGCCGGCTATGACATCCACACCAAGGAGACTATTAATATTAAACAGGCCATTTTGGGAGACAAAATCGAGGTCGATACGGTTGACGGGGAATTGAAGTTGAAAATCCCGGCTGGTACCCAATCCCAAACCGTTTTCCGTTTAAAGGACAAGGGGGTCCCTAAGTTAAATAGCCGTTATCGGGGCGACCACTTAGTAGAAGTGACTGTCAAGATTCCTAAAGATTTGAGCCGGAAAGATGAAAAATTAATTGAAGAGATAAAACTATAATATATGTATATTGATACCCATTGTCACTTGAACTTCAAGGATTTTAAAGATGATGCTGACGAAGTAATCAAACGGAGTTTAGACAACCAGACGGAAATGATTCTAGTTGGCGCTGAATATAAAACCTCAGAGCGAGCCGTAGACTATGCTAATAAATATGGTAAAGGAGTCTACGCCGCTATTGGCTTACATCCGATTCACCTAGAAGACATTATGGTCAAGCATGAAGGCGATGAAGGGAACTATGAGTTTCATTCCCGCGCCGAAGAGTTTGATTATGACAAATATTTTAAGTTGGCCAAAGACAATAAAAAAGTTGTCGCTATCGGCGAGATTGGTTTAGATTATTTTCATATTGATCAGGAAAAAGATATTGAGGCGGTTAAAGCCAAGCAACAGAAAGTTTTTAAAGAATTATTACTCCTGGCCCACAACCTTAATCTGCCGGTAATTATCCATTGTCGTGAAGCCCATCAAGATCTCCTGCCTATCATGCAGGAATTCTATCAGCAGTATAAAAAAGATCAGGTAAAGGAATGGGGCGTGATCCATTGTTTCTCTGGCGACGAAGCCTTGGCGGAAGAATATCGGAAATTAAATTTAATGATTTCTTTTACTGGTCTCGTCACATTTGCCAAAAATTGGGATAGTGTAATCCGTAATTTTCCTTTAGAGAAAATAATGATTGAAACCGATGCCCCGTACATGGCGCCGACCCCTTTTCGGGGTAAGCGCAATGAGCCACTCTATGTTCAGTATGTGGCCCAAAAGATTGGTGAATTAAAAGGGCTGAATCAAGCCGAGGTGGGGGATAAAACCCATAAGAATGCCCAGAGGATCTTTGGGATATAAGCTGCAATTACTGGTATTTCATATAAAACACCTCAGAATATGAGGTGTTTTAGTATGTCATTGACAAAAATAGAAGTTAGTAGCATGCTTGAGGAAGCATTTTTACAATTTACCTATTGTTTTATTCTCCCTAATCTGTGATGACTATGAGAAAAAAGGTCGTTATCACTCAGTCGTCAGTGACGGCCGAGCAGTTAGAAGATTTTTTCCGGATGATAAAAGACGGAAGTATTGGATTTGAAGAGTTGGAATCTTTTTTGGATAACCCTAAGAAGTTCTCAAAAGTAGACAGTGATTGCTGCGAGCCGATAACTATGGCGGCCGCCGCCGATATTTTAGGCGCTGACAAAGTGTTGACTGCTGAAGCCGTTTGTTCCGTCTGGGGTGTATCGCCGCCCCTGGATTCTTCCGTTTGCTACAGTGAAAAAACCATTCTGACTTGTGCTGCCGCAAATAAAAGTGGGAAAGCTGATTGGAGGCTGGTTTATATTATTGGGCAGACATTGTGTCGTCAGAGAGAAATTGTCGGCGTAGATAAATTCCAGCAACCTTGTTTTTATAATAACAACGACTGGTATTTAGAAGAAGCTGAAAACACTTGGAATGTCCAGCCAGCAGAGGCGGCCAATTACTGTTTGATTAATTTTCAGCCGATTGGCGCTAATGTAAATTATGGCAAGCAGGACCTAGAAATTGCTAAAAATTTTTCTGGATGCGAGCGGGTTAACCCCCACGTTTTTAGTGAAGCTATTATTTCACTTTTTAAATTAAAAGGAGAAAGGATGGCCGCTAATTGGCTTCATCGTTCGGCTGTTCTGCGTTCGGATGGTAGTCGTATTAGCGTCGGCGATTTCGATGATTCTGGATTGCTCGTTCGTAATCATCACGATGCTGATCTATGTGCTTCTTTGCGTGTTGTTATCTGCCGGAAAATTGAGAATTAATCATTGTTCTTTGGAAAGATTTTTTGTAAGCCATTACTCTTTAGTGATGGCTTTTTTATTTTTCTGGCCATATTGTAATGTTTCGCCCAGATTGTCAATTATTTCAATTTTGCCCCACCCTTGACTTTTTTGGGGGTCTACACATATAATAAAATGTTAAGAAAAAAATAAATTTTGCCTAATTGACTATCAAGGGCTTTAGCTCTTGTTTTGTTTGGCGCCGTCTATGGAAGAGAAGAAAAATGACAAAAACTACTGGGTAGAGCCTTTAAAGATGTTTTTCCGGCTCTCGGCCTGGATCGTCTTCCCGGTGCTTTTAGGGGTTTTATTGGGTAAATGGTTAGATAATAGATATAATAGCTCGCCTAAGTGGTTTCTAATTGTTGTCGGTCTGTCTTTCGTCATTTCCATGGCGGGCTTGGTCAAAGATGCCTTGAAGGAGTATAAAAATATTGAGAAGCGTAAATAATATGGCTCATAGCGCAGAACAAACAAATACTAATGTTGAAGTTAAAGAGGAAATCTTACACGAGAACACTCTTTATGCTGAACCGGTTTTCCATGTCGGTGGTTTTCCGATAACCAATTCCATGTTGAATTCTTGGTTAGTAGTAATTATCGTAATCATCTTGGCGTTATCTTTGAAACGGAAGAAGATAAAGTTAGTGCCGCGCGGTTTGCAAAATGGATTGGAAATGGTGTTTGAGGCTTTCTTTGGCATCTTTGATTCTGTTACCGGTAGCCGCAAAAAGACTTTGCAATTCGCCCCCTTCGTTCTAGCTTTCTTTTTCTTTATCCTTTTGAATAATTGGATGGGACTATTACCAGGCGTCGGCTCCATCGGTCAAATCGTGGCTGAGGGTGAGCATAAATTATTTATCCCGTACTTTCGTGGCGCCACTGCTGATTTGAATACTACTCTGGCTTTGGCAACAATTGCTGTCGTGGCTAGCCATATTTTGGGCGTGGTCGTGGTCGGTTGGTGGAAATATTTGAACAAGTTTTTAAATTTCAAGATATTGTTAGAGATTCCAAAAAAGATTATCAAAGAACCGACCATATTGCTGATTAATCCAATCAAGTTTTTTGTCGGCGTGATTGAAATTGTGGGTGAGTTCGCTAAGATTGCCAGTCTGTCTTTTCGTCTCTTTGGTAATATTTTCGCGGGTGAAGTTCTCTTGGCCTCCATGTCTGCTATCTTAGCTTTCGGTCTACCTCTGCCTTTCATGTTTTTGGAGATTATTGTCGGTCTGATTCAAGCATTAATATTTTCTATCCTAGTCCTGATATATTTGTCTATCGCTACGACTGCCGAGGAGCATTAATTAGAAAAATAGTTAATAAATATAAATAATTATTAATAACACTATGGAAAACGTGATGTTAGCCAAAGCTCTGACCATCGGTTTGGGCTCTATCGGAACCGGTTTAGGTATCGGTTTCATCGGCGCTAAAGCTATGGAATCCATCGGCCGCAACCCGGAAGCTTCCGGCAAGATTTTGGTCCCGATGCTTTTGGCTTGCGCTTTTGCCGAAGCTATCGCTATTTATGCGTTAGTTATCGCTTTCAGTATCAAATAGTAGTTTGACGTGCTGCCCCTTATCCGGGGCAGAGGTGAAACTATTATATAATTAATCATTTTTTATATGGAATCATTAATTTCCATCTTCCACATCGATTTGAAATTATTCTTGGCTCAGTTGATAAACTTCGCCATCATTTTTTTCGTGCTCTACAAATTCGCCTTCAAGCCAATTGCTAAGGTGATGCAGGAGAGAACTCAGACGATTGAGAAGAGCTTGGACGACGCCAAGGAAGTAGAGAAGAAATTAACCGAGGCTAACGCCGAGCAGGTGCGAATTACCAATGAAGCCAAAAAAGAAGCTTTGGCAATTATTGAAAATGCTAATCAGTCTGCGGAGCAGAACAAACAGAAGTTGATTGAGAAGACTAAGCAGGAAGTAGCGGCCATTATTGCCGGGGAAAAAGCGCGCATCGCTCAGGAAAAAGAGGAGTCATTAAAAGAGATGCGCCAGGAAGTGGCCGAATTGGTAGTTTTAGCTGTGGAAAAGGTTATCAAGGAAAAAATGACTGATGCCAAAGACAAGGAGTTAATTAATAAGATTGTTAAGCAATAATTATGAAAATATCAGCCCGACAATATGCTGCTGGTCTAGCTTTGGCTCTGGCCGATAAGCCTGAAGCTGAGGTTGGCGCTGTTTTGGATAGTTTTATTCAGATTTTGTCAGATAGTCGGGAGACTAATCGTTTGCCTGAAATTTTAGACGCTTTGGTGGCTATTTGGAACAAAGAGGCGGGCGAAGTTCCGGTTGAGGTTGAAAGCGCCCGTAATTTAACCGCTGAAATGCGCCAAGCTATTGAATCTTATCTGCTGGAGAAGACCGGAGCTAAAAAAATACTATTGACCGAAAAAGTGTCTCCGGAAATTTTAGGCGGTTTTGTGGTCCGTTATGAAGACAAGATAGTTGATGCCAGTTTGAAGACCGCAGTTTGGGATTTAAAAGAGAGCATGAAAAAATAAATAATTTTATTTAAATAAGAATATAAAAAATATATGTCAACGACGAAAGATTTTATTATTAATCAATTGAAGGATCGGATTGCTGGCTTTGAAGCCGCGGCCAAGGAGCAGACTGTCGGTCGGGTTTTAAAAGTATCTGACGGCATCGCTTTGGTTTCCGGTTTGTCCGACGCTATGATGTCGGAAATTTTGTTATTCAAATCCGGCGGTCAGGAGATTGTAGGCGTCGCCTTGAATTTAGAAGAAGGCCTAGTCGGCGCTATCGTTCTGGGCGATTATATGGCGATTAAGGAGGGCGATGAGGTGGCTTGCACCAAGAGAATTTTAGAAGTTCCAGTTGGTCCGAACATGGTCGGCCGGGTTGTTAACCCTTTAGGCGAACCGCTTGATGGCAAGGGCAAGATTGAAGCCGCTAAATTTTATCCGGTAGAAAAGATAGCTCCGGGCGTTATTACCCGCGCTTCAGTCAAAGAGCCGGTGCAGACCGGTATCAAGGCGATTGACGCTATGATTCCGATTGGCCGTGGCCAGAGAGAACTGATCATCGGTGATCGCCAGATTGGTAAGACGGCTATCGCGATTGATACTATCATTAACCAGAAAGGCCAGAATATGAAGTGCGTCTATGTCGCGATTGGTCAGAAGGAATCTAAGATTGCCAATATCGTGGCTAAATTAGAAGAAGCTGGCGCTATGAGCTATACCACGATTGTTTTGGCCGGCGCTTCTACTTCCGCTTCATTGTTGTATATCGCCCCTTATGCCGGTTGTGCTATGGCTGAATATTTTCTGGATCAGGGTGAAGATGTTCTAATTATTTATGATGATTTATCCAAGCATGCTGTAGCTTACCGTGAAATATCATTATTACTCCGCCGTCCTCCGGGCCGCGAAGCTTATCCGGGTGATGTCTTTTATCTCCATTCCAGATTACTGGAACGTGCTTGCAAGCTAAACAAGGATTTTGGCGGTGGCTCTATCACTGCTTTGCCAATCATTGAAACCCAGGCCGGCGATGTTTCCGCTTATATTCCAACCAATGTTATTTCCATTACCGATGGTCAGATTTATTTGGAGCCGGATTTATTCTACCAAGGTCAGCGCCCGTCAGTGAACGCCGGTTTGTCCGTCTCTCGCGTCGGTTCTTCGGCTCAAATCAAGGCCATGAAAAAAGTGGCCGGCAAGATGCGCCTAGAGGCAGCGCAATATCGCGAGTTAGCGGCTTTTGCCCAATTCGGTTCCGATCTTGATGAAGACACCAAGAAGAAATTGGAAAGAGGCAAGAGATTGTATGAAATTTTCAAGCAGGAACAATATTTGCCGGTTCATGTTGCCAAGCAGGTTTTGATTTATTATGCCTTGATCAACAGCTACGTAGATGATGTGCCGGTGGAAAAAATTAGAGAGTTTGAAGCTGGATTATTCCAGTATGCTGATTTGAACAATAAAGCTTTGGCTTTAATTGAAGAGAAGAAAGAATTGACCGACGAGATTGAAGCCGAATTGAAGAAGGTTATTGAAGATTACAAAGCAACTTTGGATTATTTGATTAAATAAATATGGCTAAGACCAAGGAAATATCCCGCCGTATAAAGTCAGTTTCAAACACCAAGAAGATTACTAAAGCAATGGAGATGGTGGCGGCGGCTAAAATGAGAAAAGCCGTAGAAGCGGTTCTCAAAACTCGCACTTATGCTAATTTAAGCTGGGAGACGGTTTTACATTTGGCTAAATTAGCTGAGAAAAGGGATGAAATGAGCCACCCGCTTTTGACCAAGAGAAAAGAGGTCAAAAAAGTAGGGCTAATTTTAATTAGCTCTAATCGCGGTTTATGTGGCGGTTTTAATGCGGCTGTTATTTCCAAAGTTAAAGAATCAATTAAGAAGCATGATGTTGACACCGAGATTGTATTAGTTGGCAGGAAGGGTGGAATTTTGGCGCCACAAGGATATCATATCGCAGCTGAATTTGAAAAAGCCGACTTAGTTTTATCCGCCGCTGAGACTAATCCGATTGCTCGCATGGCGACGGCGGAATATTTATCCGGTAAGTATGACAAAATCATGCTGGCCTATACTGACTTTATCAGTGGCGTCAAGCAAGAGCCGCGCGTCAAGCAGTTATTGCCAGTTGATATTTCAGCCGAAGATCAATATTTGGGCGTGGTTGGAAAAGACGAAGCTGTCGGTACCAGCAAGGAGTATATTGAAGAAAAAGAAAAGAAACATTTACAGTCAGGCGAATTTATATATGAGTATGCTTTTGAACCAAGCGCTAATGAAGTATTGGACCGGATTGTGCCGCGCCTGATTGAGGTCCAATTGTATCAAGCGTTATTAGAATCAAACGCTTCTGAGCATAGCGCTCGAATGACCGCCATGCATCAAGCGACTGAAGCCGCTTCGGATATGGTGAGCGAATTGACTTTGTTCTACAACAAAGCGCGTCAAGCTAGTATTACCGCTGAGATTGCGGAAATCAGCGCCGGCGCCAATGCTTTGGCCTAAATAAAAAACCGCTCTTTTGAGGGAGCGGTTAAAGCTGAGGCTGGGAAAGATTATTCTTTCGGTTTGGTTTTGAAATAGTGGGCTCCGGCAAAAAAAGCCAGGGCATAAACTATCATCATAGCCCCGACAAAAACATTAATTTGTTCTTTGGGGTCGGTAACGATGATAGTGTAGTTAAGCACTAATCCGATTCCCAATAAACCGAAGAAACTACCGAAAAAACATAGAATGCCAATTGGGGTTTCCAGCCAAGAAATTATTACTGCTATTTTCATAATAAAAGGACTTTTTGAAATTTAATCTAAATTAACATAAATAAAATAATTTGTCAATAATATGTCTGACAAGAAAAACACAGGAATTATCAAGCAGATCATTGGTGTCGTCGTCGACGTCTATTTCGCCGACAAGCTGCCAGAGATCCATAATGCTTTAGAGGTTGATAATAAAGGCCAGCGCCTAGTTTTAGAAGTGGCCCAGCACACTGGTTCTAATTTAGTTAGAACTATTGCGATGGGAACTACTGACGGCTTGAAGCGTGGCGATGAAGTCATCGATTCCGGCGCTCCAATTAGCGTGCCGGTCGGTAAGGAAACCTTGGGTCGTATTTTTAATGTTTTGGGTGAGACCGTTGATGGTGGCGCTGTGGTCAAAACTGAGAAGAAATATCCAATTCATCGAACAGCTCCGAAATTTACCGATCAATCAATCAAAACTGAGATTCTGGAAACTGGTATCAAGGTTATTGATTTGATCTGCCCGATCGTCAAAGGCGGTAAGGTGGGCATGTTCGGTGGCGCCGGTGTCGGCAAAACCGTTATTATCCAAGAGTTAATCCATAATATCGCTTCAGAACATGGCGGCTATTCTGTTTTTGCCGGTGTCGGTGAAAGAACCAGAGAAGGTAATGACTTATATCATGAGTTTAAAGATAGCGGCGTGTTGGACAAGGTGTCCATGGTTTTCGGTCAAATGAATGAACCGCCGGGATCCCGCGCTCGCGTCGCTTTGTCCGGTTTGTCTATCGCGGAATACTTCCGTGATGAACAAAATCAAGATGTGCTGTTCTTCGTTGATAATATTTTCCGTTTTACCCAGGCTGGCTCCGAAGTGTCCGCTTTGTTAGGCCGCATGCCAAGCGCTGTGGGCTATCAGCCGACCTTGGCAACGGAAATGGGTGAACTACAGGAGAGAATCGCTTCTACCAAGAATGGCTCTATTACCTCCATTCAGGCGGTTTATGTGCCGGCGGACGATTTGACTGATCCAGCTCCGGCTACTACTTTCGGCCATCTAGATTCTACCGTGGTGTTGTCTCGCTCTTTGTCGGAGTTGGGTATTTATCCGGCGGTTGATCCGCTTGATTCCTCCTCTATCATCTTAGACCCGAAAGTTGTCGGTCAGGAACACTATGAGGTGGCGCGCGGCGTCCAGAAGATTTTGCAACGCTACAAGGACTTACAAGATATCATTGCTATTTTAGGCATGGAAGAATTATCCAATGAAGATAAGTTGATCGTTTCCCGCGCTCGTAAGGTGCAGAGATTTTTGTCTCAGCCTTTCTTTGTGGCTGAGACCTTCACCGGTCATCCGGGTAAATATGTAAAGTTGGCTGATACCATCAGAAGCTTCAAGGAGATTTTGGATGGCAAACATGATAACAAAAATGAAGGCGACTTCTACATGAAGGGCAGTATTGATGATGTGGCCAAGTAGTTTGTTGTTTTTTAGTATAACAAAAGAACCTCTAGTTAAAGAAGTTCTTCCATTGCACGTAGAGAGCCCGTATAAAACAGGCACTACCTTTAATGGTTATTATAGGATAAAAATATATTATGTCAACGGATAAAAAAACAATTAAATTTGAAATCGTGACCCCAGAGCGCATCGTCTTGAAAGAGGAAGTGCTCCAGGCGAGCGTACCGACCCAGTCGGGCGAAATAACCGTTTTGCCTGACCATATTCCGTTGGTGGCTATTTTGCGCACGGGAGTGATCGAACTAAAAAAGATCAGCGGAGAAAATGAAGTCATTTCCGTTTCCGGCGGCTTCGTGGAGGTGATGAAAAACAAGATTGTTATCTTGGCTGATACCGCAGAATTAGCAGTGGAGTTGGATGAGGCTCGGATTGAAGAAGCTAAGAAAAAGGCGGAAGAAATGAAGAAATGGAAGGATATTGATGCGGCTCAATTTGCTGAAATCAGTGGTTTGATTGAGAAGCAATTAGCTCGCTCCAAGGCGGTTAAACGCTGGAGAAATTTGAATAATATAAAATAGAGTTCATTTAGTTAATATAAAAACCAATTTGTATGGAGAGTAACCACGAGACCATGTCTCAACCTGAAAAAATCGCGATTGAACCAATCAACTTATTGGAACGATTGCAAGCTGGAGAAGATTTTTCCGCTATTATGAAAGAATTGCCGGAAGCTGCTTTTGCTGTTAAAAAGAAATGCGCTTGCTGCTCTGATGGCCGCTTTGAGCCGTCTGATGCGATAATGGAGAAGTCCGGCTTAGCCGGGCAGGGAATATTATTATTATTCTCTCCGGCGGAACGGGAGGCTTTCATCAACAATCTAAAGTCTAGAGCTGACCGACCGGAAGCTATTGCTAGCCATGTGGGTTGCGGCGCTGCTGGTTTAGCTTTCAAGGAATTGCAGAAGATGATAGCTGAAGAAAGATCAGTGGACGAAATTTTTTCTTGGCTAGGGATTTCGGCTTTGCCGGAAACATCCGATGAGCTGGGAGAGATTTTTACCAAGCGCTTAGCGCAAGAAGTCGGCAGTGAATACTATCACATGGCTGATTTTGCTCCGGGCAAGGAGAAGCACAATGAATCTGGAATCATCGTTTCCGCCATTGATTTTGACGAACGTTTCATCAAAGTCGGCGACCAGCAATTCTTCAATTCCGCCAGCGCCCAATATGGCGTCAGTGATGAATATTTGCGGACCGAGCTGACTAAGCTGGCTGAGATTGCTTTTCATCATGGCAAGATGGAGCATGATTTAGAAAGCCCTTTCTATCTGTTGCTCTTGGGCAATAGCGGCAATATGGACCGCTTGATGAAGGTTGCGGCTTTAGTGGCTTCTGACCCGCAGTTTAACGGCCGCATCAAGATAGAAGCTTCTATCCGTGGCTAACAACAACCCTGATTTTTAATGATAAAACCTGCTTTCGGGCAGGTTTTTTTGCTAGCTTGACGTGAGCGTAAGATGTGCTAAAATATCTTAGCACTCTCTTTGATAGAGTGCCAAATAAATTATAATTAACTGCAAATAATATGACTTTGCAACCATTAAACAACAATGTGTTGATCAAGCCGGCGCCTAAAGCCGAAGCTACTAAGAGCGGCATCGTGTTGCCGGAATCATCTCAGCCCAATGGTCCGGAAAGAGGCGAGATTTTGGCCTTAGGAGCGGGGAAATTATTGGACAACGGAACTCGGGCGCCCATGGCCGTCAAGGTCGGCGACCAAGTAATGTTCAAGCGGAGCTATAGTAGTGAAGAGGTTGATTTAGATGGAACTAAATATTTTTTAGTAAACGAAGCCGATATTTTAGGAATAATTAACTAACATTAACGATATGGCAAAAAGAATTATTTTTGACGAAGAAGCGCGCAGCGCTTTGAAGCGCGGCGTAGATAAATTAGCCAATGCCGTCAAGGTGACTCTCGGTCCCAAGGGCCGCAATGTAGTTTTGGATAAGGGCTATGGCGCTCCGGCTATTACCAAAGATGGCGTTAGTGTGGCGCGAGAAATTGAATTAGAGGACAAGGTGGAAAATATCGGCGCTGAAATTATCAAAGAAGTCGCCGCCAAAACTAATGATGCGGCCGGTGACGGTACCACTACCGCGACTATTCTAGCCCAAGCTATCATCCAGGAAGGTTTGAAGTTAGTTTCGGCCGGCGTTAATCCGATTGAAATCAGGGTCGGCATGGAAAAGCGAGTGGCTGAAATTGTGGCTGAGTTAAAGGCGATGAGCAAGACAATTTCTACTAAAGAGGAAATTGCTCAAGTCGCTTCTATCTCCGCCAATGACGCTAATATTGGCTCTATTATCGCCGAGGCTATGGACAGCGTTGGCAAGGATGGCGTTATCACCGTAGAAGAAGGCCAATCTTTCGGTGTGGAAAAAGAAGTGGTGGAAGGCATGCAGTTTGATAAAGGCTATGTTTCGCCCTATATGATTACTAACACCGGTTCAATGAAGGCCGAATTCTCCGACCCCTATATATTATTAACTGACAAGAAGATAAGTTCTGTCCAGGAAATTTTGCCGATATTGGAAAAGGTAATCCAGTCCGGCAAGAAAGATATTGTTATCATCGCCGAGGAAATTGAGGGCGAGGCGCTAACTACTTTTGTCTTGAATAAATTGCGTGGCACTTTCAATGTCTTGGGCATCAAGGCTCCAGGTTTTGGCGATCGGCGTAAGGCTTTATTGGAAGACATTGCTATTTTGACTGGCGGCCGAGTGATATCTAATGAACTGGGTTTGAAATTAGACGGAGTAGAGTTGGCTGATTTAGGTCGCGCTCGCAAGGTTATTTCTTCTAAAGACAACACTACTATTGTCGGCGGCCAAGGCGAGCCCGAGAAGATAAAAGGAAGAGTAGATCAGATTAAGCAGGAGATTGAATTATCCGAATCTGATTTTGACAAAGATAAGTTGCAGGAACGCTTAGCTAAATTATCCGGCGGCGTGGCGGTCATCAAAGTTGGCGCCGCGACTGAAACGGAGATGAAGGAGAAAAAAGATCGGATTGAAGACGCCCTAAACGCCACTAAGGCGGCGGTAGCCGAGGGTATCGTTCCAGGGGGAGGTTTAGCTCTGGTGTTAGCTGGAAAGATTTTATCAAAATTGAATAAAGGCGAGAAATCTGACTCAGTCGGGACTGAAATTATTGACAGCGCTGTAATTGAGCCAATCAAGCAGATTGCTGCTAATGCCGGTAAGGATGGTTCTTTAGTCTTGTATCACATTATCAAAGAAAATGAGTCCGGCAGCCAGCCCGTCGGTTATAATGCGGCAACCGACAAGTTTGAAGATTTGGTTAAAGCTGGGGTGGTTGATCCAACTAAAGTGGTCCGGAGTGCCCTGGAAAACGCCGCTTCCGCTGCTATGATGTTTTTGACTACCGAGGCGGTAGTAACTGACAAAATATCGGAAAAAGGCTGCGCTTGCGATGACCACCATGCCAACCCAATGGCCGGAATGGGTGGGATGATGTAGGCTATTGACATATTAATAGATATATTCTTTAAGGAGGAGCTAATTAGCTCCTCCTTTTGTTGCCCTTTTTTTTGTTTTGTAGTAAAATATAATAAGAATTAATGCGATAGATTTCTAATTATGGCTATTCATAAAGATTATCCAATACAGGGCGGATCAGAGGCAGCGCAAAATATAGACCAACGTTTAGCTCATATCCCAGGCTCTATACAGGGCGGATCAGAGGCAGCGCAAAATATAGACCAACGTTTAGCTCATATCCCATCCCCTAATAAAATCAATGAGACGGCCATGGCCGCTAAATTGGCTCAAGCCAAGAATCAAGCTCGCATTCAGAATGAAGCTGCCAATGAAGTCGCTGATGACCAAGATGAAGATGAGGACGAAGAGGAAGATATTGATTTCGGTCCTTATAGCCCTTTAGCTCAAATGGGTAATGCCGCTAGATTGCAGGAGCTACAGCAAGCCCAATCAAAAAAAGAATCCGATCCGGCCAGTTCTAACAAGGCGATGGACAAGATCAAGGATACTTTGGGCAAGCTGTTGAAAGTCTTTTGGCAGAATATTATTTTTTATAGTTTTGGTACTTCTATTTTCGCGATTGACCTGTTTGTTTTTTTGAACATGATATTTCCCAAGATGTTCCCAAAGTTGGGGCACGAGTGGATTCCGGCCGAATTGGCCAAGCGAGCCCCGAAGAAAGCTAAATCGTTTGGCGACTCTATCGGCATGGTAGAACAGGGCTGCTGTTGTCTGGCTAACGCTTGCTGCGGCACCATTTGGTTGATTATTATCACTATTATTTGCGTTATTGTTTATATCTTGGCTAAGTTTACTGAAGCAGCATTAGAAATCGGCCAAGCATTAGTGGATGAATTAGCTAAAGTTCTGGGGCTATAATAAATATAAAATGAAAATAAAAGCCAACAAAAAACAAATACTTTCCATTTGCCTAGTAGTTTTAGGTAGTTTTGTTTTGGCTAATTATGCTCATGCTGGTGTCGGTGATTTTATCGCCGAGGCTTTGTCTTGGATGGTTTACGGTATCATCTGGGTTTTGGGCAAGCTTTTAATGCTCGTGATGTGGGGTTTGATTGCCGTGGCTCAGTATAATAATTTCATTAACGCCCAGCCGATCCAATATGGCTGGACTATCGTCCGCGATGTCTGCAACATGTTTTTTATTTTAATCCTCTTGATTATCGCTTTTGCTACCATTTTACAGGTTGAGCAGTATAGCTTCAAAAAATTATTACCCAAATTGATCTTGATGGCTATCTTGATTAATTTTTCTAAATTGATTTGTGGCGTCTTCATTGATTTTACCCAGGTCATCATGTTGACTTTTGTCAACGGCTTCAAGGATGTGGGCGAAGGTAACCTCTCCAACATGCTTGGTATTGAGAACTTGATGAACATGAGCGATACCACCACCTCGGAAGAGGTTAGTTCTTGGACTATTTTGGGCACATATATGTTGGCCTTGATGTATACTATTATCGCCCTAATCACCGTAATTATGATGCTAGCGACGCTCTGTATTAGAATTATCATGATTTGGATTTATGTTGTCTTGTCGCCCTTAGCCTATCTCCTAGCCTCTTTTCCGGCCGGTCAAAAATATTCGGCTCAATGGTGGGAGGAGTTTTCTAAAAATTTGATTGTCGGTCCGATTCTGGCTTTCTTTACTTGGTTGTCTTTCGTCTCTTTGGGTGGTGTTAGCAATCCGGACGTGCAATATATCGTTGATAAAGGCGAAGCCGGTGGCGAGGGCGTCTTTGAGGACGCTTCCTCTAATGCCCCGAGCGTTGGCTTAACTCAAGCTGGCAGTACGGAGCATATGATGAAATTTGCTATTTCCATTTCTATGCTTATCGGCGGTTTAATGGTTTCTCAGCAATTGGGCAGCCAAGCTGGCGGTATGGCTAAAAAGGGCATTGGCAGATTACAAGCTATGGGTGCTCGACCGTTACGCGCTGCTGGTAGAGCCGCTGGTCGTTTAGGTAAGAGGGCGGCTGTTTCTACCGGTCGGGGCGCTTTAGGTGTCGCTAAATTTGTCGGCGGCACTGCTGACAGACTTGGAGGCAAGGCAGTTGACGCTGGAATAAGAAAGGCGACTGGGGGTAAATATGGTACGGCTGATAAGCCGGTTTTTGGCGGCAAGGGTTTTGTTGGAACTAGCACGGCCGCTGTCAGAAATTTCCCGGGCAACATGAAGGCTTATATTCAAAAGCGAGTTGTTAGAGACAAGGATTTGAATGAGAAGCGCCGCGACGTTAGTCGTAAGGCTGATGGTGAGATTAAGCAGGATGGCCGGACATATAAATATGATACCAATACTAAGGGTTATGTAGAGAAGACTGCTACCGGCAATGACGTCCACGCTATGAATTGGCAGAATACCAATAAGAATTATAGTTTGAATCATAACGGCAAGGATTATCAATATGACAAGCAGACCGACAAATTCCACGAGTTGGATGCTAATGGCCAAGTGAAGAAGAATGGTGAAATTTTGAAACACAATAATAAGGATTTGACCAGCAAAGAGTTTAAGGATTTTGCTGAAGTTAATTCTGATGCCGCTGTTAAGGTTAATAACAAGGCATATAAGTATGATAAGAATGCGGGTGATTTCGTGGATAGCAATAATGATAAGTTGAGCGCTAATGCTGTGGCCCAGAAAACTGGCGCTATCGAGAAGTCAGTTTTGACTAATAAGGCCGGCAAGAAAGTGACTCAAATGACGGCCGTCGGCGAGAGCTTTCGTGATGCCTGGAAGTCGTCTTTCGGCGCCGCCAGTGCCGCTAAGAATAAAGCCCAAGAAGAAAAGGTTACCAAGGAGCAGGAAAAGATTGCCGCTTCGGGTATGTCAGATGGCGATATGCTGCGTAATCTAAATGACGCCACGACTTCTAATACCAAGAAGATGGCTTTAGCTATGACTTTGGCGGTCAAGGAAGGCTTTAAGAGTAAGTCTGATGTTAATCAAGCCAAGAATGCCCTTAAGGGCAACCCGTTATTATTGAAACAGTTTAATGATACGGTTGACTCCAAACAAGCCCACTTAAATTATGATTTAACTAATAGTGCTGATCGCAATACGTTCAAGAATAGGATTGAAAGCGGTAAGATTAATATGACTCAGATGAAGTCTTATGACGCTGACACTATGTCGGCTATCAAGGAATACTCTGGCCAGGATTTTGGCCGCGTAGTCAAAACTATCTATGACCGCGGTAGCAAATACGAAAAGCCAGTATCTGATGCCTTGCTGGCCAACAGAAAAATGAATCCTGCCGGTCAAGTGGATGCTGATGACACCTATGCCAAACAGCATGCCAAGCTAACAGGTAATGTTATGGAGTCATTTAAGGACAAACAGGGGCCCGGTATTAATGTGGCGGCTTTGTCTAATTATTTAAAAGAAGCTAAGGCCGGTGATTTAAATAAGATGGATGCTAAAGTAGTATTGAATACTATTCAGAATGGTAATCAAATTACTCCACTTAAAACTGCTATTGGCCAAGGTATTGATTATGTTAAGATTAAGAGCATGTTGAAACAGGGCGATAATCCGGATTTGGTTCGACAGCTGCTGCCGATACTAATGAATTATAGTAAACAGACAGATATAGACAAGATTAGAAATGATAACGAATTGAATTCTCTTATTTAAATAACCTATGAAAGATTTTTCTCTAAAATTGGATAAATTGCCTCAAGCTGTCAAGGATTTTTTGACTTCCATTATTAGCGCTGACCTTAATATCTTGATTACCAAAAAATATAGCATCGCTGATGATAAGTTGCCTAAGTATCTAGATTTAGTTAGTGGCTTGTTTTTTAAGGAAATCAAGCTTTCTAATCTAGTCAATCAAGCGCGGGAAGATTTTTCTCTAGCTGATGATCAGGCTAAGAAATTGGCTATGGATATTGCCGGTATCAGATTGTTGCCGGTAGCTGATTGGTTGGGCGAAGATATTAATGGTTATATCAAGGCCTTAGGTGGTAATCCTTTGGATTACGCCCATTATTTAGATGAGCAGAAGAAAGCGCTAATGGATGAGGCAAAATATTTCGCCGAGCAGAATGCGCCAGAGGAAGAATATGTTTTCTTGCCGCCGCCGACTTTACCCGAACCGGAGAAGGAAATTGATCCGGTAAAAGAGAAGGAAGATAGCGCCCATTTGTTTGAAGGTGATATTTTGAGCGTTCTGACTTTAGAAGATCAAGAATTTATTGATGAATACAATTACATATTAATCAAGCTCATGTATGAGGACGATTCTTTCCGCAAAGAGTTGGAAAAATTATTGTATGTCAATCAGGAGGTAATTACTAGCCATCCATTTTTCTTAGGTGAAAAGCAGGAGCGTGGCACTATCGCCAATTGGCTCAAGGATTTTATCAGCCAGAATGGCAGTGAGATGTTCAATGTTGTGGCCCTGTCCCGCTTTTTGACGACCTCGGCTAATGCCAAGGTTTTAGATGAGGCCGAGAAAAAAATGGTGCGCAAAGTATTAAAGCTATATCGTAATTTAGTCTTCTTCCCGGACTCTTTGGCTAATATGCCGCAGGAAGAATGGCAGATATTCCCGATAGAGAAGGATGTTACTCCGGTTAGCTCCGCTATCCGAGAAACCATGCCGGAGCCAGAGGTACCGGCACCTTCAGTTGTTGAGGAAAAAACATTGGATGTTGTCCAGCCAGCTGCTCCGGCTATCGTTGCAGAAGCTCCAACTTCACCCGAACCGATTGTTGCGCCGGCAGCTGCTAAATCAGTGGTTAAAGAGCCCATGGCTGAGGCTCCAATTGTTTCACCGATTGTTAAAACTAAACCCGAGCCGGTAGCTGAACCGATCAGTGATTTAATGAAGATAAAAATGTCCGATGATTTATTTTCTTTATTAAGTAAATACCCGGCTAATTCTTTGGAAGCCCGGGCTATTAAAGAGGAAATTAAAAAACGCCAAAAACCAATATAAATAATCCAATTATGTTTGATTATTTGGAGAAGTTCAATAATTTAGATCCCAAAATTAAAGAAAAGGTATCCAATCCCTTTATTTTGGGCGTGGTTGATTCCCTAGAAAATAAGTATAATGTTGATCTGGCCGCGATTATCATGCGTATTATGATTAAGGCTATCCCGATTAATGATTTGGCCATTCATTTGGCTGATGAGTTTTCTTTGGCGCAAGAGCCAGCGCAGAAATTATCTCAAGAGTTGAAAGAAAAAGTATTTTTAGGGGTAGCTGATTATCTGGGTTTGGATTTAAGCCAGTTATTTGTCGCCCCGGTTCAATCGGTTTCAGCTGAATCTTCAGCAATAGCCAACCCTTATGACCAAGAAATTGAAGCCGCTATCAGGGCCGCTATTGTGGAAATGAATTTGAATCTTTCTCCTGAGTCGGGGGAAAAATTGGTTGCTACTACTAAATTATATTGGCGTGAAGTTCGGAGCAAGATTGACACTCGCTCAGTTTTGGTTAAGCCAACAACTGATGCTGGTTTTTCTCTGTCTGAGGCGGCGGCTGACGGTTTTTTGAAGTCTATTGATACCAAAAAAGCGGCCATGATTAGCCGCAAGCAAGCTAGTATCAAAAAGCCGGAGTCTGGAGTTTTGGCGAAGTTAGGAGAGTTAGCTAAAAGTGCTACTCGGAATGAATCAGATTATAATTTAGCTTCTTTGTTGGATACTAAGCATGAGATTAAGGGTGGTTTAGACCTAAAGCACGAGATTGCTCCGGTCAAGCCGGTGGTTCCAACTGTCCCGGTCGCTCCAGCAGCTCCAATTGCTCCGTCTATCCCGGTTCCGCCGGTTGTGGTTAAGGCAGCACCGGTAGTTGTGCCACCAGTGGTTCGGCCGGTTGTCCCGGTTAAGCCAGCCGAGAATAAAGTTAAACCGCGTTTAGAGGATATTAAGCCGATTAGGATAATGAACCCAATTGACGAATTGCGCTATATGGATTTGGTTAATTTTCGCCGTATGGCCAAAGATCCAAATGATATTACTAAGAAGATTAAAAGCCGCATTAAGTTGTTGGAAGGTGAGGACTATGAGAAGGGCTTAGCGGCCGTTACGGCTTGGCGCCAGAGTCCGGTCAACAAAACTTACTTAAAGATTATTAACAATAGCATGAGCCAGGGAGTTCCGATCAAGCAAGTAATCACGGCTTTGATGAATCAGAAACAAGATTATCTGACGCCGGAAGAAGTTGAGGCGATTATTACCCTGAATAGCGAATTAAAGTTCTAAGATTAAGATTATGCAACAATATACTGTCCCGCAATTTATTGACGTGGAGGCGAAGATCATCGGTCCGATCACGACTCGACAATTCTTGATTTTTCTTGGCGCCGCTCTGATCATTTTCATTTCTTACAAGATTTTTGATTTTGGTTTATTTTTGACCATCGGCATCCTGGTTTTTCTGCTCGCCGGTACCTTCGCCTTTTTGAAAATCAATGGTCGCCCTTTCCATTATTTTGTTCTGAATTTGATTCAAACCTTGAAAAAGCCAGGGCTGAGGGTCTGGAATCATCGTAGCTCTAGTTTTGAGGAAAAAGAGAACAAGGAAGTGAAGTTTGAGGAAACTATTGTCAACAAAAAATTGAATGAGGCCCAGTTAGAGGAATTATCTTTGATTATTGACACTAAGGGTAAGTATAAAGGGGAAAATGGCAATTTGGGCGCTTAGTTTGACTATTAAATTATTTTAAATACCATGGCTGAGAAAAGTAAATTAGCTAAAAATAACGTTGCTGTTTCTACCCAGCAGTATTTAGATATTGCCGAGATAAAAGACAATACGGTAGTGATGCGGGATGGTACTTTGCGCGCAGTTTTAGCTGTTTCCAGTATTAATTTTGCTTTAAAAAGCGAAGATGAGCAGAACGCTGTCATCGCTTCTTATGTTGGATTTTTGAATAATATCAGCTCGATGATTCAAATTGTCATCCAGTCGAGGGAATTGAATATTTCCCAATATTTGGATTATTTGAAGCAAAAAGAAAAAGAGCAGACCAACAAGCTTTTGAAGATTCAGACCGCGGAATATATTGAATATATTAAAGAATTGATTTCTATCGGCAAAATCATGAACAAGCGTTTTTATGTGATCGTCTCCTATAGCGCCACCTCCGATGAGCGGAAAGGGTTTTTCACTTCTTTAGGCGAAGCTTTCCGGCCGGCTACTTCTTTAAAATTAAAAGAGGCTAAGTTTTTGAAGTATAAAGAGTCGCTCTATCGCCGAGTTGATAGCATTACCCAATCTTTATCTTCTTTGGGGGTTGATGTCCATCAATTAGATACTCAGGAATTAATCGAGCTTTATTATCGCACCTATAATCCGGAAACTTCTAAAAATCAACCCTTGGTTGATGTCGATAAGATTAGGGTGGAAGCTTAGTAATTATTCATTATTTTTATATGATAAATTTCAAACAAGCGGAACAAGCGGCCGAGCAGAAGAAGCCCGAAAGTAAAAGCGGCGTTTTTGTGGTGGATAATAAGATTAAGGTGTCTTCCCAAATTGAAGAAAACGTTGATTTAACGAAGGAAATAATTGAAGAGGAACTAGCCTATCGCCGTGGTATATTATCGGTGCGCGATTTGATTGCTCCGGCGAGCTTGAAAGTCAGTCCAACTTCATTGCAATTAGGAAAAAAATTCTTGCGTACTATTTTTGTAGTCAGCTACCCGCGTTATATTTCAGTCGGCTGGTTCGCTCCGATTATCAATTTGAATTATACCTTTGATGTTTCCATGTTCTTCTATCCGGTGAAATCAGCTATGATTTTGAAACAGTTAAAGAATAGGGTAGGTAACCTGGAGGCCCAAATCGTAGCTGATGCTGATAAAGGCGCGCCGCGCGATCCGATTCGAGAGACTGCTTTGCGCGATATTGAGTATCTGCGCGATGCGCTTACCCAGGGAACGGAAAAATTCTTCCAATTCGCTTTGTATGTCACTATTTATACTGACACGATGGAAGAGTTAGAGCGCTTGTCCGACCAAGTAGAAGATATTTTCGGCTCTCGTTTGGTTTATTCTAAGAGGGCATTTTACCAAGCTGAGCAAGGCTTTAATTCTACTCTGCCTTTATGTAACGACGAGCTGTTTATCACTTTTAATATGAATTCTTCGCCGGTGGCCTCATCCTTCCCCTTTATTTCTTCGGAATTAACCAGCGACAAGGGCATCCTTTATGGCATTAATCGGCACAACAACAGTTTGATTTTGTTTGATCGCTTTTCTTTGCCGAATGCCAACTCAGTGGTTTTTGCTACTTCGGGTGCCGGTAAAAGTTATACGATTAAATTAGAGGTTCTGCGCTCTTTAATGATGGGCACTGATACGATTATCATTGATCCAGAGTATGAATACAAGCATTTGTCAGACGCTGTGGGCGGCACTTATATCAATATTTCACTTTCCAGTGAAAACAAGATTAATCCTTTTGATTTACCCCGTGCTATTGGCGGCGAAGCCAAGCCTAAAGATATCATCCGTAGCGCCGTTATCACCCTTAAGGGTTTGGTGCGATTAATGATTGGAAATTTGACCAACGAAGAAGATTCCTTGGTGGATAGAGCTCTGCTCGAAACCTATGCCAAGAAAGATATCACCCCGGACTCTGATTTGAGCCAAATTGAGCCCCCGACTATGTCTGATTTTTATCAGGTTTTAGACGGCATGGAAGGTGCTGGAGAGTTAGCCGAGCGTATGAAAAAGTATACAGAAGGTACTTTCGCCGGCTTGTTGAATAATCCGACCAACGTGGAAATGAACAACCAATTGATTTGCTTTTCAGTGCGCGACCTGGAAGATGAATTACGTCCGATAGCTATTTATACCATTGTTAACTATATTTGGAACGTGGTTAGAAGCGAAACTAAGAAGCGCATGTTGGTGATTGACGAGGCTTGGTGGATGATGCAAAACGCTGACAGCGCTAAGTTTATTTTTGCCTTAGTAAAACGTTGCCGCAAATACTATTTAGGCGTCACGACTATCACCCAGGATGTTAATGACTTTTTGACTTCACCTTATGGTCAGGCTATTGTTACCAATTCCTCGCTTCAGATATTATTGAAACAATCGCCAGCGGCTATTGATTTAGTTCAGAAGACTTTCATGCTGACCGAGGGCGAGAAGTATCTATTGTTAGAGTGCGGCTTAGGTGAGGGTATCTTTTTCGCCGGTAACAAGCACGTGGCCATTAAGGTGGTGGCCTCCTATACCGAGGACCAGTTGATTACTTCTGATCCGCGGCAATTGCTGGAAATTGAAGAAGCCAAGAAGCAATTTGAAGAGAGCTTGCAGCAGGAAGTCGGAGGCACTAAATAATTTATAATTTAATTTATATCATATGGACGACAATAAGCGTTTAGGTATCTTTATCATCGGCACTGCCTTAATCATCTTGATTGCGGCTGCTATTTTTATGTTTATCTTCAACAAGAGGCAGAATGAAGGCAATCAGGCGACAACCACGCCGTTAGAGATTGTTAATCCCGATGCTTTGCGGGAAAAGACTTTGGGACAGGAGAATAAGGTTGATTATGTTTTTGACCCGACAGTCGAGGCTAATCGGGCCTTGAATTCAGAGGATCTAAGAAAGATGGCCTTGTCCTTCGCTGAACGCTTCGGTTCTTACTCTAATCAAGCTAATTATGGCAATATCAGCGATTTGAAAGTATTTATGACCCCGGCGATGCAAGATTGGGCCGATGATTATGTGGTTCAGCTGAAAAAACAGAACAATGGCAATACCGATTATTATGGCATTACTACCGTGGCAATATCTGGCGTGGTTAATAATTTTGATGATACCGCCGGTCAGGCTGAGATTCTAGTTTCTACTCAGAGAAAAGAAGTGGTCGGGTCAGCTGAGGCTAAGGTTTTTAACCAAGACGTTTTGATCAATTTTGAAAAAATTAAAGGCGAGTGGAAGACCAAGAGCGCTGCTTGGCAAAAATAATATAACTATATGCCTACCAAGAAAAAAATTACTGCTAAAGTTAAACCGGCTCCGGCTAAAGTTGAACCTAAGGAGTTTCCGGTCCGTCTCTTTATCCTGATTTCTATTTTGATCTTCATTATCGCTGGTATTACTTTGGTTTTGTGGCGCCTGAGCATCACCCCGCAAACGGGTGATGGCACTAACTGGATTTATGAGCGCCATAAATTTGACCAATATCGCGCGGCTAATTGCGGCGGCGATCCGATGATTACTGTCCCGGAATGTCCGCGCATCCGCTAACCTATTATTATGGCCGAAAAGCACAATACTTTATTTGTCTGCTCTAAATGCGACGCCCAATACTCCAAATGGAGTGGGCGTTGTTTAGAATGTGGCGCTTGGGGCACGATTTCGCAAGAAGCGCAAGATGTCAGTCCGAATCGGGGTGGCAAGGAACAAATGAAAAATATCAAGGGCGCTGAAATAGAAGATCTAAATAAGATTAAGGCGGCTAGTTTAGAGCGCTCGGTTGTCGGTTTGGGTGAGATTGACCGGGTGTTGGGTGGTGGCTTGGTGCCGGGCTCATTAATTCTTTTGAGTGGCGAGCCAGGAGTGGGCAAATCAACTTTGATTGCCCAAATGGCTAACGGCCTAAATGATTCCATTCTTTATGTTTCGGGCGAAGAATCAGCGGCTCAGGTTAAGTCGCGCTTAGAGCGTTTAGCTTGCAATTTGAATAATATCAAATTTGCTAGTGAGACCCATGTAGAAAAGATTGTGGCGGCGGCCATTTCCGTCAAACCGAAGCTGGTAATTGTGGACTCTATCCAGACCGTTTATTCTTCTCAGGTGCTGTCTGAGGCCGGTAGCTTGAACCAAATTAGGGCTAGCGCGGTAAAATTCCTGGAATTAGCTAAAACCTACAATATTGCTGTCTGTTTAATCGGCCATATTACTAAAGATGGCCAGATTGCCGGCCCAAAATCATTAGAACACATTGTGGATACGGTGTTATATTTGGAAACCGAGACTTTAAATAATTATTATATTCTCCGCGCCAGTAAAAACCGGTTCGGGAGCGTCAATGAGTTAGGAATATTAGAAATGACTGGCTCCGGTTTCAAAGAAGTGGCTAACCCGACCGCAGTTTTTCTGGGAGAAAGCGATCGTGGCTTGCCCGGTTCCGTTATCAGTTGTATTATTGAGGGGACGCGTCCCTTTTTGGTAGATATCCAGGCTCTGGTCACCAAGACTATTTTTGGCTACCCACAACGCAAGGCTTCTGGCTTTGATCTTAATCGTTTGCAAGTTTTGACAGCCGTCCTGTCTAAGCGTCAGAAGGTCAATTTGAGCACCCAGGATGTGATATTAAATGTTGTTGGCGGTCTTAAGATTAGTGATCCGGCTCTAGATTTGGCGGTTTGTTTGGCAATGGTTTCCTCTCTCCTTAACCTGCCTTTAGATCGCCGGATGTTAGTTTTGGGTGAGGTCGGCTTAGGCGGGGAACTGCGGCCGGTGGCCAAATTAGAAGCCAGATTGAAAGAGGCGGAGAAGATGGGATTTACTCGTGTTATGTTGCCGGACAGCAAAATTGGATCGCTGGGAAAATCGGACAAGATAGAGATTGTTAAAGTTAAGACTTTGGCCGAGGCGGTTGATGCAGTAGCCAAGGATTAATTTAGAAATTATTTGGTAAAATGAAAAAGCGGCTTTGAGGCCGCTTTTAATTTTTTTTGTTTAGTTGAGATTGTAGGCGAGAAGTCTTAGTTTGATTGCCGGGAAAAGCATAAAACTTTTGGCAGTTTTAGGCTTTCTGATTGGAACCGGCCTGGTAGCTTCTTTTTTGAGTTGGTTTTTGATCTTGTCGTTCTTATTGGGGTCGGCGGAGAAAATAATTTCATCCAATTTGACCGTTTTGGAACTCAAGTCGTTTGACTCGTCATAGATTACCTGGACATAGACTGCGCCATCTTTTCTTTTTTGGAGGGTGTCGTTCAATAGAGTGACACTTTCTCCTCTGTGATAATAACCGGGGTATAAGCTCATTTTTGATAATTTTAAAAGGTTCCGGGGGAATTGTATCATATTTGTTGGTATAAGTCAATAATTTGACAAAATCCTTTATATTTAATATGATAAAACCATTGTTTCATTAAAAATTAGGGAAAAATGAAAAAAACTTTGCTCTTTTTAAGAGACCTGTTTAAACTAATCACCATTCTGGCTGCCGGTTCTATCGTTGCCTTCGCTATCATGATGGGCTTCATCTTCTTAGGCGTGATGCTCGGTCAAGTCAAACCAAGCGGTTCTTCTATAGAAGTGGCATTTCGCTGGATTATCGTCCACCCCTGGTCGTTAATACCGCTGGCCGTTATAGTAATCCTTGGTTACTATTTTGCCAACCAAAAGAAATTTTGGGAATGGTGGGGAAATTACTGCGACCGACACCTGGTTTACAAAGGTAAGGTCCGGCCCTAACTTCGGTCTAGTTTTCAAGAAAAAAGACTTCGTTGATCCGAAGTCTTTTTATTTTATTCTAAATGGATTGGTTCATTGCTACTTTTCAGTTTCTGCTTTATCAGAGGATATTTTTTGAGTTCTGGATCTTGGTCGATTAATATTTTAGCTTCCTCTTGAGCTTGTTTGATAACCTCATAATCAAAGAGAGAGGCAATTTTCAGCTCGGGGTAGCCGCTTTGGATAGTGCCATAGATTTCTCCGGCGCCACGGAGCTTCAAGTCTTCTTTGGCCAAAAGAAAACCATCCTGGTGTTTCACTAGGGCCTCCAGGCGCTCTTGGCTTTTTTGATTGTTTTCATTATCAGCTTGAGGAAAGAGAAAACAATATGATTGCTTCTCGCCGCGGCCGACGCGGCCACGGAATTGATGTAATTGGGCTAGACCGAAACGCTCAGCGCCTTCAATCATCATGATGGTAGCGTTTGGTACGTCAATGCCAACTTCAATAACCGAAGTAGCAACTAATATTTGGGTTTTATTATCTAAAAAATCACGCATTATCTTTTCTTTGTCTGCTCCTTTGAGGCGGCCATGAAGCAGGCCGACTGTTAGTTCTGGAAATATTTCTTTATCTAACCTCAGGTGTTCTTCTTTGACCGATTTAACGCCTAGGCGATCTGAAGGGTCTATGAGGGGACAGATTACAAAGGCTTGGCGGCCGGTTTCTATCTCTTGCCGGATAAAGTCATAGGCCTTGCCCCTCTCATTTTCGGTCACTATTTTCGTGATTATTTCTTGCCGGTTTTGCGGTTTGTTTTTAATCAGCGAAACAGTCAAATTGCCATAGATAGCCAGGGCTAGGGAGCGGGGAATGGGAGTGGCGGTCATAGACAGGAAATGCGGCATAGCCTTAGTTTTGGGGCTAAGGAGTAGCTTTTGCCGCTGTTTGACGCCAAAACGATGCTGTTCATCCACGATAATGAGGGCTAGATCAGGAAAGTCTAATTTGGGCTGAATGAGGGCGTGGGTGCCAATGATTATTTGGGAGCGGTTGATAATTTCTTGGGGCTTGAGCTTAGTCTTTTCTTCTTGGCGGAAGCTGATTTTTTTCTGGCTGTTAGTTAAAAGGCCGATTGTGATATCTTCGTTGCCCAAGAGTTTTTTGATAGTGGCAAAGTGTTGCTCGGCTAATATTTCAGTGGGGGCCAAAAGGACGCCGCGCGCATTATTCTTAGCGACGTTTAAAAGGGCGATGATGGCTACCAGGGTTTTGCCGCTGCCCACGTCACCTTCCAGGAGACGGGACATCGGAGCACCTTTTTCCAAATCTTGCAGTATTTCCCAGGCGGCTTTTTTCTGGTCATCGGTTATCTGGAATGGCAGGGAGGTGACAAAATTCTGGGTAGTGGATTTTTGAAATCTTATAACCGGAGAAATGCTATCGGCTAATTCTTTTTTAGCGCGCTGGGCTTCTAGTTGGCGCAAGAAAAGCTCGGCAAATCCCAAGCGGCTTTTGGCTTGGCGCAATTCTTTTTCATCTTGCGGGAAGTGAATCTGGTAGAGAGCTTTAGTAAGGTCAATTAATTTTAGCTTTTTTTTGATGTTTTCTGGCAGCCAATCAGAAATATTTTTTCCCAGATCAATCGTCTGCTTAATCAAATACCGGATTTGTTTTTGGCTGAGATTAGCCGTTGTGCTGTAAATCGGGGTCAGTCCTTGGGTATGAATGAGTTCGGTCGGCTCGGTGTCAGAGATTTTTTCATAGGCCGGTGAGATTAGTATTATCTGACCGTCTTTGAGGCTGGCTTTTCCAGCCAAAGACACCAAGTCGCCCACTTTCAGAGTCTTAGTGATGAAGGGCTGATTGAACCAGATAACTTTGATGGTCTCACTTTCATCTTGGACTAGGGCCTCGGTAATGTTCATTCTCTTGCGGAAGCTTCTTTTGTTGTGAATTAAATCAATGCGACCGACGATATTGACTGGAGAGCCAGGGGCAATATCTTGGATAGCTATTTTTTGGCCGAAGTTGTCGTAGCGCCAAGGGAAATAAAAAATCAGGTCTTGAACGGTTTCAAGGCCTAATTTTTTGAAGCGTTGGGCTGTAGTCTTGCCCACCCGATTCAGAGCTGAAATGGGGGAAGACAGAGTGGTCATAATGTGCCCTCACTA
>JAKLGM010000029.1 GCA_022710685.1 Patescibacteria group bacterium | reverse complement strand
TTGATCCTTTCTTCCTTCTCGGCGGGCATATTTTCCACGTCCAAAATCGCCAATTGGGGAAATTTGCGGATGATGATAGCGATGATTGCTATTAGACTGATTAAGATTAGTATCAAGGGGATAATATTATACATATGAAAACTATTTTAGCATACTCCGGCAAATCGTCAAAAAGCTCTTAGGCTCCAAGCTGGCGCCGCCGACTAACAAGCCATCAACTACAGAA
The DNA here is from genome assembly GCA_022710685.1 of Patescibacteria group bacterium. Lineage (GTDB taxonomy): Bacteria > Patescibacteriota > Patescibacteriia > Patescibacteriales > UBA12465 > CG1-02-41-21. The sequence continues at coordinate 6,848 of JAKLGM010000029.1, read as the reverse complement.
ATATCACTAAAGTTAGCCGCATTTTTAGCATCAACACTACCACCATAAAGGACTTGGCATTGAGTCGGAGAGAATCTTTTAGTCAACCAGCCTAAAATCAAAAGATGGGCCAGGACTACTTCCGAGCGTTTTATCACTCGACCCGTACCGATAGCCCAAACCGGTTCATAGGCGACAACTAGGCGCTGGCCCGGTTTCAATCTGATATCTTTAAAGGCTCCAGCTAATTGTTTTTGCAAAACTGCCTTAGGATTTTTACCCCTGGCCTTTTCGCCAACACAAACAACCGGAATCAACCCCGGCACCGCTAAAACAGCCTGTAGTTTTTTGTTAATTAAAGCATCAGTCTCGCCTAAATATTGCCGCCGTTCGCTATGGCCCAAGATTACATAAGTCGCTCCCAAAGATTTTATATCAGTCGGAGATATTTCACCGGTATAAGCGCCGCGGTCGATAAAAGCCGCGTCCTGAGCTCCCAGTTTCAGCTTTCGAAGAGATAAGGTCTTAGCCGCTAAGGGCAAAGCTAGAAAATCAGGACAAACTACCGCTTCTATCCCAGCCGGAAATGACAGGTGGGAAAAACGGCGCAACAGATTAGCCGCGCCTTGATGCGGCACTTTCATTTTCCAATTAGCAATAATTATTTTAGTTTTAGACATATATTATTTTTTAGGTTTAGTTAGAGTCTTGAAGTCTACCGGCAAGGATACGAAGAAAGATGTCCCTTTGCCTTCATGCGATTCAAACCAGACCTGGCCACCGATCCTGGTAACCACCTCTTTTACCAAATACAGCCCCAGACCATTGCCCTCGGCGGAAAAACGATGGGCGTTAGAAGCGCGAAAAAGCTTGTCAAAAATCTTCTCCCGGTCAGCAGCTGGAATGCCGTAACCTTTATCAACCACCGAAATCAAAACTTTATCCGGACCGTCGGTTTTGATACTCAATTTAACCGGGCTAGAACTCGGACTATATTTGACAGAATTAGTCAGCAAATTTTGGATAATTAGATAACTCATCTTCTTGTCTAACTGCAATAACGGCAATTTGGGGTCTAAGCTGACAGTTAATTTTGTTTTTTTCAAAACGATCATAGACTGCATGTCACTTACAACATCCTTTACTACTAAAGATAAGTTGCTAGGATCGCCGACTAACTCCAAGGTGCCTAAATCCAAACGGGAGACATTCAAAAGCGAATCAACCAGTTCAATCATGCGTTGGTTGCTTTCATAAACACCATTCATAATCTCGGTTTGCTTCTTGTTTAATTTACCGGCAATCTCCTGATCAAACATCATTTCTGCTTGCCACTTGATCGAAGTCAAAGGGGTGCGCAATTGATGCGAGGCCAATGAAACGAATTCACTCTTAGAGCGGTCAATCTGTTTTGCTACCGTGATATCGCGGCCAATAGCCACAAAAAACTCCACCTCTTTGGATTTATTCAAAATAGGAGAAATGGTGACGGCGGCGACAAAAGGCTCGCCATTACGACGGCGATCGTTAAATTCGGCTGCAAATGATTTTTTCTTCTTCTTGACCGTGTCCCAAAGCTCGGCATAGAACTCAGTCGGCATATTACCGCCCCACAATTCCTTGGTGCCAACCTTATGCCCCAGGCAATCATTGACTTTATAGCCAGTAATCTTTTCTAGGCCTTTATTGCCATAAAGAATAACGCCGTTGGCATCAGTGATAACAATATAATCCGAGGCATTATCCACCGCGAGGCGGTATTTTTCCAAATCTTGAGCCAAGGACTGAGATTTATTTTTTTCCTCATCAATGTCTTCTAATATATTCAAGATCGAGGACTTAGTCTTCTCTAAATCATCTTTCTGCTGTTCCAAAGAAAGAGTTTGTTCTTTGGAAGCTAAAAGCTGGCGGTCTAATTCACTGGTCTTGGCTTTAACTTTCAATTCCATGGAGTTATAAATACCTTGCAACCGCTCCGCCATCTTGTTAAAAACCAAGCTTAACTCCGCGAATTCGGCTGGCACCGCCTGGGCGGGCATGCGTTCCGACATGTCGCCCACCATAATCTTGTGGATAACTCGAGAAAAATTCCCGATATAAACCAATAAAACCTTGAAGGCGTAGACCGGCAAGGCGATAAACAATAAGAAATAAAAAAGGAAGAGATAAATGAAAATGCGGCTGCTCTGCTGCTGTTGGACCAAAACGACCGAATCGCTTTCTAAATTCTGCCGGCGGATATTATCGATAAATAAGCCGACATAGTTATCTAAGCGATTTTCCAGCTGAGCAATTTCATCTTGGCGCAAGTCACGCGCCTCATCCCAACGCCCCTGTTCGGCTAATTCATAAAAATGCGGCAACAGAATCTCCAACCGATTGACATTGCGGCTGATATTCAAGAATATACCGGATAAATCAATATTATCAGAAAGCGAGGTATTGCTATTAGCGTAATAATCACGCAATAAATCTAAAGACCGGCGGGATTCATCTAGATACACGTATTCTTGGTCTCGGAAAGAAGTAGCATCCCTGTCAATCAAATGGCGGTCCAATGAAGAAAAAACCTTATTCCAGCTACCGCCTAGATTGCGCGAAGCTTCTATCAACAATAAGTTATTTTCCTGGTTGACTATTACTTTATGGCCGCGGACGAAATAATTGATATTAAAAACCAAAAAGACGAAGCTGAAAGACATAAAAAACAGGATAGCAGCAGTCACAAAGAATATTGTCGGTTTTTTATTGATGTAATTCATGACAATCTTTAAATTATTGATTTTTTTCCAGTTCGGCTATTTTTTTCTTCAATTCAATCATCTTGGCTTCCCGGTTAATCATCACCCGATTCAAATGTTCTAATTCATCTACCTTCTTCTGGATTTCAAGTTGCGCCTTGGCTTGGGCGCTGACATCAGTCAACACGGCTAAATCCACGATTTCGCCGTGATAATTAATAATCTTGGCATTAATCCGCATAGTAATCGGGGTGGAGTCCTTAGCTAAAACTTTGACCTCATAGGGGGGCACTTCCTGGCCGGCAAAACGCGACTGCATATTCAAAGCAATAGTCGGACGATCTTCCTCGGCGACAAAATTCAAGATGTTCTGGCCTAAAATCTCCTCCTGCCGATAGCCCGTAGATTGCTCCCAGGCGTAATTGACATAGATGGCTCGTCCCTCTTTAATCAAAATAATAATATCGGGCAAGCGTTCCAATAAATTCTTATAGAAATCCCGATTGGAAGATATCTCCTTGACCAGAACGTTAAAGCTGGCGGCCAGTTGCGACAGCTCATCGGCGCCAGAAACCTTAATATCAAAATTAGCCTGATTAGGATTATCCTGATAACGCTTGACCTGCTGGGAAATGGTTAAAAGACGACGAATAAATAGCCAAGAGATAAGCTGCAAGAAAACGATGATAAAAATCAGGATGATGGCCAAAAGAGAAATAAAGACATAATTTTGGGCCTTCTGGGCCGCGTTATAAACTTCCCGATTGCTTTCTAGGCGAAAAATAAAAGCCGGATCGCCCTTGTAATCCTCAAACATTATATAAGCATTCATCAAATTATTATCAACCGGAGCAATCACGCTCGAGGCGCCCAAAATAAGATTCTTCCGCGCATTCCAAAAATCAACCGATAAATCAGGACTATCAATACGCTCTATTTGCGTACTAGAAAGACTAATATCGCCAAAACGATAATCCACAAAGTCCGGATCCAAATAACGTCCCATTAAGAGATAAGCTTCGACCGGACCGCTCTTGTCGCTCCGAAGTACTTGCTTGGCCGTCAATACCATCGGAAAGCCATCGTCGGTTAGGACTATTATTCCCTCCTGGCGATCACCACTCATAAAATAAGATCGGAAACTGACGTCAGCCACCCGCTCTTTGACGGCGGTTATAGTCTTTTCATCAAATTTTTGCTCAGAATCTATGGCATAGCCAAAAAAGCCGTCTGAATCGATATCAGTAAAAGCAATCAAGCTGACATCCAAGTTAACCAAGGATATTTCGTTCAAATTGCCAATGATAAATTCCTCATTATGATCAATGGTAAAATTATAAGCGTCGTCCCATTCGCCCCAATCTGCCGCCTTAGCCCGGAGCGAATCTAACAGGAAGTTTAAATTGCTTTTAACCCGATTAATCCGAATCTCTACAATATTATTTTCCAGCTCTTTAAAGCTTTGCTTCAACAGCAAAAATAAGGACCCGTATAAGGCCCCCCATAAGACTAGAGATAATAAAAGCACATAGAGCACTACTTTCTTGCGCAAAGTCATAAAAGAGGATTAGAAATAATGCTTAATCAAGTCTGCTTGATTTTCTAGCTACAAAAATCAAGCAGATTCCAATAAACATTAAGCTAGCGGGTAACGGAGATAGTAGCGCCCTGTTCGGCATGCGGTGCGCTGACGGTCACGCGGCCGTTAGCGGTCTTGGTGATTTCGTAACCAGTGAAATTGGTATCGGAATAAGACGGATCAATCGGCATGGACACTAAATATTTTTCATCAGTAGTCAAAGGAGCTAACCAGGTGCAAGAACTGGTAGTAACGGCGCCAGTCTTACAGATGACTTCCAAGGTAGTAGTAGTGATATCAGACGGCAAGGTGCCGTTGTTATCAATAGCATACTGATAAACCGCATTTAAGATGGTATTAACATCGATGCGGCGTTGGGAATTTCTGGTGTCGCCCAATTGCTTGGTCGGATTGATAGCCAAAATGACAATACCGGCTAAAATCGCGATAGCAGCGACTACTAATAAAATTTCTAACAAAGTAAACGCTTTTTTATTCTTCATAATTTTATCATGTTATTATTCACTTAGCTCGACCTTTTAAATTAGCTAAATATTTATAATATTTTTAATTATACCACAAAACCGGAAAAAACTAAAAGCTTTTAGCGGCCTAGGGCACTTCCTGCCAGGAGCTGACGGTAATGGTCGGGTTAATCGCCGTAACACTTATAGACAAGCGCCGGACCACAGCTCCGACAGTTCCGCTAGCGCTGATAGTTCGGGCCTCGCCAACCCCCAAAGCGACCGTATATGAGCAAGTTCCTTGGGAAAATGACAAATTGGTAGTGCCAGAATAGGAGGTAGATTCCCGAATCTGCTCCAAGGCGCTCTCGGCGCAACCAGCAGCTAAAAGACGAGCTTGAGCGGACTGGACCGAGGAGAAGCTATTGCGGGAAGAACCGACGGAAAACAGAATCAAAAAAACAGAGACGCTCAAGCCGACAGCGGATAGGATCAAAACGCTGATCAAAGTGATAAAAGCGGGTGATTGTTGTGATTTATTATTATCCATACATTAACGTCGAGCGGCCGAATCCAAAAAATCTCGGCTATATTGATATTGCTGCTGCGTGGAAGTCGCCCGGTAGGTTACGGTAAAAGAGACTCGCAGATTATCTTTGGTTCCGGTCTGAGCTAGATTCTGGAATAATAGGTTGGAAATGGTAACCCGAGATCCGGTCAAGGGTATAGCCGTAGCACTTCCTTCTTTCATGGAAATAACGCCGCTCGCCAAACTAAACACTGTCGGATTATTACCCGAGACTGTGGTATTGAGAGAAAGCGAGGAAGAAGTGGCGCCGATAGCCGGACTATTGACCAAGGTGGCGTTCCTGATGCTGCGAGTAATAGTTTGGAGCGCCAAATTCCCCTGCTGCTCCACTTCGCTGATAGTCGTATCTTTACTCCGGGAATCCATAACGGTCTTAAGCAACAAAGAAGACCCTAAAATAATTATCGTTGATAATCCGATATAAAGCGACAGCTCGATCAATGTCACGGCCGACTTATTTTTTTTGAATAATCTAAACATAATTAGTTAGGCTTGATGATAACAAAATTTCGATTATTAGGAGTCGTGAAAGGACGGCCGGAGCCTAGCAGGCGGTCGGTGGTAGTACTGTAAGCCACGCCGCCATATAACGGCGTCGCGGCCGTATAAAAATTATTAGCAGAATAAATGTTAAGCGTCCCCAGGTTTGTCGGCACTGACAAGTTGGCAAGATTGACTATAGTTATCTCTTGCGCGGCCGCGGCGGCGGCTACGGCTAAATACTGGTTGCTATTAAAAAGCGCCAAATGATCTATGTTAACTGCGCCTAAGCCAGGAACACTATAACCGTTGGCCAGGATTAAAGAGGGATAATCAATGCTGGAAACATCAATCAACCAAATCCGGCCCTCGGATAATCGGCCCAACGCAATCTTGTCCTCGTAGCCATTGCCATTAGTGTCCCAGCCGATGATAGCTGAACCATTTAAGGCAGTATTTGATCCAACGATATTAATAGAAGAATAATAGGTCGGATTGCTGGGGTCATAAATATCAATGATCTGAAAATCATAGGAATTTTCCGAAGAAGCTACATAAAGGAAATCCTGAGCCGGAGAAACAAAAATATCATTGACCGAATCAAGCAGCCAAGAGCCATCGACATACCCCAGCGTGGTGGCCGCGGCCGGGTTGGCAGCGTTAATAATATGGAGCATCGGGTCAGAAGCCCCGGCTATAGCTCTCCCAATATAAACCGTAGTGCCAACGACAGCGATTGAAAGCGCATCATGAGTGCCGGTCAGGCCATAAACATAAGCCGGGCCCGGAGAAGTCTTGTTGGTGGTATTAACAATGACAAATTCACCGTTATTACTAGTGGAAGACAGATAAACGAAATTGCCATCGTCAGAAACCGCCATATCGGTAAAGGTGCCGGTCAAAGTCGCGCTAGCGGAAATGACCGGGCTGGCCGGATTGCTGATATTGATGATAGAAAAATTTCCCGTACCGGTAGTAGTAACGACGAAAGCATAATTACCCCTGGTTTCCACTTT
>JAKLGM010000028.1 GCA_022710685.1 Patescibacteria group bacterium | reverse complement strand
AGAGCCGGGAAATAGCCCAAGGTGTTGATAATGGTGGCGCGGGCGATCAGGGAATCATGGTGGGCTATGCTTGCGCTGATAATAAGATGATGATTCCGCAGGAAATGTATTTAGCCAAGGATATCTGTCGGTTCATCTATAATCATTACCCGACAGACGGCAAGACGCAAGTCACCCTGTCTGAGGGGCATGATATTAAAACTATAATTGCCAGTTTTTGCGGGGTCCCGGGTATTAAATTGCGGGAATTAATAATTGAATGGTGGAAGCAGTATGCTAATAATTCGGAAGCGTCTGTTAATTTTGAAATTCTAGCCAATCCGGCTGGCGATTGGAATCAAGGAGGGTTTGCGGCTGATACAGGGCTGACCGGAAGAAAATTAGCGGTTGATAATTATGGTCCGCAGATCCCTATCGGTGGCGGGGCATTTTCCGGGAAGGATTCTACCAAGGTTGATAGGTCTGGGGCTTATATGGCGCGGCGAGTGGCGGTTGATTTGTTGAGGGAGAATGGCTTCAAGGAGGTGATGGTCAAGATCGCCTATGCTATCGGCCAGAGCGATCCGGTAATGGCCACCTTCCAGGCCTTAGCTTATGACAAAAGCGGTAATCAGGAGGCTATCAGGGTGGAGGGGGAAGTTGATAGGGAAAAATATGACCTTAGTCCTTCTAGTTTAATTAATTATCTAGGCCTAAAAAAGCCGCAATTTGAAGAAACTGCTCGTTGGGGGGCTTTTGGCCATGGTTTTGAGTGGGACAAGTAATTGTGGCTATGTTTAGTTTGTGTTTATGTAAAAAATTGACAAAAATCGTTGTATATGATATAATTGTTTTGATATGACGTTATGTCTATCCGTAGCCGAGGAGTCGTAAGCCTCAATTTCCGTTCATTTAAAAATAAGTCGTTATGGCTAGTATTAAAATTAATTATCTGATTACGGAGGGACCATCTAAATTTGATTTAATGACCTCCTTGTTTGACGGCAAGACCGTTGAGTTTACTCAAAAAACAGACAAAAACATCGTCTTCAAGGTCAAGGCAATCATCCAGTCCGTTGAGGCTGAAGATGGCAGTTTGAATTCTTGGAATTTAAAGATTTTTGTCCTGCCTGACAGCAACGCTAACATTCCTAAATCAAAATCGTTTTTGGCTTATTACAATAGCCGAACCAGAAAGGGAACTGTTAAAATAACTTAGTCTGCATAAAGCTTTGAGCTCATAGAAATATGAGCTCTTTTTTTGTCAAAAACAGGATAAAATGTTATAATTTTAATATCAATAATTAACTGTTTTTATTATTTTTATGAAGCAAAAAAAAGCCTTCACTCTCATTGAACTCCTCGTTGTCATCGCTATTATTGGCGTGATTGCTACTATTTCTATTATCGCCCTCCAAAACGCCCGGGCTAAATCCCGTGATGCCAAGAGAGTCGGCGACGCAAAACAAATTCAAACCGCTTTAGAATTGTTTTTTAATGACAATAACCGCTATCCGACAGCGGAAGAATTTGCTTTGGGTTCTATCTTTTCTACTTCTTCTGGCGCCACCTCTACCTACATGCAGATTATCCCATCGGCTCCGACTCCAGCTGATGGCTCCTGCACTTCGGGTGAAAATACTATCTATTATCAGCAAACCGATGATGGTAATTCATATACCATTTCTTTTTGTTTGGGGAATACTACTGGCACATTAACTTCCGGGCCTAAATGTTTGACCCCGGCTGGGATTGTGGATGTAGATTGTTCCGCCCCTGGACCAGTAGCTTTGCCCGATCCTTGTCAAACTGAGACTTGCTCTTGGCAAACAGTAGGTAGCGCTGGATTTTCGCCTAATGGTGCTTATGGTTCCAATATTTATGTCCATAATAACGTGCCATATGTGGCTTTTATTGATAGCGTTTCATCTAAAATTTCTGCCATGACTTACAACGGCTCGAGTTGGAGTAATGTTGGCAGTCCTAGCTTTACTGCCGGTATGAGTTGGTATCCAAATTTGAATTATTATAACGGTCAACTCTACGTCGCCTATAGTGATAATGCCTATTCCGGTGGCACGGTTATGACCTTTGATGGTTCAAGTTGGTCAAATCTTGGCTTGCCGCCATTTTCCAGCGGAGCCGGCAATGCGCTTTTTAATACCACTAGGGTTTATGGTTCCACCATCTATGTCGCTTTTTCTGACGGCGGCGATAATAATAAATCCTATGTCGCTAAATATGATGGGTCTTCTTGGTCAATTTTAGGCGGCGGGGCGATTTCCGCTGGTTATGCTGAATACACGGTGTTGGATTTAGACGATAATGGGATTCCTTATGTAGCTTTTTCGGATAGCACTTGTGGTTCGGCTCGCTTGTCGGTTAAAAAATATGAAGGTTCGTCTTGGGTTTATGTCGGCAGTCCTTGTGTGACGCCGCTTTATGCCTGGTGGCCTGCTATTGCGGTTGACGGTAGCGACGTCTATGTCTCCTATGGCGATGCGAATGACGGTCAAAAAGCCCATGTCAAAAAGTATGACGGTTCGTCTTGGTCTGATATTAGTGGTTCTTTGAGTGTGGGGCAAGCCAATTATCACAGCCTTCGCTTTTATAATGGCAACCTTTATGCCTCTTACCAGGATAGCGGTGTCAGCTCGGCTATTTTTGTTAAAAAGTATGATGGTTTGTCTTGGGAAACATTAGGCGGCTCCCAGGCTTCGGTTTCCGGCACTTTACAGGGTAATATGTTTTTGGAAGATGGCATAATTTATATCGCTTATGCTGATACCGCTAACGGTTATCGGGAGACAGTTAGAAAATTTGCTCCATAATAAGCCGCCAACTATTAATAGATCTAAAATAAAAACACGCCCTGAAAGGCGTGTTTTATAATTGCTTATTTTTGGCACTCACAATCCGGACCGCATTGGCAGTCAGGTCCGCATTTGCAATCCGGACCGCATTGGCAGTCAGAACCGCAGCCGCAGCCGCAAGTACACTTTTGCTCTTCGCTCATATGGTTTATGTTAATTAATTAAATTTTAACTTAAAGGTTTTAAAGATTTCCAGCGCCGCTATTTCTTGAGGTGATGTTTCCTTCGGATCGTAGGTTATCTGGAAGTTTTGGGGAAGTTTGAAGGCGACATTTTCTACTCCGCTGACCTTTTCTAGCTCGCTGGTTATCAGGGGTGAATGGCCGGGGCAGGGTAATTGGACATCAATATTAGTGGTTAGCAGTTCGGAGGCGTTTTTCTGGTTGTTGTTTTGGACTGCTAAATTGGCAGAAGCTGGCAGGACAACATAGGCCATGAGTAGGTTGATGGCGATGGTGGCTATGTACATCGTTGTCAGATATTTCCAGCGGTTTCTGATGCCAGCGGTAGAAAGGCAGTGGCATTTCTTTAGGTAGAAAATTGCGCTCAAGGTGGCAAATAGGAAGGAAATGATAGTCAGAAAAAGAAAGAAGTGGGGAATCAAAAGGAACTTTTTGGCTAAGAGCGTCCCGCTCGTAGCACCGATGAGGGAAAGAACCAGGAAGGCGATGCAAAAGGCATGGGGGATGAGACCAGAGAATAGGCCAGGCCAGAAGCCGCTTCGTTTCTTTTGATTTTTAGAGCAACAGCTTCCCATAGCTTTTATTTATTGAATAAATTGGTGACTTTCAAAATTTCATCGGTCATCTCTTGCTTCTTTTTGGCGCTGCCAGAGGCCATGGCGCTACGGAAGCAAGTGTTGAGGTGGTTTTCCATCAGCATCTCATGGGCGGATCGAAGCAGGCCGATTACCGCTAGGTTCTGTTGCATAATATCTATGCAATAGCGGTTGTCTTGGGACATTTCAATCAACTTGGTTATAAGGGATTGGGCCTTCTTGAAGTTTATCAATGTTTTTTCTTTTTGGGTTTTCATATTTATTATTGTTAATACCCATACCTGGGGTATAGGTATATGATAGCGCTGGGCGCGAATTCTGTCAAGATGTTTATATTATGCCTTATATTGGCTAATATCTGTCTAGATGCTATAATTTAAATAGGCTTTATCTTGCATTTATGAAAAAAATAAACAAATTTATATACTGGACTCCTCGGATTCTGTCCATAGTATTTATCTGTTTTTTGGCGTTATTTTCCTTGGATGTTATTGCGCCGGGGTTAAGCTTCGGGCAGATACTATTGGGCCTATTAATGCATAATATCCCAGTATTGCTGCTGTTAATTATTCTGTTGCTATCCTGGAAACGGGAAATAGTCGGCGGCATCGCTTTTACTCTGGCCGGATTATCATACATCATACTTCTGTTGATAAATATAATCCGAGATTCGTCCCAGTGGTATATGTTATTCTGGACTCTCCCCATCAGCGCTCCGGCATTTCTGATCGGAATCCTATTTATTATCAATTGGCGTCGTAAAAAGAACAAGTCGGTTGATTGGAAAAAATAAGCTTTTATCATCTTAATAAATAATATGAAAAATTGGCCCCAAAAAGTTAAATGGTTAATCGTTTTAGGAATATTCTTTTTAATCTTGCTTCTCGGGGTTGTTCTTTTTGCGCTTAAAGAATATCGAGCAAAAGATAATAATCTCTTCAGCCCAAGTAAAGAAAAAATATCTATCCATATGGATAGCCAAGGCTTGGTCCCTTTTGATATTATGGTCATTGATGGCCAGAATCTTGATCCGGCAGCCGCCACTTCGGTTATTTTCAAAACTTTTAGTAAGCAGACGATTACGGTGCCGGCTATTAGCGTTACCCCGACCAAAATAGAAGTGCCAGTGCCGCCGTTAGCGTATAATAAGGATTCGGGGAAGTTTAGTTTAGACGCGATTAAAATTGTGGTTGTCCAAGTCAAAAAGGAAGGGGACAAGCTAGTGGTTAATTCTTCCAATGAACAGGCCGCTATATCGGTTGTTTTTCCGGTTGCGCCTAGTGTTTTGAAGCGATCAGATGCTAAAAAAATTCCTGCCGGGACAATTACTAAGGGATTCGTAGTTCTGGCTATAAGACGTTTAAATAGTATTGCGGCCCAGGTTCCGGCCGATAACAGAACAGTAAAGGATTCAATCGCCAAATCATTGGCTGGTTTGCAAGAATTATCCGATGGGCTTGATGCCTACATAAAAAACTCTAAGAGCAAAATTATTCTGTCGGATGTTGCTGGAAATAAAGTTGAAATTGGATCTGCCGAAGTTGCTTGGCTCGATGCTTTCTATTCGGGGTTTCTAGGATTAGCTGAGGAACGGCAATTGCTGGCTGCCGGAGAGAAGTCCTTTTCTCCCGTTCCGGTAGCACAAGCGGCCGGAACGGCTTGTGCGAATAATTGGGAAGCAGCCACCGATCCGGTTAAAATTATTAATTTACAGTTGGATTGCCTTTATAATAGAATAGTTGAGCCCAAAACAGACGGATTGGAGGGTGATAATTGGGAAAATAAATCCTTAGATATAATGCAAAGCTTGTCTTTGGGCTTTAGCGCTGATGGTTTCGGGTTTGAAAAACAGATTGCCTACGCCATCGGTGGTTATCTCGGCCCCCTTAATCCGCCCATGACTAGATTGATCAAGCCAGTCGGACCTAATGTTCCGTTCCTGGTTATTATGGCTTTGGGCCAGCTGCTGATTACGAGTAACGATATTTGTAGCGCTCTGCCTGATTATTGCTATCGCCGCGATTATACTATCGCCGATCCTTTTAATCTGAGGGAATTTTTGTTTTTAAAATATGACATTGATGATAGCTTAGTCTATCGATTTGAGACGCCGGAACAATTTAATAATTTTATGTATGGTAGCGATGATTATGACGCTCAGACATTGCCTAAAGTTGATCCGGTAACTGATTTAAAACCGACGCCGGCGCCGGTGAGTCCGGAGCCGATAAAATATACGGTGCCGAAACAAACTCCGACGCTTAAGCCAACACCGACTCCAAGTCCGACTCCAAGTCCAACCCCAGCTCCGGACGAGCCAGTTTGCGCTGAATCGCGGGATACTACTTATAATAAATGTTTAGTTTTCTGTGAGGGCAAAAAACCGCAACAAGCAACTTTAGATGCTTGTTATGCTTCTTGCAGTTCGGCTGCCGATAAATTGGTTTGCGAAAATAATTGTCGCGCTGATTGGTTTAGCGCCCTATCGGCGTCATCTTCTTGTTTTAGCGGTTGTTTAGATGCTTATTCGGCATCCAAGTGTTATTAATTTAATTATTCTTTTATGAGGCAAAAAAAAGCCTTCACTCTCATTGAACTCTTAGTAGTTATCGCCATTATCGGCGTCATCGCTACTATTTCTATCATCGCCCTCCAAAATGCCCGGGCTAAGTCCCGTGATGCCAAGAGAGCGGGTGACGCAAAGCAAATTCAAACTGCTTTGGAGCTGTTTTTTAACGATAAAAATCGTTATCCCACTATTGATGAGTGGAATACTGGAAAAATATTTTCTACTTCTAGCACGGCAACCACTACTTATATGCAAATTATTCCATCCGCTCCCACTCCAATTGATGGACCATGTACTTCGGGTCAAAATAATTTTTATTATCAGCAGACAGAATATGGCAATTCTTATACTCTTTCTTTCTGTTTGGGCAATGCCACCGGCGTATTAACTCCTGGTCCTAAATGTCTAACCCCGGCCGGAATTATTGACAATGATTGCGGGCCGTCTTGTCTGATTGATTCTACTGGTTGTTCTTGGCAGAATGTCGGTTCACCCGGATTTTCTGCTAGTACCGTTTCTGATGTTTCGCTCTACGTTTATAATGGCACGCCCTATATGGCCTATGAAGATGCTAGTTTGTCTAACAAGGCTACAGTTATGAAGTTCGATGGTTTGAGCTGGCAGCCCGTAGGTACTCCTGGTTTTTCATCCGGAACATCAACATCACTTTCTTTGTTTGTAGATGAGGGGACGCCTTATTTGGCTTATCGAGACAGTAGCTATAGTTATCACGCTACAGTAGTAAAATATAATGGATCTTCTTGGGATGTATTAGGCACTCCCGGTTTTTCTGACGGTCAGCCTGGGACACTGAGTTTATTTGTTGATAATGGCGTTCCTTATGTTGGATATCGGGACTACGATATTAATATGGCTTCAGTTATGAAGTTTAATGGTTTGAGCTGGGAATATGTTGGCGCCCGGGGGTTTACTGGTGTGATTTCTTTGGCTCCTTCTTTGTTCGTCTATAATGGTTTCCCTTATTTTGTTTACGCTGATAACAATAATTCAAATCGGGTAACAATGCAGAGATATAATGGGTCTTCTTGGGAGGTTATCGGCAATACTAACAAAAATATAAATACCGGATTTTCATCATTCATTTATGACGGCACTCCTTATATAGCTTATCCTAGTAGTGTTATTAAATACAATAATAGTTCTTGGGAGGTTGTCGGTTCTACGAGTTTTTCTTCCAGTTTTGCCACGCCTTCTTTATTTGTGGATAATGGTACGCCTTATGTGGGTTATGAAGATTTTGGCGGAACTACTCGCGGCGCAGTAAAATTCTATAATGGTTCAACTTGGGAGTATCTTGGCGGTCCAGGTTTTGCTGCCGGGACCCCGGTAGTTACAGAGAGTTCCTTGTTTAT
>JAKLGM010000027.1 GCA_022710685.1 Patescibacteria group bacterium | reverse complement strand
GCCGGTTAAGGTAGGCTCGTTCTAGGGGTCGAGCCAAGCCGCGACCGAATTCTTGGCCCAAAAAGAAGATGAGATAAGGGGCGACGGCGCCGCTTAAGCCAGCTAGGATAATAGCCAGCCCGGTAAATATTTGGGAAAAAATAAGAGCCTTCATCTCGGTGGCGAATAATCTTTTCCACCAATTAGCCGCCAAGCTGCCCAGATAAATAGCCAGACTGATTCCGCTGAATAGGAAACCCAAAGCCACGACGCTAAAATCATAGCGTTCCCGGGAGTAGATATTCCAGTACATGTTCAATGGCTGGAACGCTAAAAACATCAATGCGCTAAAGCCGATGACTAAAAATACCGGCCGGTTCTTCCATCCGAAAGCGATACTTTCCTGTGCGACTTTTTTTATCGGCCGGAAAGACAATTTGATATTCTGCCGGCTGAAATATCTTTCTGGGAAATAAATGGCGACAAAGAGCGCCAATAGCAGAAAACCGCCAGCGCTCATGAGCCAGGGCAGGGCTAAATCTTGGCTGCCGACCATAGAGCCGACTAAGCAACCGATGATGATGGCGCTTTGGCTGATTTCTCTCCTTTGGAAAATTTTTTCCAGGTCTCCATCATAATTATAATGCTTGAGAGAGTCTACTGCCCAAGCTTCCATGGCGCCGGAGATGCAAGTGGAGCCGAAGGCGCCGATGATTTCAGCTAGAACGAACCACCAAAAAGAAGCGGTTAGGTAGTAGAGGAAGAATCCGCCGGCCATGATAATAGCACCGGTGATAATTGATCTTTTCCGTCCCCACAGATCAGCGATAGCGCCGGTAGGGATTTCCAGGAGGAAGCAAGAAGCCATAAATACCAGGTTGGTCAGGTTGATTTCCATCAGGCTCAATCCTTTGGCATGTAGGAAAACGGTGTAGGTGGCAAAAAAGAAAGACAAGGACAGATTCATCAGCCAAGAGGCCGCGACGAAAGCGAAAATGATTTTTTTAGTCATAAGATATCGGTTTTTTTGGTTGTTATTAAAGAACTATTTAAAAACATCCCGCTTAACGGGATGTTTTTTGCCGATATTTGAATTTATGACTAGAGTTAATAGTTTACATAAATATTGGCAAAAGACAGCCCATTAGCTTGGCGGCGATCGCCGACCATAGACAAAACCGGGGTATTAAATACCTGGGTTAAGCAAGCGTGTCTTTTCCAATTAATTCTTTTCATATTATAAATATTTTACATGATAGTATACGGATTTTAGAGGCTTTTGTTACTATTCCGGCTTTTTGGCTTTTTGCCTCTTTGTGCTATAATTAATTTATGATTATCAAAGGAAAAAATATTAAAACCGCCTATTTCATTGGGATAAAAGGGGTGGGCATGACTATGCTGGCCCAGTTTTTAGTGGAGAGCGGGGTAAAAATCACCGGTTCGGATATCCCGGAAAAATTCATGACCGACCAGGTTCTTAAACGGGAGAAGATAAAAGTTCGGGCGCCTTTTGCGGTTGATAATATTCCGGCTCAAGTTGATTTGATTGTTCACTCTAGCGCCTTCAGTCCAAAGAATAATGTGGAGATGAAATATTTAGAACAAAAGAAAAGATTATTAGGGAAGTGCCAGTTGAATTTGTCCTACGCCGAAGCTTTAGGCGCAGTCTTCAGCCAGTACTATGGTTTAGCGGTTTGCGGCAGCCACGGGAAAACCACGACTTCCGCTTGGTTAGGCTTTGTCTTGGATCGCGCTGGGTTGAAGCCGAATGTTTTGGTCGGCGCCCGCGTACCGCAGTTTAAGGGTAGCGCTCTGAAAGGAGCTTCGCGCTATTTCGTGGCTGAGACTGATGAGTATCAGAACAAGCTGCAGTATTTTTTCCCGACTGGCGTCGTGCTCAACAATATTGATTATGATCATCCGGATTTTTTCAAAACCAGAAAAGATTATTTCCAAGTCTTTGCCGCTTTCGTCAAAAAGATTCCAGCTAAAGGTTTTCTGGCAGTTAACGCTGACGATCCTCTGGCTCTAAAAGCCGCCGCTCGTTGTCGCGGTCGGGTCATTACCTATAGTTTGAAAAATAAAAAAGCGGACTATGGCGCGACGGATTTTTCTGTAAAGAACGGCCGACAGCATTTTTTGGTGTGGGAAAAAGGGAAGAGCTTGGGTTCTTTTTCTATCCGTTTGGCCGGCGAACATAATATCGCTAACGCCTTAGCGGTTATTGCTACCGCCAAGAGATTAAAGTTGGATTTGGCGGTAATTAAAAAATATCTGACTGCTTTTGGCGGCACCGAGCGCCGCTTACAGGTTTTGGGAAAGTATAAGGGGGCTTTGATAGTCGATGACTACGCCCATCATCCGACTGAAATCCGCGCTACCTTGGCTGGGTTAAGGAAATTCTATCCTCAGCGGCGGATAGTGACGGTTTTTCATCCCCATACTTTTAGCCGTACCAAGGCGTTTTTGGCTGATTTTGCCGCTAGCTTTTCGGGCACAGACGAGCTTTTGGTGCTAGATATCTATGGCTCAGCCCGAGAAAAGCAGGGTGGAGTTTCTAGCCAGAAGCTGATTGCTTTGATGGGCAAACATTCACCCCATTTAAATATTAAACATTTGCCTTTGTTGGATTTGGCCGCGGATTATTTAGCGGCGAATGTTAAGGCTAATGACATAGTGCTTTTGATGGGCGCCGGCGATGTCTTCCGCATCGGGGAAAAGTTATTGCATCCTAAGAAATAATTTATATGATCAAGATTGAGAAGAAAAAAATATTAGCTGATTATACTACCTTCAAGATTGGCGGCCCAGCAGATTATTTTGTCGTTGTAAAAACCTTATCGGATTTGTTGGAGGCTTGGCAATGGGCTAAGGACAGAAAGAAATCAATCCTATTCCTCGGCGGCGGCTCCAACTCTTTGATCTCCGACAAGGGATTCAGTGGTTTGGTGATAAAGAATGAGATTAATGGGCTAGAAGAACCGCAGGAGCATAAGAATTATATTTTGCTGACAGCCAAGAGCGGCGAATGGTGGAGCTCTTTAGTTAATTACGCGGTGGAGCGCGGTTGCTACGGCGCAGAAAATTTATTTTTGATCCCAGGTACTGTCGGTGCCGCTCCGATTCAGAATATCGGCGCTTATGGCGTAGAACTGAAAGATATTTTTTATGAACTCCAAGCTTTCAATCTGCATACCGGGAAGATGGAAAAATTTAATAATGCGGCTTGCCAATTTGCCTATCGCCAAAGTATTTTCAAGCGAAAGCTAAAAGGTAAGTATTTTATCTACAGCGTCACCTTGAAACTGAGTCGAGTGCCGGATTTTCATTTGGACTATGGCGATATCAAACAAGTCCTGGGAGAAAAGAATATTGTCCGTCCGACCGCGCGGCAATTAGTTGACGCCATCATGCAAATCAGAAACAGCAAGCTGCCTAATCCGGCTCAGATTCCAAATGCTGGTTCTTTTTTTCAGAACCCAGAAGTCTCTTGGGCAAAGCTGAAGCGCTTGCAGGCTAAATTTCCCGAAATCAAGTCTTTTCCCTCTAAAAATGGGGCTAAATTAGCGGCCGGTTGGTTGATAGAGCAATGCGGTTTCAAGGGTAAGCCCGAAGGAGCAGTGAGCGCCTATGAAAAACAAGCCTTGATTCTGGTTAACCTGGGCGGTGCCCAGGCTAAGGATGTGCTGAAGTTGGCCAAGAAGATAACTTTGGCGGTTCAGAAAAAGTTCGGCGTCAAATTAATACCTGAAGTAAATTATATAAAATAAAATAATATGGCTACCAACAATCAATCATTGCAACCTCATTTGCTTTGCCGTCCGGGCGACATCGCCCCGTTAGTCCTTTTGCCTGGTGATCCGGGCCGGGTGCTGCGCATGGCTAAGCAATTAGATTCGGCTAAAGAGATTTCTTTTAATCGTGAATTCCGCGTAGTCACGGGAAAATATCAGGGACAGGCTGTAACTATTTGTTCCACTGGTATTGGCGGCCCAAGCACAGCTATTGCTATGGAGGAGTTGATTAGGCTGGGAGCCAAGATTTTTATCCGCGTCGGCTCTTGCGGCGCTAGCCAGAAGAATATCAAGATTGGCGATATGATTATTTCTGACAGCGTCATCAGGGAGGATCACACTTGCTTGGATTATGTGCCGCTCCAATTTCCGGCCGTAGCCGACAGAAACGTATTGAGATCATTGGAGGATAGCGCCCAGAAAATGAAAGCACGCTATCATGTCGGTCCCACTGTCAGCGTTGACGCTTTGTATTCACCCTTAACTAAAGAAAGAAAAAACTATTGGGCCAAGTTCGGCGCTCTAGCTCAAGACATGGAAGCTGGCACGGTTTTGACCTTAGCTCGAGTCAAGGGAGTGGCGGCTGGTTCAATTCTCTTGGTGGTTGACCAAGAAGGCGAAAAAAATATCTCTGCCAAGATTGCCCGTTATTCCAGTCAAGCCCAAAGCGGCAAAGGCGAGTTGGTTGAACTTGAAGCCCGGGCTGTCAAAGTGGCTTTAGCCGCTTTGGTTAATTTAAAGAAATAATATGAGTAAGGAAAAATATATTGGAGTCAAATTTAACGTGGTTTTTGCTGGTTATTTTCGGCCCAGTGACAAAGAGAAAGAGCTGATTAAGGAGATGATTCAGGCCGGAAAAGCCACGGGAAAGATGGGCATGAAAGACAAGAACGGCGGCAATATCAGCTACCGCACCAAAGACGGCATTATCATCAAGCGCACCGGGGCCCATCCGGACAGCCTGAAAGTGTCTGATTTTGTCTTAGTGACTAAGGCCGACAAGGATACTGTTTGGGTCAAAGGTAATTTTGAACCTAGTTCTGAGGCCCGGCTTCATTATTTCGTTTATCAATCCCGACCGGACATCAAGTGCATCTTCCACGCTCATGACTTCGCGGTGTTGAATAGTCAGCTTAGATTTCCCGAGGTAAAATATCTGAAGCCCTATTCTTATGGCACGATGGAATCGGCGCGGGCTGTCGCCCGAGCCGGGAAGAACCATAATTATATCGTTCAATCCAATCATGGCGTTATCGCTTTAGCCAAAAGCGTCAAAGCTGCCTTAAAAATAATTTCTCGCTATCATGAAAAACATCAAGCTGCTAACTAAAAAATTGCCGCTCACTGTAGAATTAAAATCCGACCACGTCTTGATTATTGATCAGACTAAGTTGCCGGCGCGCTTGCGGTTTATAAAATTAAAAAAATATCAGCAGGCGATTGCCGCCATTAAGACCATGCAAGTCCGCGGCGCTCAAGCTATCGGCGCGGTCGGAGCTGGTGGAATATTTTTAGCCAGCCAATCTTATCGCGGTAACAACCCTAATTATTTCATGGCTTTTTTGCGCCAAGCAGCTAAAGAGATTATCAAGGCGCGGCCGACCGCAGTCAATTTGGCTTGGGGTGTGAAAAATTTACTGATCGGATTAAACGACAGTAGCGTCAGTAGTATGCGCCAAGAAATTCGGCGACGCTACAAGCTATTACTGGAAAATGAAGTCGCTAACAATATTAAGATTGGGGAATATGGACAAAAATTAATCAAGTCCGGCGCTACTGTCTTGACCCACTGCAATGCCGGTTCCTTGTCGGCTATTTGGTATGGCACAGCCACCGCGCCGATATTCAGCGCTTTGATTAAAGGCAAAAAAATCAAGGTGCGGTTGGATGAGACCCGTCCTTGGCTGCAGGGATCAAGATTGACAGCCTGGGAGATGGACCGAGTAGGTCTGGATTATGCTATTAATATTGATGCTGCCAGCGGCTATTTGCTTAGCCATAATTTGGTGGATATTATTATTGTCGGGGCTGACCGCATAGCGGCTAATGGTGATACGGCCAACAAAATTGGCACTTATCCTTTAGCGCTAATGGCTAAAGAGCACGGCATTCCTTTCTATGTGGCCGCCGTTTCGGCTACAATTGATTTTTCCTTGAGGTCGGGACGGGAGATAAAGATTGAAGAGAGAAGCGGACAAGAAATATTGCGCGATATTAAATATCGCGGCCAGCGGGTGGCTCCAGGCAAGGCTCAGTCTTTTAATCCGGTTTTTGATGTCACGCCGCATAAGTTGATTAGCGGTATCATTACGGAATTCGGGGTTTTATCTCCGGGGCAATTAGCTAGAATAAAAAAATAATATGAAACTAGGAAGAAAGCTATTATTTATCTTCTTATTAGCAATCAGCGGTTGCTTTTTTCGAGTTGGGACGGTTGCGGCCGAACAAATTGATAATTATCAGATAAGCATCAATATTCAGTCTGATTCCAGTTTGCTGGTTACAGAAAAAATTTTCTATGATTTCGGCGCCGAAGAACGTCATGGCATCTTTCGCGATATTCCTTACAAATATCAGCGAGACTCTTTCTCTTATAAGCTGCGCTTGTCGGATTTTTCCGTTAAAGATGAGACAGGTCAGGATTATATTTTTACCAAATCTGTTTCCGGAGGCGATGTCCAATTAAAAATAGGTTCGGCTGACACTCTAGTCACTGGCCGGAAGGTTTATATTATTAATTACAAAGTTGCTCGGGCTTTGAATTATTTTTCTGGCAGCGACGAGCTTTATTGGAACGCTATCGGTTCGGGTTGGGGTGTTGATATTAATCAGGCGATAGTTAGTGTTACTCTGCCGCAGCCACTAGCCAAAGAAAACCTTAAGCCCGACTGTTATATTGGTGCCTACGGAGAACGGGAGGCCTGTGATATTATCGCCGGCGATCTTACTACTGAATTTAGCGCACCCCGAGTATTATCTCCGGCCGAAGGCCAGACTATAGTCTTGAATTTTCCCAAAGGCATTGTCGCGCCGCTTAGTGCTAGGACTATCCTGGTTTATTTTTTATCCGATAATTGGCCCTTGCTATTGCCCATCTTCCTTTTGATATTCCTTTATTTTTTCTGGCGGAAATATGGCCGGGATCCGAAAGGACGGGGAACTATTGTGGTCCAATATGATGCGCCGGAAAAGATGACTCCGTTGGAAGTGGGAACCCTGATTGATGCCCGAGCTGACAACAAGGATTTGTCGGCTGAGTTGGTTTATCTCGCTACTAAGGGTTATTTGAAGATAGAGCAAATCAAGGCTAAGGGCGTTTTGGCGCCGGCTGATTATTCCTTGCGCGTTTTAGTCGAAGTTGATTCGGCTACGCCTGATTTTGATAAAAAGCTGTTAAGCGTTATTTTGGGTAAGAAGAAGGAGATAAAGACCTCAGAATTAGCCGGTACGATTACTCCGATGCAGATTAAGGAGATAAAAGACCTGGTATATGAGGCCATGAAGAGCCGACAGTTGTTTATGCCCAAGTCTTTCTCTCTCCGTTCCTCTTTTATCGTCATTGGAATTTTGCTTCTGGTCGTCGGTTTTTTTGCTATTACTTCGGCTGGAAATGGCGGATCATCAATAGCTTTGGCGCTGTCTTTGATGGCCTGTGGAGCAATATTTTGGCTTTTTTCTGGATTAATGCCGCAGCCGACAGAGAAGGGTGCGATTCTGCGTGAGTATATAGAGGGATTGAAGTTGTATTTGTCGGTAGCTGAGGCAGAGAGGATAAAATTCCATAATGCTCCAGCCAAGAATCCGGCTGTTTTTGAGAAATTATTGCCCTATGCCATGGTTTTGGGGGTGGAAAAAGAATGGGCCGGACAATTTGCTGATATCTATAAAAATCCGCCTAGCTGGTATACTCCGTTTCCGGGACAAGCCTTTGTTCCGCTGGCTTTTGCTAGTGATTTAGGCGGTTTTTCTAAACAAATCAATGGAGCGATGGCTAGCCGGGTACAAAGCGGCAGTAGCGGCGGATTTTCCGGCGGTGGA
>JAKLGM010000026.1 GCA_022710685.1 Patescibacteria group bacterium | reverse complement strand
TTCTGCGGATTCTTGTTCTCGCTATCAACGATAACAAAGTCTCCGGGCTCAACACTCTCGCCACCGACGTTGGCTTTGTTCATGGAAAAGCCGGAAGCTCTGATGGCAAAAACCTTGTCCTTCTTCTTGAGCATGCTTGGGGATAACTTGAGGTAGCCCTCAATATTATCATCAGCGAAGAGGTTGGCTTCACCGCAATTAGCCGCTCCCAAGATAGGCACCGGAATCAGCCCCTGAGCGCTTTTTTCCACCCGGCGCAAATCGCTGGTTCCTTCGGAAAACTCCATAAAACCCTTCTTTTCTAGCTGAGATAGGTGGTGCTTGATCTTCTGGGGCTGGTTATCCACACCCACCAAATCGCCGATTTCCCGCAAAGACTTGCCTTTTAGGTCTATTTTCTTAGATAATTCCAGTATTTTCTCTTGAATTTTATGCATATGGCTTATTTTTTAGCTTATTTATATCTATATTATAGCCCCGTCAAGAAAATTAGTCAAGCTTCGGCTTGAAGTTCTTGACACTCTTGACAGCCTTTTCCCCTGTTGCTATAATATAGGTACAAGCAACATTAATAAAAAATAAATAAAATTTTATGACCAACAAGAATCAATCACCGTATCAAGAAGTCGTCGTCAGCCATGTCGTTTTAAGCGGCGCTCGCAAGCAAATGGCTGTCAGCTTAAAAAGCGAGAAGCACGGCTTCGTCAACCGCCTGGAAAATGGTAAGTTCACTTGGCGGATTCCCTATTTTAAAAAACTGCTGTCAGGAAAAAAGAAAGTGCGCTACGTTCTGCCTAAAGGCGGCGTTCCAATCGTTGCCGGCCCTGATGTTATAAACAGGCTCACGGCTATGGCCCGAATGAAGCGATCCTACACTTACAGCATGTAAATATAATTAAGCAAAATTAAAACCGCCCCGTTCGCGACAGGGCGGTTTTATTTATGCTATACTATATTTATATGTCTAAAATAAAAAGAATCCAACTATTATCGCTTTTGGCTTATTCCCTGCTAGCCATTTTTGTCGTTCTCCTGATCCGGCCACCCTATATTCTCTCCATTGTCCTAGTGCTAGTTCCACCGAGCCTAATCAACTGGCTCTGGCTCAAAAATTCGCGCGCTAAAGTCTTGCTCTTCTCGCTCCTGGCCACCTGGCTGTTTGCGCCGCCAATAGAATTAATGGCGCGCCTGGCCAACGTCTGGGATGTCGCTTCTATCTTTCCCCGCCCCTTCGGCTTGATCCCGCTCGAAAATATGCTT
Source organism: Patescibacteria group bacterium (assembly GCA_022710685.1). Lineage (GTDB taxonomy): Bacteria > Patescibacteriota > Patescibacteriia > Patescibacteriales > UBA12465 > CG1-02-41-21. The sequence continues at coordinate 7,043 of JAKLGM010000026.1, read as the reverse complement.
TTTGCTTTCCTAAACTTCTTCTGGATATTATCATTCTACGAATATTTCATAGACAAAGACCGGAGGGAAGCAATCAACAACCGGTTAAAATATTTGGTCGGCCTTTATCTAGTATTTGCCGCCACCGTTTTCAGCCTCTACTACTATCAGAGAGACCTAGTTTCAGCCAACTACTTCCGTCTGGCCTTCATCACCCTGATAGTTCCCGGAATTATAATCTTTTGGCACAACCCCAAACTCCTGAAAAAGACTATCCTGCCGACCCTGTTCTTCGCCCTCATATTCTTCGTTTATGAGCTAGCATCGATAAAAATCGGCAGTTGGTGGTGGCCAGGCGAATACCTTTTGCCCCTGAATATCGGCGGTCGAACCTTTCCTCTCGATGATGTAATTATCTGGTACTTCCTCTCGCCTCCAGTCTTAATCGGCGGCTATGAATTCTTTAGCGACAATGATAAATAAAAAGAGCGGCTATATAGCCGCTCTTTTGCTATCGTATTAATTTATAGCATTAGGGATCTTTCCTAGGTTAACATTAGAGATGCCGAGTCCGAGCTTAGACATTATCTTATAGGCCTCAGCGCCGTTCTTTAAATAATAGAAGCTAAGATCCGGACCGATATACCAGGCTTCACCGTGCTGCTGGACTTGCAAGAAGATATAGCCCCGATATTTTTTGGCGGCCACTTTGTCATTCTTTAACTTAGCCAAATTTTCATCGGTGATGCCCTGGCCCAAACAACGCATAATCAGATAAGCGGCATCGCCATCTTTCATATAATAGCGGGCGTAATTCCTAGGATTAACCCACCAGGCTGCGCCCCGATTTTCCACTTGCAACAATATCCGGCCGGCTAATTGCAGCGCTAGAGGAGAAACCCCGCCGCGATTAACATATTTAGCAAAGCAAGCGGCTTGGACATAGGCATTATCCGAAACAGCTTCCGGCGCCGCATTATTATAATCTATAATTAACTTTATCGGCTTAGAATGGGCGCCATAAACCGTATAGAACCTAAGGAAAAGGATGTAGCGGCCGAAAGCGCCATTACTCTCCGGGAACAAAGAAGTCAGGTTGATGTTGTAGTTTGGCGTAAAGGCCTCAATTGAACCGGTGGAAAAATCTTCTGCTCGGCTGAAAGATAGTCGGTCAGAATCACTCTCCACTCTTAGATTAAGGGTAAAAGAATTAGTAGCAGTTTCAATATATTTTTCCTCTATATACTTAGATTCATCCGGCTGGATTGTACCGCCGACAAATCCCCCTAAAGGCGTCCGCGGCGGAGTATCGGGGATGAAGGAGGCAACATTAATGGCAAAATTAGCGGTAAAACTGGCATTAGAAATTATGTTGCCATCAGTTCTGGGGTTAGACTTTGAACCATCAGACCAATCAACGAAATGATAACCGACTGCCGGCACCGCGGTGATAGATGTGCCACTGCCCTGGTATTCCACGCTCTGGCTGGCAGATCCGCTCAAAGAACCATTAGCTCCAGCAGTATAAGTCAAGGTATAAAGAGCCTTCTTACCTTTAATAATAACATCATCTATCCGGTCGGTCCCGGCCGGAGCAATAGCCCCTAAATTAGCGCTAGTTTCCGAGGTTTTGAGCCAGCGAAGATAAACACTGGTCTTGTCAGAAATATCATCAGGCAAGATTATGTTTTCTAACTCCCCAGTGACCCAAGAAGAGTCTCCAACCAGCACTGAAGCGCCGCTAATATCTGTCCAAGTGCTTCCGTCCAAGCTCCATTGCGTTTTGAAATCTCTGGGGCCAGTACCAGAACTATATTGTTTGGAGTATAAAGTTAAGTTTCGATAACCCCGAGTAGAGATATTAACGGACCAATATTTTGTTCCGCCGTCCCAAGTGTTAGAATTAACCGAATGGGTGCCGGCGCCACCCGAACCATTGTCATAGGCGGTAAAAACCTGGCCATTGGTTTTAATTTCGGCAATATCTTTGTTGGGGCTGATACCATCATCCGCGCGATAGTAGGTGGTTAAAAAATCAGCATAAGTCCTTTCGGTTAAATCTTCAAAATCCCAAGCGGAAACAGTCACCGGCGGAGTGGCCGGCTCGCCGCCAATAAAAATATCATCAATCCGGTTAGTGCCAAAAACATCAACGGTGGTGCCATCAGCGCTCGTCTCGGAAGTCATAATCCAACGCAGATAAACCGACTCTTGGTCATCTAAATTGCTCGGCAGAGGCAAATTAGTCAGAGTACCGACCGTCCAATTATCCGGGGTATTAATACTCAAAGTCGATCCGGCCACATCAGTCCAGCTTGATCCATCTAAGCTCCACTGCACTTTGAAGTCCCGCGGTCCAAGATTGGAGCTTCGCTGTTTAGAAAATAGATGCAAATTCTTGTAGCGGGCACTAGAAAAATTTATCTGCCAATATCTGGAGTTGGCGCCACCGTTCCAATGATCGGAGTTTGGCGCCGCAGTGCCGACACCGCCAGATCCCTGAACCCAAGTGGTAAAGGCTAAACCGCTGGATAATTTTATCGGCGCGATATCCTTATTCGGGGTAGTGCCGCCGTCAGCCGTATAGAAACTACTGCTAAAATCAGTCGTACCTTGTTTGGCTAAATTTTCAAAATTCCAAGAATTAACATCAGGCAAAGTCCCAGCGATGCTAATATCATCAATTCGATTAGTTCCACCAGCTGCCACAACTCCGCCGCCGACACTGACGTTAGAAGTCATGATCCAGCGCAGATAGACATTGTCCTTGTTGTTCGTTATCTCCGGTAAAGACACATTATTCAAAACTCCGGCTGACCAATTGGTGGCGACCGTAACAGCGCCGCTAGTTAAATCATACCAATAAACGCCATCCAAACTCCATTGCACCTTGAAATCCCGCGGACCAGTAGCTGAGCTATACTGCTTGGAAGAAAGCTTCAAATCACTGTAATTTTTAGTAGAAAAATTAATCTGCCAATACTTGACGCCAGATCCCGCCGTCCAAGTATTGCTGTTAGGCGCGAAAGTGCCGGCACCGCCAGCACCAGTAACCCAAGCGGTAAAGGCTGATCCGCCCACTAATTTTATCGGCGCGACATCCTCGTTCTCCGCCAAACCGGAATCAGCCGTATAGAAAACCGAGGCAAAACCAGTCGGAGCGGTAATGCCAGCTCTTTTAACGGCGTCTTCAAAACCCCAATTGGCAGCGTTAATAGCTTCAGCTTTAGCCTGACCGGCAAAAGCCAAGAAGATAAAAAAGGTTGAGACCAAAAAGGCAATGATTTTTTTATTTATCATAATTTAGATTTAGACTAATATTTATAAAAATTATATTTAATAAATAAACGGCACCAACTTTTTGGTGTGCTCCCGATAAGCGGCATAATCAGAGCCGAAGGATTCAACTAATACTTTCTCCTCTACTTTGATGCGGCGGGCATAGGCTATTAGGACTAAAATCAAAGCGGCTAAACCCAGCCAGCTGTTCCAAGCCAATATTAAGCCGCCGATAACCATCAAGGCGGCAGAATAAGAAGGATGGCGGATGTATTTATACGGGCCGGAAGAAACTATTTTCTGTCCCGGCTCGACGATAACGACCGAACGAAAAAAAACTCCCAAAGAGCGGGTGGCCCAGAAGCGCAAAAATAATCCGGACCAGACTAAAACCAAGCTGGAGACAAAACGGATTTTTTCCGACTCTAACATCGGCCAAAGATTATTATAGTAAGCTAAATAACCGATGAGAAGGGCTAAGGCGGTAAAAATGTTAATTAAAGAAGCGGTTTTCCGATCCTGATTGGAAGCGGCCACATCGTGATCGCGCGCTTCCAGCCAAAATTCTAACGCCAAAGTGAGCAAACAAGCCAAGTTAAAGATTATCGCTTGCCAACCAAAAAAATCATGAGTCATAAATCAAGTCTAATTATTATCTTTACTATTATATCAAGGTTTTCTAAAGAAAAAAAGACCCAGCGGTGAAGCTGGATCTTAATAAAATAAGGCTATTTTTGCACTTCTGGCCGCACCTGGATGGTTTGAGCCAAAATACTGCCGTCAGTATTGCTAGTACCGTTGGCCATTATTTCATCCCCTATAGCCAGCTGTTCCCTGGAACTGCTAGCCATCTTCATGAACTGGGTAGCTTCGGACCAGAAAATAATTTTGGAACCGCCATCAGGTAATTTGACCGTCAAGCTTTTGTCGTCTTGAGACAGCAAGGAACCATTGACGAAACCGCCATTCTGACTAAAATTACGCTTCATGCCAGAACCGTTCTGCTGTCCCGGAACTCCCATTCGAGAAAAATCCGGAGTCGCTTTCTTGCTTTTGGCGCCATAAAGAGTGCCACCATAAAAAGAAGCGGCGGCCACTAAGACGATAACTAAAGCGATGGTGATGTTCTTTTTCATAATATTATAATTAATTATTATTCATAACGTAGGGCCTCAATCGGATTGAGGCGCGAAGCACTCCGAGCCGGATAATAACCGAAGACGATACCGATAGCAGCCGAAACGCCAAAAGCCAAAAAGACGGAAGACAAAGAAACGCTAGCGGCAATGTTAGCAAACTGGCGGATAATCAAAGATATCAACCAACCTAAGATGATTCCGATAATTCCGCCCAAGAAAGTCAGCATCATCGCCTCCAGTAAAAATTGCCAACTGATATCCCGCCGCTTGGCACCAATGGCTTTGCGCAATCCGATTTCCCGCGTTCTCTCTTTAACTGTCGTTAGCATCATATTCATGATGCCAATACCGCCGACTAAGAGTGAAATGGCCGCGACCGAACCCAAAAGTGCGGTAAAAGTATCAGTCACGGAAGAAGCAGTAGCAATGACATCACTCTGGTTCATAGTGCTGAAATCAGCCAAAGCCGCATTAGTGATGTTGTGACGCGCCAAAAGCAAATCAGTGATATCTTGCTGCATCTGAGCCATTGATTCCTGGTCCTCTGCCTGAACGCTGATAGTGCTGACTTTGTTACTGCCGACCAAAAATTGCTGGGCGGTGGAGATCGGAATGAAGATCATGTCATCTTGGTTACTGAAACCGCTACCGCCTTTTTCCGCCGTCACCCCAATAACCTTGAAATCAATACTCTTGATTCGGATAGTCTGCCCCACTGGATTGGAATCTTCGCCGAATAAGTCATCTCGGGCTGTCGGGCCCAAAACCGCCACCTTAGAAAGGCTTTTGACATTATGTTCGGTGATAAAATTGCCTTCAGCCACCTCCACACTACGAATAGCCGTATAAGAGGCGGTCGTACCGACAACGGAAGTATTAGAATTAGTCCCCTTGGCCGTCACTTGATAGCGCCCAGATAAATCAGGAGCTACTGCCGCTACTGCTGTTACTTGGCTAGCAATAGCCTCGGCATCATCCAGAGTTAAAGTCGTAGCCGAACCGCGTGCTTGGCTGACGCCAGCGCCGGCGGAGCGCTGCATTCCCGGCATAACCAAAACTAAATTAGAGCCCAACGATTGGATGCTGTACTCAATATTATTCTTGGCCCCTTGGCCAATAGCAATCATCGCTATCACCGAAGCGATACCGATCACAATACCTAAAATCGTTAGGCTGGATCGAGCCTTGTTGGCTAAAAGTGCTAACGACGTTTCTTCAAATAAGTCGGAAGTTTTCATAATAAGATTAAGAATTCTCAATTATTTCCCGGCGCTGGCCGTTTTTGACATCATCGATCAAGCGGCCGTCCCGGATATGAATAATACGATCAGCGTGCTCAGCCACATCATGTTCGTGCGTAATTAAGATAATAGTATGATTATGGTCCCGGTTTAAACGCTGAAAAGTTCCCAATACTATTTCACCCGTTTTTGTGTCTAAATTACCGGTTGGCTCATCGGCTAGAATTAAGCTGGGATTATTAACCAAAGCGCGAGCAATGGCGACGCGTTGCATTTGGCCGCCAGAAAGCTGGTTAGAAAGATGATAATAATGAGATTCGTCCAAACCGGCATTATGCAAAGCAATCTTAGCCTGCCGCTCCCGCTCGACCTTAGGAATATCAGCATAGACTAGCGGTAGCATAACATTGCGCAGTACCGTAGCTCGCGGCAAGAGATTGAAAGACTGAAAGACAAAGCCAATCTTGTTCTTCCGGATGTCAGCTAAATCATCATCGGATAATTGGGAAACATCCTTACCATCCAAAAAATATTCACCACCAGTCGGCGTATCCAAAGCTCCCAAAATATGCATCAAAGTTGATTTACCCGAGCCAGACGGCCCAATAATAGCTACAAATTCCCCGGCGGCGATGCTAAAAGAAACATCCTGCAAGGCCGGAGCCGCGCCGGCACCGGTATTATAGACTTTAGTTATATGGCGACATTCAATCATATAATTAACGCGGTCCGCCGCCGCCCATCTGGAATAGACTGCGCTCGGTGCTGGCGGCAGTGCTAGCAGCGGTGGTGGCGCTAGTACTATTGATAGTTTTACTGACAATTAGATCACCGACAGCTAGTCCGGAAGTAATTTCAGTCATGGTATCACTGACTAAACCGATAGTAACTGCTTGTTGTCTTAAGCCACTCTTTAATTCTATCCCCGCTGCCATTGCTGAATCAGCCGCCACAGTCTCGTTCGGCATTTCCACATAATATGAATCATTCTGGGATTTAAGAGCGGCATTAGCTACCAGCAAGACATCAGTTTTCATATCGGTAATAATAGTGGCAGAAACGCTCATACCTGGTTTAACCGCCTCTTCTTGGGTATCGAAAACAATCTTGACGTTGTAAGTCACTACCCCCTGCTCTACCGTCCCGATAGAATCAATTTCGGCGACCGAACCGCTTAAACTCAAACTTTCTACGGCATCAAAAGCCAAAGTTACTTTTTGACCGACTTTGACCTTGGCCGCATCAACCTCATTCAATGATATCTCGGCCAAGCGTTGCTTGGTGATGACAGTAGCGATCGTGTCAGAGCTAGAAACGGTATCGCCCGAAGCGACATCCACCTGAGCAATGACGCCGTCAAAAGGAACCGTAACGACATAATCAGCTAATTTTTCCCGAGCGTCAG
>JAKLGM010000025.1 GCA_022710685.1 Patescibacteria group bacterium | reverse complement strand
CCTGCACTGTTACGATTACCGAGCACCCGTCAATGGCCACCATTACGGTGACAGCTTACGTGACTCTCTACAATCCGTTGCTTGAGCCGCTTATTTTGGAAGGCTCCAGCCAGAATCTGGACGGCACCTGGCGCTATAATCTCGCTATCAGGAAAGACCGCGTCAGCGTTTCCACCGGAATGCCTTTCCATGTCGGAGAGCATACGATGTGGGCGCTTAACTATGGTGCTACCACCACTCCGACCGATTCCCTGCTCCATTTTAACATTGACACCTACAACCAGATGTTTAAATTCAACGGTGGTTTAGGGACAACTTGGGCTTCGGTCACCCCGTCCTATTATCAGGCTCCGGGAGCGCCGGTGGATAATAATTTCCAGGTTTATTTCTGGGAAGGGACAATTCAGAATTCAACTTATGCTCCGACAATCGTATCGCCCGGAAATATCGGCGATGCTGCTGGTCCGGTCAGGTTCTCCATTGATGCCCTCAATGTTACCTGCTATTTCCAGATCAGTAATTTCGTTACCGGCAGCCATGCTAGCCCCTATTTCAGCTATCGCTTTAATAGCGGCGCTTACACGGCTAACCTGCCACTGACTTGGGTTAATGGAAACGGCTGGGCAACAGCCACCATCCCGATCAGTTCAATCCCGACCGGAGCAACGATTTCCATTGTGTATGGGGCGGCCGGTGGTCAGGCCAATATGACCACTTCAATGTTTTATGTTCCTTCTGCGGCAGCGCTTCAGGTCCAAATGGGCATGATTACTCCGTAGATTCGGTTTTAGGTCAACAATTAAGGCTCTTCCCCGGAAGAGCCTTTTTTATTACCCTTGACAATAGGAAGAAAATAAGTTAAAACAATGGTGTCTTTTGAAAACACATAGTAATCACCAAATACAGCAAACGATGAAAAAAAGTCTTATTTTATTGCTTGTTTTTTCGCTGGCCTTCATCGGAGGCTGCAAAAAAATGGACATGATCATTCCCGTAGAAGGAGATGATTCGATACCCGACCCTGTAAATGTCATTCCAGGAGAAGCCGGCGATCCTGTCGGTCCCTTCCGCTTTACCGGGACCGGGAGTACTTTGAATCTTTTCTTCTGCAACTCCGCTGATTTCGTCGCTGATACTATTGGGGTTCCCTTCTGGCAATATCAGATTGGAGCTGGTCCTTGGAGCGGTTCAATCGTCCAGGGAGCCGTAGTTGATGCTCCGGATTGGGGCTCGGGCGTCTTACCGACCGGTCTCTTGCCCGACGAAACCATCATCCGCATCCGTTATGGAGGCGGCAGTACCTATGCCAACTTGTTTTCGTCTTCGTTTTATAACCCGACGTTAAACTGTCTGGAATTCCAGCTGGGGGAAATAAACAATTGACGGAAAAGCATCCAATGAAAAAAAGAAAAGCCTCAAAAAAGGGGCTTTTTTTATTGATTTATCCCTCTCCCCTACCCCTTGACAATATTTTATGTATGTGATATACTGGAGGGGTAAATAAAGTTCTTTAATATGCCATCGCCGTATCTGGTCCCGTTTATTTGAATTATCGTTTGAAGTCTTTTTTTCGGGAAGAGGCCTGAAATGATAATTCAAATAAATTAGTAACCAAAAAAAACCGTATACGATGAAAACAATAAAATTTTTTTTCCTGACAATTGTCGTTGCCCTTCTCTTTGCTTCTTGCGAAAAAGAAGTGATTGTAAGGCCTGGCAATAATGGCGACCCGGGTGATCCTAACAACAATGGAACCGGATACTCCTGGATTTACAGCCCCGCACCGGCTACTGAAGCTGCGCCGGCCACTTTCAACGGTGGTAGCGGAAGCACAGCGAACTACACTTACTATGTCAGAGTTCCCTTGAATAACTTCAAGATCAATCCTTACAGTGGTGGAGTTCTCTCTCAGCTTTATGTGCCTCATGTCGGCCCCGGTAGTACGACTATTTACAACAATGTAAATAACGACGCTACTTACACCATTTACAAAGTTGAAGCCGGCTACGCTTATGTCAGCATCGTAACTAACAATGTTACCGCTACTGGTTGTATTCTGGAGTGGAATATTTCTGTCGGTGACGGAAGCAATCCGAACTGGGCTGTCGCTAATGGCGATTTTGCCAAGCTTGGCCCCACCTATAGTTATGACGATGGCATCAACAACGTTTACCGGATCCGTTTTTTGGACGGACACATGTATCACTGCTGGTAATCTACCAAAGACTACCAAAAAAGCTCTTCTTCGGAAGAGCTTTTTTATTTAATCAAACTATTTTATTTTTTCTTTCCTTTTATCTCTTTGCAGACTTTGACGAACTCTACGAATAAAGGATGCGGCGCTAGAGGACGGGAGATATATTCGGGGTGGAATTGGGTGCCAATGAAGAAAGGATGTTTAGTGATTTCAATCGCTTCTACAATTTGGCCGTCAGGCGAAGTACCGGCGATAGTCATGCCGTTCTTCTCAAAGACGGAGCGATAGTCGTTGTTGAATTCATAGCGGTGGCGATGACGTTCCGAAACTACCTTTTCTTTAGAGAATTTTTGGTAGGCTTTGGCCATGTGGGTGTTGGGGGTAATTTTGCAGGGCCAGCCGCCTAAGCGGATGGTGCCGCCATAGCCCTTCTCTTTTATCAATTTTTCCTGTTCCGGCATGATGTGGATAACGGAATAAAGGGTTTCTTTGTCCACTTCTTCGGAGTTGGCTCCTTTCAGGTTGCAGGCATGGCGGGCGAATTCAATTACCGCCATTTGCATGCCATAGCAGAGGCCGAAGTATGGGATATTGTTTTCGCGGCAATATTTGATAGTCATTATCTTTCCCTCGGAACCGCGGCTACCCCAGCCTTGAGGCACGATGATGCCGGCCAAGTGCTTGAGCGCTTTGGTTCCCTGCTTTTCTACGTCCTCGGCATTGATCCAGTCTAATTTGACGTGGCAATGGTTGTAGGCGGCGGCATGTTTGACCGCTTCAATGACCGAGATATAGGAATCGCCCAAAGAGAAATCGCCGGTGGTGAAATACTTGCCCACGATGCCGATAACTACTTCCGGATTCTTGATCTTAGTGTTTTTGACCATCTGGGACCAGGCATTATTGTTGCCATTTTTGTTTCTCGGCTTTAATTCTAATCTTTCTAAAATGCGATCACCTAAATGATCTTTTTCAAAGTTGAGTGGAATGTCATAGATGGAGTCGGCGTCCGGAGCGGCAATTACATTTTCCGGATGGATATTGCAGTGGATAGCTATCTTTTCGCGGCGGGCTTGGTCAATATTCATTTCAGCGCGAGCCACCAAGAAGTCAGGTTGGATGCCGGCGCTGTTTAAGTTGCGGACAGCATGCTGGGTCGGCTTGGTTTTCATTTCTCCAATCTTGTTTGGAATGGGTAGGTAGGAGACGATGACGAAAGCGACATCTTTGGGGTGATATAATTTCATAACGCGAGCGGCTTCCAAAAACAGCAGGTTTTCATATTCGCCCACGGTTCCGCCGATTTCAATAATCATTATTTCAGCTCCGGTCTTTTTGACAGCCTTGTCAATCCGGTCCCTGATTTCTATCGGGATATGCGGTACTACCTGGACGCATTTTCCTTTATACTCCAAATTGCGCTCCTTGTTAATGACAGTCTGGTAAATGCGGCCGGTAGTCATGTAATTCTCTTTGTAGATGTTGGTGTTCAGGAAGCGTTCATAGTTGCCAATATCTTGGTCGGTTTCATCGCCGTCTTCAGTCACGAAAACTTCCCCGTGCTCTATCGGATTCATGGTCCCGGCATCGACATTGATATAGGGGTCCATCTTGATACAGCTGACTGAGTAGCCTTTAGTTTGGAGGATTTCTCCGATAGAGGCTGTGGTTATTCCCTTGCCGACTCCGGACATGACGCCGCCGACGACAAAAATGTACTTAGTTGGGGTTTTTTTCGCCATATTATTGACAAATTATTTATATTATTATATTATGTTTTTGTCCTTTAAAACTATTACCATGATTCATATTGCTAAAAAGGGCAAGTTTTTTTACTTGCTGGAAACTTCAGGCAGACAAATTTCCACACATTCCGATGTGGAAGACCTTGCTGATTATGTTGTAAACAACCATTCAGGCGACCAAATCAATTACGACCTGAATGAAAAACATCGGCCCCAGTCTTTCCGGGAATTGTCATCGTTGGAGCAGGAAAAAGCCGTTACTGCCATCCAGGCCAAAACTGATGAAATCAACGGTATCCCAAGAGAAGACTTATTTCCTCGGGATTAAACAAGTCATTAACCAAAGGAGCGGACTAATTAGTACCGCTCTTTTTATTTTGTAAATAATCTAAAGCCGCTTGGAATTGTGGATCCTTGTCTTTTTCGATATCTTCCGCGGTAATCTTCACCTCTCGGTCTGGCTTAATACCTTCGTCGTTAATAGAGCGACCTAAAGGCGTCAACCATTTGGCAATAGTGATTTTCAAAGATGACCCGCCGCCTAAGTCAATCAAGCTTTGGACGGATCCTTTACCAAAAGATTTTTCTCCGATAATTAATGCTTTTTTGTAGTCCTGCAAAGCGCCAGCCACAATTTCTGAAGCAGAGGCGCTGCCACCGTTAATCAAGACGGCGGTTGGGATATCTTCCAGGCGGCCGCTGCCAGTACTGAGATATTTATTTTGCTTCTCTTCGCTGAACTTTTCAATAACCATCGGGCCGGTTTTTACCCATTCACTAGCCATGTCAACGGCAGTGTCCAGATATCCGCCCGGGTTGTTTCTTAGGTCCAATATTAATCCCTTCGGTTTATTATTGGCTATTTCATTGACTGCTTGGTTAAAAAGCTCGGCGGTATCATTATTGAAAGCGCTGATTTTTATAACGTAGACACCATCATCGCGGCGTTCAGTCTTGACGCTTTTGATGACGATGACGCTGCGGGTAATCGTGTAGTCTTTAGTGTTGTTTTCACCGGAACGATAGATAGTTAATTTGACTTGAGTATCTTTAGGGCCGCGGATTTGGCGGACGGCTTCATCAACGCTAATACCGGCAGTAGAAGTGCCGTTAATGGCATATATCTGATCTCCAGCCCTGATTCCAGCCTGAGCGGCTGGCATATCATCTAAAGGTGAGATAATAGTAATGATTTCGTCTTTTAGGCCGATTTCGGCTCCGATTCCCTCAAAAGTGCCGGCTAAATCGTCCTGAAATTCCTTATTTTCTTCCGGGTCCATAAAAACCGTATAGGGGTCGCCTGAGGCGGCCACCAAGCCCTTGAGAGAGCCATAGAATAGCTTTTGGTCGTCCAGCTGGTCTTTATCCACAAAGCTCTGCTTAAGGGCGCTCCAGACGGTTTGATACAATATTTCGTTAAATTCGGGGTTATTGGCCAATACTTGGCCGCCAAAGTATTCTACTTGTTTTTGCGCTAGACTGCTGATAGCGGCGCTGCTTTTAGACATGTAGGCGCCGGCTGTAAAGGCGCAAAACAAGGAAAAGACCCCTAGGACGGCGACGCCAAAAAATTTCCAAAAAGAATTGTTGTGAGGCTGTATTTTAACCATATTATTTTCTTATAATTTTTATTTCCGGATATTCCCTCAAATCAATTAAGCGCGAGGGGCGCCGGCCTAGATTCTTTTTGCCGGCAATTATTAAATGGGGCTTTTTTTGCCCCAATGATTTATCTATGTTCCTAATATCCTGGAGCGGCTCTAAGCCGTCTAGGTTAGCGCTAGTTGAAACTAACGGTTGCCTTAAGGACCTTATTATTTTAACTAAAAATTCGTTTTTGGGCAAACGGACTGCTAAGCCATCGCCGGCAGTGTTTAGGGAACGCGGCAAAAGCTTCTTGTCTTTCAGTATGACTGTTGTCGGGCGTTGTTTTGGTCCCCAAATTTTCTTTAAATAGTTATTTTGGCCAGATGATATGACCAGATATTTTTTCGCCATCCCCAAGGAGCTGACCAGAATCAAAAACGGCTTTTTCCCTTCCCGACCCTTGAAGCGGCGCAGGCGGCTTATCGCCTTAGCGTCATCAGCTCGGACGCTTAGGCCGTAGACAGTGTCAGACGGCAGGAGAACTATTTTTCCTAGGCGGAGGGAGTCTAGAGCCAAAACTAAATCGTCCGGGTTGATATCACGGTTCATAAATTATTAGTTTTATATTTGGACAATAGACTTTAACATCTTAAGCGCTTCGGGAAAAAGCGGTGTCAGGATGTTTACTATCTTCAAGAGTAAGGGTGAGATCTGGGAATGTTCCAGTTGTTGGGCCATAAAGGTGTTGGCGACGGTATAGCGGGAGGCGACGTAAAGAATCAGGCCGAAGGTAAAAGTTCCTTCTAAGAAGCCGAAGATGGCGCCGACAATCTTGTTAATGCTTTTGAGAAAAGGAATGATGGAGATGATATTGAAGATTTTTTCTACGATGTAAAAAGCAAAACCGACCAAGCGGCTAACTAGGGTCAAAACTAAGATAAAAGCGATCACCTTCCCTAGGTTTTCATGGCCGAAGAACATCCATTTGAGCCATTCATAGGCAGTTAGGTAGAAGTGGCTAGCGGCCCAAGCGCCGACTATCAAGCCGGCTAAGTAGCCGATCATCTTTATAAAGCCGAAGAAGAGGCCATAGAAGATAAAGCCGGCCAGGAATAAGATTATGACGACATCAATGATTGGGACCATATTTTTTATTTTAATTTATTACTCAATTCCTTCAATATCCTTGACACAGCGGACTGGCCAGGCATTATTTCTTTCGCCCCAGTAACTGCCACCGCCGACATCAGCACTACTGTTCCAGATACTCAAGACCCAACTACTGCCATACCAAGGAAGGACGGTAAAATAATAAGCTGCTACGGTTTGGTAGCTATAGTTGCCGCTATATCCTCTAAAGCCGGTACCCAAGGCTGAAAATCCGGAAGAATTACAAACGCTAGTGCCGCAATTATTAGTTGCGGCCCAATAGGTCGGGCTGGCGTGTTTTATCTTTCCGCCCACGGAGGTTCCAGATCCGCCCTGGCCTTCAACGGCCAGGTAGTTTGAAAGTACTTTCCAGTCATTATAATAATAATCGCCATCTTGACCGTGGATATAATACATCAAGTGCCAACCAGTCGGGCAAATACCCTGGACTGGAGTGGTAAAATTGCAGTCCGGGTCAGAACTATGGGTGTAGGTGTGATGATAGTAGTCGTCGTAATTTACGGTGTAAGTTCCATCTTTGCATTTGTTAGGTAATCCCATTTGTTCCGGCCAAGTGTACAAAGCGCCCCAAGTGTCACATTGGCTGGAGCTATTTTGGTAGCAATATTTTTCAATGTCATTATAATCAAAATTATCATCCGGCTCTGTGGCGCAGGTGGTGCCAACATCGCAGATTGCCGTTCCAACGTTAAGATTTTCCGCCAGGAGGCATTGAGTGCCGATTTGGGCAGTGTCATATTCTTGGCCGCCGTAGTTGATGGTACTCTCGCCGCAAACAAAACATTCTTGATTTAAAATGCCTTGGGGTGTGGCGCATTTTATGCCAGCGCTTAAATTTCCCGTTGGTTCTGAGAGGCAGAATTCGATTTTATAACTTCGCCCGCCTTGGTATGTTTCATAAGAGTAATCATTGCCCGGGCAAGCGCCGTCAGTTCGGGGCGTAGGGTTGTGCGGCAACAGTTTCATATAGACCGTGGCTGAGCTGGAGCCAACAAATTCAGAGCCGAAGCTAATGGTCGGCGGATATTCATGCTCATCGATAAAATAAGCCTGGAGGGCCGTCTGAATCTGCTTGATATCATCCAGCCTTTTAAGGTTGCGGGCGTTAGATCGGACTCGGTCAAGCGAAAACATTGCCGCCGCCACCACTAAACCTAAGATGGCGACAGCCACGAGCAGTTCTATTAGAGTAAAAGCCGGCCGTTTGTTCATATTGCTTTATGGTAATGTTATATTATATTTTTCAGCCAAATAATCTTCAATAGCGGCAGTTTCAGCACTGTCTAGGACGCGGTCATATATAATAACTTCCGCGATATCTCCTTGCCAGAAGCGGCCGCCAAAGTTGCGGTCGTTTCCCAGCATTAAATCGCCCCAAGTCGGAAGAGCGTTTAGTTTGACCATTGTAATTTTGTGGTCGGCTAGAGGCGCAAAGTTATAGGTGCCTAATCTATTAATAGAAAGCTCCACTCCGCCCGGAATCATTATGCCATAAAAGTTAGTATTGCTAACAGCGCCAACTAATATATAATCAGTATTGCCGTCTATTGCTGTTGCTCTGGTTATTAGACCAGGATAGCTAACAAAGGTGCTGCCGGCAGTGTAATTGGCGACTATAAAAACAGTTCCCATCACGATAGGATTGTTGACTGTCAATCGGTCGTCGCTGCCATCAAAAGTAACAGCGGGGTGGCCATTAACTTGGCTGTCATTTCTAATCGGTTGGTAACCGGAGTTAGCTTCAATTAAGTTATTACCTGCTCCGCTTTTGTCTTTAAAGCAGCCGACATTGTCGTTGTCACTAGCCGGAACGCTGCAGCCGGAGTCAGAAAAGAGCGATCCGGGGTTGCTAGCATCCAGCCATAAGGCTAGGCCGTCATAGTAATTTAGGCCAGAGCAATCTAGGCTATT
>JAKLGM010000024.1 GCA_022710685.1 Patescibacteria group bacterium | reverse complement strand
CGGATACCGAGGGCGACCTTTCTGGTCGGGCCTACATAGAATCTTATCACGGGTCCGACGTTGATCTCTTTGGAGCGTTAAGGGATCGTGGTATGAGTGTACGCTGTGTGGCCGACCAAGCTGTAGCCTGTATCCCAGATTGCGCCGGAAAATGCGGCGACGCTTTTGACGGTTGTGGCGGTACTTGCGGCGATACTTGTTCCGGTTCTACGCCTTATTGTTGGAGCGATGTTTGTTGGGCGGATTATTGTGACGGCGTGACGGCGGTCACTTATGACGGCGGCCCGCATGCCGGCCAATACTATACCGCCAGCATTTATGATCAGTGCTGGCTCAAAGAAAGCCTTAATATTGGTAGCCAACTTTGCAGTTCCGGCACTACTTGTATGATTGAGCCAGATGATAGTTTCGGTTATAGCAATGTGGAAAAATATTGTTATGAAAATAATTTGTCATATTGTTCGACCTACGGCGCCTTGTACAGTTGGGCGGAATTTATGGGACTACCTAATAAGTGTGGCGGCACCACTAATTACTCTTGTGATGGAACGACTTGCGTCAATTCTTCTTATCCGGCTGATTGTAATTATCCTGACCCAGTGATTACTCCCAGAAGGGGAGCTTGCCCCTCCGGCTGGCACGTGCCAATTTCATCAGAAATATTACACCTTTCCTCTAATCTGGGCGGAAATACAGTTTCTGGTTATAAAATAAAAGATAATGTTATGTGGGATGGCAGTAATTATTCTAATTTTTCGGGCCTGCCTAGCGGGTCGCGCAATTCTATTTCCGGAGGATATTATGGCCTGACAGTTAGTAATTATTTCTGGCTGGCTACGCCGAGCGCTGATATGAGTAATATTGTCGGTTTAGACTCGGGAAATAATAATTTTTTTGTCACTGGATCGACATATAAAAATTCGGGCATGTCTGCTCGCTGCATCAAAGACTAATTTAATCATAATCATATGA
Organism: Patescibacteria group bacterium; assembly: GCA_022710685.1. Lineage (GTDB taxonomy): Bacteria > Patescibacteriota > Patescibacteriia > Patescibacteriales > UBA12465 > CG1-02-41-21. The sequence goes on along the minus strand of JAKLGM010000024.1, from coordinate 7,875 downwards.
AAAAAATCAAGAATCTTTGGTTTAAAATCATGGTGGCGATCACTTATCTGGCCATGATTGGAGTTAATGCCCTGGCTAATGCCTTGCCGATTAATGGTGTGACTACGGGTGGCGTATCTAATTCATATCCTAATCTTTTCGCTCCGGCCGGATATGCTTTTTCTATTTGGGGTCTGATTTATCTCCTGCTCGGAGCCCATGTGGTCTATCAATTTATTCTCAAAGGCGACAAGCGGGAAGGACTATTAAAGAAGGTCGGGGCTTATTTCGCTATTTCCTCCTTGGCCAATATCTTATGGATATTTTCCTGGCATTATGACTTTATCGCCGCCTCGCTTTTTTTCATGCTGGTAATCTTGGTTTGTTTGATTAAAATCGCGACTATTTTAGGGCGAGAAAGCCTGCCTATCAAAGAAAAGATTTTTTTGGCTTGGCCTTTCAGTGTCTATTTCGGCTGGATTACCGTGGCGACTATCGCTAACGCCACAGTGTTTTTAGTCAGCATCGGCTGGAACGGTTTCGGTATCAGCGATCAGCTCTGGACAATCGCGATCCTTTTAGTCGGGGCCGCTATCGGCATCATCCGGTTAATCAAAGATGGCAGCATCCCTTATGGTTTAGTGTTAATCTGGGCTTATGTCGCAATTTTAGTCAAGCATTTGTCTGCAACCGGATTTGATCGGCAATATATGGGGATTATTACGACCGTGGTCATTTGCCTGGCATTATTTCTAGTCAGCTTATTCTTTACCGGCAAGGAACAAAAGAGGATTAAGTGAGAAAGCGGAAGTATTTATTCGGCTAATCAGAAAAAATAAAAAAGGGACGCTTGTCCCTTTTTCGTTTTTATTTTTTTATCCCCAGGAAATAATAGCTTTGATCGCGGCTAGTTTCAAACCAATCGGTGTAGATTATCCTTTCGTTGTTATCGCTTCCGAGGATAGGAACAAGGTCGGCTGGCAGTTTCTTGTCTGGGCAAGTCGTCCCTAGGGCGACGATCGGCAGAAATTTTTGAATCTCCGGATAGGTTGCGCCGAAGGTTAGCAGTTCAGCCATAGTGGCAGGGCGATATCCGGCTTGTTTAATCTTCTTTACGGCGCTGGGACCGCTGATTGGATCTTCAAACCTAAATAATTTGGCCACGACTAGATTTTTGGTGGTATCGGCTGATTGGACGGGGAAGTTCTGGCTGTTTATTTCCGGATCTATCTGGTCATAATAACCGGCAGTTATCAGGTCGTTGTAGCTTTTGCTAGGATCGACTCTGAGGGGGAAGATTAAGTCTTGAGCGCTTAAAGCGCTGGCGGACAATAAAAGGAATGATAAAAAAACGATTCTTTTCATGACGCTTAAATTTAAAGGACATAAACTGGTTTTGATTGCTGGGTATATTACAATTATTATTAATTTTAGTCAATGGATGGTTCTTTTGGTTTGGGTAAAATTTAATAAAATGGTATAATAGCATTATTAAATGAAATTTTGTGACTAAATATTATTGCTATATCTTGAAATGTTCTGACTCCACCTTATATGCCGGCATTACCACCGACCTGAAACGCCGGTTAGAAGAACATAACTCTTCGCCGCTCGGGGCTAAATATACTTCCGGCCGGCGGCCAGTGAAATTGGTCTATAGCCGTGAATTTTCCGGCCGAGCTGAAGCGAGCCGGGAAGAGGCGGCGATTAAGAAGATGAGTCGGGCGGAGAAGTTGGGGTTGATAAAATTAAGTAAGAAATATTAATCTAACCAAACTATATGAAAAAGCTTTTGTTTTTGTCTCTGGGTCTGGCGCTTTTCTTCTTGGCGGCTTGCGCTACCAAGACTGAAAAAAATGTTTCTCCCTCGGCTACTGAATCTGGGCAGGTTGAAAACAATCAGGCTGAATCACCGGCCGCTAGCGTTGGAATGGCTAATCCGGCTTCGGCTAACTGCGTTCAGCAAGGTGGCGAATTAAAGATTGTCACTAAGGCCGACGGCGGCCAATATGGTATCTGCTATTTTATGGACAATCGCCAATGCGAAGAATGGGCCTTGATGCGTGGCGCTTGTCCGGTGGGCGGCTTCAAAGTTACCGGCTATGAAAACGAACAGCAGGTATATTGCGCCATTACCGGCGGCACGGTTGACGTTCTAAAGAAGCTTTGCGTCAGTCAGGGGCAGGATTGCGGTCTGGAAGAGTATTATAGCGGCGATTGCCCTAAATAATTTTGAGCAAAAAGAAAAGGACCTTTCCGTGGAAGGGTCCTTTATTTTTTTTATTGGCGTTGGATTTATATCTTGATATCCAGGCCGAGTGTCAATCTTTTGGCTTTGAATTCAAAATCATAGGCGGGGTTGAGCCAAATGCTCAAGCCGCTTTTGCTGTGGTTGTATTTTAGAAATACTCCGGTTCCATTATATCTCCAGGACATTGCTCCGAAAGATAAATGCTTGTTAGGGGAGTAGCCTAAAACGCTTTTGTACCACCAATTGTCACGACCATCGCCTTTTTCCAGACAAGTGTAAAAAGCGATTTTGTCATTTCCCATAAAAATACTACCAGAAAGGCGGTAGAGGGCGGGGTTAGTTTCAATTCCGAACATGAGTCCCAGCTCGCACCATTTGCTGGGGGAGTAGCTTACGCCAACGAGTCATTCAGCCCAGGCTTTTTCCACCAGAGCAAAATAGGTAAGCTTGATTTTACCGGCAGTGTCTAATTTGGGGCCGTAGCCGAAAATATTAATATCGGGTTCAATCTGCTCTCCGGCAGTGTATTTGCCGAAAATTTGGATCTGGGAAAAGGTTAGGGTTGATACGCTCAATAATAAGGCGGCAAGAACAAACAATCTCTTCATTTGCAGTCGGTTTTTATGGTTAATAATTAGAATTTTTAAGTTACTGTAGAAATAATTATATCATATTTATATTATTTTGTCAATGGATATTTAATTTTATTATAATTGACAAAAGTATATTTTTATGCTAATTTTCTCTTAATTAAATCGTACGTTAAATTAAAGCGAAAGGAGTTTATATGCCCATCCTGGTTGTCTATGGTATCCCAGTCGATACTGCTCAGAAGGAATTAGAATCATTCTGCCAAAATTTAATTTCGGCCGTCTATATGATGCCGGAATTAGAGTTAAAGCCGAGCGATGTTTCCGTTTTTTTTCCTCAAGACTTGATGCATTCTGGTCTGGGGGAAGAAATAATTATTTTTGTTGAAGGGCTATTTGAAAAGCCGGAAAGGACTGAGGATGTCAGGCAGAAGCTGGCGCAAGACTTAGTCACTGTTGCCTGCAAATATTTTCCGCGCTCTAATCTGATTGAATGCCTGATTCGTCCCTTTGATCCTAAAAAAGGATTCTCTTACCATTTCCAGCCTAAAGGAAAATAATCTTTCCCGGAATCGGCCAACGGACTTAACCATAGTCCGTTTTTTATTGCTAATAAAAAAAGGAACCCGCGGATTCCTTTTTTGTTAAAAGCAATTTATTATTGTTTTAACGAGTAGAGAAGATAGACGATGTTTTTTTCCGGAATGAAGAGCAGTGATTTCCCCTCATCCTTATTCGTCCAGATTTGATAGGAGGAGAAATATTGGCCAGTATTTTTCCAGCCATTTTCCTTCAGTTCTTCTGGTTTGATTTCGGATTTTTCCCTGATAACGGTTTCGGTTTTATCCATTGTTAGTCTGATTTTGGATTATTGGTATCAAAGATAACATATAAATTGCTAGTTGTCAAGAAAGTATAAAACCTTCAATCTTATTGAAGGTTTTATAGCAATTAATCCATTGGTGGACCGCCGGCGCTATCAGGAGGAAAATCTCCTTCGGGTGGAGCTGAATCTAGCCCGGGGGTTTCTGTAGCAGCTGTCGTGCCAGATTCTGTGTCCGTGGTGGCGGCCTGGTCGCTGCTTTGCCTGTTATTAATTATCTTGAATCCGAGGAAAACGATGAGGATAATCAAGGCAAGCCAGAGGAAAGCTTGGCTCCAGGACATCTGATCGGTTTTTTTGCTTTCCGGCATATTATTGTCTGGGACTGCGGCCACCGCCATTCATTGGCCCGAATCCGTTTCGGTCTTCGTCCGCTAAATTCAGCTCTTCCATTATGGTATTAGCTTGCTGGCGGAGTTGGTGTGCTTCAGCGTAACGCTTAAAGTTTTCAGTATTAATTTTTTCTAAAGCCGGGGAATTTTCATTCAGAGCTTTCTCGCTGGCAACCCAAGCGTCGTAATTTCCGGCCAAGAGAGCGGTTTTGACCGCTTCCATTTTTGTTTGCATTTCAGTTCTTTTGGTTTCGCGGTTTTTTTGCTCTTTAGCGTAATCGGAAAAGTTGGTAGTGGTTACTCTTTTCAGTTCGGGGCAATTTTCATCAAGGGCTTTTTGAGCGGTGACCCAAGAATTATAATCTTCGGCATTAAGAGCAGCTTCAACCGCTGTTCTCTTAGCCTCCATTTCGGTTTTTTGGGCCGCAGTCAGGGTTGTCGGCCGATTTTTCTTGTTGCCGAAAAAATTATCGCCATTGCCGTTCCTTTCCGCCGCTTTAGCTATACCGGCCGAAAGGGTCAATATTGATAGGGTCAGGAGAGCGAATACAAGGTATTTCTTTTTCATTGTTTATTTAGTGCGCTGCCAAGCATAATGGTTGGCGGTACGACGCTTAGTTTGTTAAGAAGATTGGGTACCCTGCTTGATAATACGTGGGAGAAATAAAAATCTTCAGCTTTAAAAAAAGAAGCCGATTGGAATCAGCTTCATTATTTTTTTAGTTGTTAGTTAGCGGCCGAAGAGGACCATCTGGTCTCTTTGATAGGGCTTCATCTGTTTACACATTTTGCCACTCTTGTTCTTGTGGGAGCGGGTGTAAGGGGCGCTATTGTAGGGCGTGCTACAGCTAGCCAGAAGAAGGCCGGCACTGAGGAAAAGAACGATAAGGGCTTTCATTGTCTGCGGTTTTTGGGGTGAGTGAAGCCGGGTTAATTGTACTGATAGAATACAATAATTTATTATTTTTGTCAATAGATAATTATCCTTTGTTTATTATAATGCTTTTTGTTATAATTGGACTATAAAACAATAAATATATTCAGTTTATGAGCCACAAAAAAGCTTTTACTTTAATGGAGATTCTTTTAGTTGTCGCAGTTATCGCTATTTTGGCTGGAATTGTAATTTTGGCTATTAATCCTAGCCGGCAACTAGCAAATACCCGTAATTCCCAGCGTTATGTGGATGTTGATACGATTAATAAGGCTATTTATCAATATTCTATTGATCGCGGGGCTTTACCGGCAACAGTCAGTACTACACCCCTAGAAATCTGCCGGACCGGCGCCAGTGATTGTAATGGCTTGGCTGATTTTGCTGCTTTAACCGATAATGCGATCTATCTAAATGCTTTGCCGGTTGACCCTCGAGTTGATTCTCCTAATGGCACGGGCTACATGGTTTGCCAGACTCCGTTCGGTCGGCCAGTGGTTTTTTCTCCTTTAGCAGAGTTGGGGCAGGATATCAGGAGCGGCAACCTTTGCGGCGATTATCAAATCTATCATTCAATTTACGGCGGCAGTCTAGAGGATCGCCTGAACAATATGGTGGTAAGTGGCGAGTATGTCTATGCTAGCGGCCGGACTGGTTCCGAGGGCGCCGGCGGCTTTGATTCTATCTTAATGAAATTTAATCGTTATAATATGGGCTTGGTGGCTCGCCGGATTTACGGCGGCGCCGGCAATGATCAGGCCCCAGAGATCTATGTTGATAACGATCATGTCTATACTGTCGGTTGGACTTATTCGGCCGGAGGCGGGGAAAGCGACGGTTGGGTGATAAAATACAATAAGAGCGATTTGGCAGTCATTGATAAAAAATTTTATGGGGGAGCAGCAGCGGACACCTTCCAGGATTTAGCAGCTGACTCAGATTATCTCTATATAACCGGGGCAGTGGCATCTCAGGGGCAAGGAGGAAGCGATATAGTTTTGATAAAATATCGTAAATCAGATTTAAGCATCGTTGCTTCTAAGCTTTATGGCGGTTCTGGCAGCGAAAGCGGTTCGGCTATAGAAATAGATCAGAATTATATTTATGTCGCTGGTACCACTAATTCCGAAGGCGCCGGCGGTTACGACATTTTGTTGCTAAAATATGATCGTAATACCTTGGCTTTATTGGATAAAAAAATCTATGGCGGCAGCGGCAACGATTATGTCTATGGTATCGGTGTCGATGCTGATAATGTTTATTTGCCTTGTACCAATAATTCCGAGGGGGCGGGTTCGACTGAGGGGTTGCTTTTAAAATATGACAAGACAAGTTTAAATATCGTGGCTAAAAAAATCTATGGCGGCAGCGGCGTTGACCAATTCAGCTATGTTGCCTTAGATGACGCCTACGTTTATGTTATCGGTTCTAATACTTCCGAAGGCGCTGGTGGTGCCGATGCCATGATTTTGAAATATAATAAAAGTGATTTAAGTCTTGCTGCTAGGAAAATCTATGGCAGCACTCTGGAAGATCGTTTTACGGCGGCTTTTTCTTCTGATAATTATCTCTGGGTGAGCGGCAACGGCTATAGCTATAGCTACGGTAACCGTGATATCTGGGGGTTAAAAGTTAAAAAGGATCTGGCGACTGGCACCTTCTCCAGCACTCCGGCTGGTTTTACTTTCCGTGATAGTAATTTGACGGCGGCTGATAGCAACCTGACTTTTGGTAATAGTAATTTGACGGCGGCAACCTCTACTTTGAGTCAGATAAATGCTGATCTAACTTCAACCAGCAGTAATCTCTCTTATAAATTTTACTATGTCCAATAAAGCCTCATTAAATCATAAAATAGCAGTTATCGGCGGCGGTCCAGCCGGCCTAATGGCGGCAATCAGAGCGCAAGAGTTAGGCGCTTCAGTTTGGCTATTGGAGAAGAACCAGGAGTGCGGTTTAAAATTGCTCCTAAGCGGCGGCGGCCGTTGCAACGTCACTAATCAGGCTGATCCCAAAGCTATAGCCGCAGCCTTTGGCCCTAACGGCCGTTGGTTGCTTTCGGCTCTAACTCGATTCAGTCCATCGGATCTGATGGCTTTTTTTACTGCTCGGGGCTTGCGGCTCAAGACAGAGGCCGGTGGCCGGGTTTTTCCCGAATTAAATCAAGCTCGCCCGGTCCGCCAAGCTTTAGTAGATTATTTTAAGTTTTTGGGTGGCACTATCGTTTATGATTTTGAAGTTAGGCGTTTGGTCCGGGCGGGAAAAAAGATAGTAAAAGTTTTAGATACTTCAGGCCGAGAATTTGCCGCTGATAATTTTATCATTGCTACTGGTGGAAAATCATATCCGCTGACCGGTTCAGGCGGTGCCGGTTATCAGTGGTTGAAAAACTTGGGCCATCATATTGTCCCTTTGGCTCCAGCTTTGGCGCCGCTGTTGGTTTCAGAAAGATTCGTGCAGGATTTAGAAGGTTTATCTTGGGACGAAATCAGTATTAGTTTATATCGGGACGGCAAGAAGATTGATAAACAGGAAGGCCCAGTTATGTTTACAGCCAGAGGTTTGAGCGGCCCCTTAGCTTTAAATTTGAGTCGCCAGATAGCGCGCCAGCCTAAATCGGCTTGGAGCTTGCGTCTAAACTTCTTTCCGGCCGATGATTTTGTTTCTTTAGATCAGAAATTACGGGAATTATTCCAGTCTAATGCTAAAAAAGAGTATAAAAATATTTTGGGGCAATTATTGCCGCCCAAGATGGTGCCAACTATTGTTACCTTATCCGGAATCAATCCAGAAAGGCGGGGAAGTGATATCAACCAAGCTGAAAGAAAAAGTCTAGGTCGGACTTTGAACGACATGACCTTGTCCATTTCCGGCTGGGGTGGTTACCAAGAGGCGATGATTACTGT
>JAKLGM010000023.1:261-9911 GCA_022710685.1 Patescibacteria group bacterium | reverse complement strand
ATCCCACAGCCGAGGAATTTGCTCTAGGTTCTATCTTTTCTACATCTACTTATGGCACTTCTACCTACATGCAGATTATTCCATCAGCTCCGACTCCATCTGATGGATCCTGTACCTCTGGCCAGAATTCTGTCTATTACCAACAAACCGAGAATGGCAATTCTTATACTATCTCTTTCTGTCTGGGCAACACTACTGGAACTTTGACTGCCGGACCAAAATGTCTGACCCCGGCTGGGATTATGGATGTGGATTGTTCGTCTGGTGGTGGAGGCGAAATAATCTATGCAAAATTTGCCAACACAATAAGCTTGCCAGGTTGCCAAGCGGGAACTTCTATAAAAAATACTCCTGATAATAAATATATTTTGAATAATGGTGATCCAACTAATTTCCTGAGAATATTATCTGATGGGTCTCCTGATGGTACTTTTGGTACAAATGGTTTTTTGGGTGTTAGTAGTTATGGATTTTCCGGAATTGTCCCAGACTTTTTTGAGTTAGATGGCGATAAATATATAATTGGTGGAACTGATTCTTCTAATAATGCCCTGATGGCTCGCCTACTCAGTGACGGCTCCCTGGATACTACTTTCAGTAGCGATGGCCTAGTTGAATTAGGTAGCAATAACACCCCAGTGTTTGTAAAAAAAATAAGCGACGGTAAATATATAGTTATAGGTTGGCTGCCGGGAGGTTCACAAAGCTTTATCACTAGATTGCTGCCAGATGGTTCTCTGGACACTAGTTTTGGTAGTAGTGGAACCACAATACTAAGCTATGGTTCACAGGTTTTGGTGAGAGCTGTTGAAGAAACAAGCGACGGTAAATATATTATGACGGCTGATGCAGTGCCTAGTTTATTAATCCGAGTACTATCTGACGGTAATTTAGATACCAGTTTCGGAACAAATGGTTATAAGGAGCTTTCATCTTTCTCTGGCGTTTATAGTATCCACAGAACCTCTGATAATAAATATATCTTAGCCGGAGTATACAATAATGGCTCTGATATGGATGCTTTATTAGCCCGAGTATTATCGGACGGTTCTTTCGACACTAGCTTTGACAGCGATGGCATGTTCATATATGGAGGAGCTGATTATCAAGAATCTAGATATCTAACAGAAACATCGGACGGAAAATTAGTGGCTACAGTTGATGTTCCGGACAACGATGGTGATGCCGTCGTAATAAAATTATTGGCAAATGGTTCATATGACACGAGTTTCGGTAACGGTGGCCAAATTCAATTAGGAAATTCTGCTTTTCAGTGGCCCGCTAGCATTATCGAGGCCGGCGATCATGGCTATATATTCACGGGTGAAGACGACTCGTTAGATTCTTGCGACATTTGGATAGTAAAGATGGATAGTAATGGTAATTATCAATAATCTATTTCTCCTAAATAAAAAACCCGCCATAACAATAGCAGGTTTTTATAGTACCGCTACGGGGAATTGAACCCCGATTATCAGGTTGAAAACCTGGTGTCCTAACCATTAGACGATAGCGGCAAAATTATTAAGCAATAAAAAAGCGCTTTACATTTGGGCGTTTTTTATGGTTTAATTGATAAATAGAGTATAAATAATTTTTCTCTTTTAGTCAAGATAATCCCAGTATTATGTATATTTTAGGTATTGAAACTAGTTGTGACGAGACGGCGGCCGCAGTTTTAGGTTTTTCTCCCTCTGGCCGAGCTAAAGTCCTGTCCAATATCGTTTCTTCGCAGATTGAGATCCATCAAAAATATGGCGGTGTCGTGCCGGAGATAGCGGCGCGGGAGCATGTTTTGCATATTATCCCGGTAGTCAATGAAGCTTTGAAAAAGGCTGAGGTAAAGCCAGCTCAGATCACAGCAATTGCTGTTACTGCCGGTCCGGGTTTGGTAACTTCGCTTTTAGCTGGAGTGGAAACTGCCAAGACCTTAGCCTATGTCTGGCAGAAGCCACTGATTCCAGTTAATCATATTGAGGGCCATATCTATGCTAACTTTATCGCTCCGACTGAGCCGATACAATTTCCGGCAATGGTTTTGACGGTGTCTGGTGGCCACACTAATTTAGTCCTATTAAAGAAACATTTGCGCTATAAGATAATCGGCGAAACCAGAGATGACGCGGCGGGAGAGGCTTTTGATAAAGGAGCGAAGATGTTAGGGGTCGGCTATCCAGGCGGTCCGATAGTTTCTAAATTAGCGCAAGCGGGGAAAGCGGATGCGATCAAATTACCCCGACCCATGCTAGGAAGCGCCGGTTTTGATTTTTCTTTTTCCGGCCTCAAAACAGCCTTGCTCTATGGTTTGAAGAAAGACAAGAATTGGGCAAAAAAGATTCCGGCTTATTGCCATGAATTGCAGGAAGCCATCGTTGAGACTTTAGTAGCTAAAACTATCAAGGCAGCGAAACAGTATAGGGTCAAAACCGTGATGCTTTCTGGCGGCGTGGCGGCTAATCGGCGTTTACGGGAATTCTTAGCGGAAACAGTTAAGCAAAAACTGCCAGAAGCCCAATTTAGTTTGCCTCAGTTGGCCTATACTACTGACAATGCTCCTATGATTGCTATGGCCGGATACTATCGTTTCAAGCAGAAAAAGACGGTTAAATGGGAGAAATTGAAGATGGATTGCAATTTAGAGTTAAAATAATTTTCTCTTGCTTTTTTATAACCATATAGTAATATATATAAGCTATCTGGTCCGATGGCGAAGTGGTCTAACGCTGCAGTTTGCAAAACTGCCATTCGTGGGTTCGACTCCCACTCGGACCTCAGGGCTTTTTGTCAGTCTTTGCTCCCGCTGACGGAACAAAAAAATACGGCGCGCCCGCAAAGCGTTGCGGTAGACAGGCAGGAAGCTTAGTCAGCCAACGCCTAGAGGCTAATTTTTTATCAAAAGATATAAAAATTAATCTTTAGACATCAAAGGCAAAAAGAGGCAAAAGCCTCTTTTGCCGTTTAATATCCAACTATGCCATTATCAATCGGAATCGTGGGCTTACCTAATGTCGGCAAGTCAACGCTCTTCAATACATTAACCAAAAAAGGCGTCGATGCCTCCAACTATCCTTTCTGCACTATTGACCCTAATGTCGGCGTAGTCAAAGTACCGGACAAGAGGTTAGATGCTCTAGCCCAGGTTTCGCGGCCGGCTAAAATTATCAACACCGTGATTGAGTTCGTGGATATCGCCGGCTTGGTTAAGGGCGCTCATGCGGGCGAGGGTTTGGGCAACCAATTTTTAGCCCACATCAGGGAGTGTGATGCGATTTGCGAAGTGGTGCGGAATTTTGAGAATAAAGACATTATTCACGTTGATGGCCGAGTAGATCCGAAGAGCGACGAAGAGACTATTCATATGGAATTAATCTTTGCTGATTTGGCTACAACCGAGAAACGTCTGGAAAAAGTTATCAGGGAGGCCAAGAGCGGCGACAAGGAAGCGATTAAATTGAAGGCTTTGTTGGAAAAATTAAAGGAAAAGTTAGCTGCTGGTGTGACTGTCCGAGACGTAGAAATGAACGACGAAGAAAAGATTATCTTGAAAACTCTCAGCCTTTTGACCGCCAAGCCGATTCTTTACGTCCTAAATACCGATGAGCCGAAAAGCTCCCCAGACTTTAACTGGCCGGGCGAGACTATCAAGGTTAACGTCAAATTAGAGGAAGAAATTTCCGCTTTGCCTGAAGGCGAGCAAGCGGAATATATTAAAGAATTAGGATTGGATGAAAGCGGTTTGGATAAATTGATTAGAGCTTCATATAAATTATTAGGACTTGATACTTTTTTTACCACTGGCGCTGACGAGACTAGAGCTTGGACCGTTAAACATGGTAGCAAAGCGCCGCAAGCCGCCGGTGTCATCCATACTGATTTTGAGAAAGGCTTTATCCGCGCTGAAGTTATCGCCTGGGACAAATTTGTAGAAGCTGGCAGCGAAACTAAGGCCAAGGAATTGGGTCTGATGCGCACTGAAGGCAAGGATTATGTGATGCAAGATGGCGATGTCTGTAATTTCTTGGTTAATAGGTAGTTGGAAAGAAAAATATAATAAAATCAGCTTTGAAAAGGCTGATTTTTTGTTATTTGACTTTTGTTTGATAATATTATAATCTCACCGTATTGTTCCATCAAAACTAAATTGTCATGAATAAGAAGAATTATCGTCTGGCTACCATTATCTCTTTTGCTAGCCTGTTGCTGGGTTTTTGTTCCATCTTAATTTGGCGGTCATCAATTGACGGTTTGTCCGACCCAGTGGTTATCATCTGGCTCCTGCCTGTACTCGGTGTTTGGCTCTTGGCTTATGCTCTCATCGTGATATTTGCCTTGGAGGGTAAGCCGCAGCTAATCCCGGGAGAAAAGTATTCTTTGGTTAATTATTTTGGTCCTGATAGCCAAGGCGATACTAAATCGGTCCTGATGTCAGCCGTCGGAGATAATGGCCTTTATGAAATTTTGGTTTTTAAAAATCTTAACTTCATTAATGATCCAGAGCTTGGAGATGTCTATTTAGCAATTGATGTCGCCGGGGACATATCATTGAAATTGGTTTAACACCAGAGACTTCCAGTCTCAGCGCCCTTTAAAACAGGGCGTTTTTTATTATTTAAAACAAAAAACACCTCATTCAATGAGGTGTTTTTTGTTGGGTGTCGGGCTGCGCGGAATCGAACCGCGGTTACACGCACCCGAAGCGTGCGTAATACCATTATACCACAGCCCGTTATTGGTTTTGGCCTCCGATTGGCCAAAAGAAAAATGGGGACTGGCCCACCCCTTTATTATAGGGGAAATTTCAGTTTGGTCAAGTAATAATAGGGTTTGGGCTAATTAAAGCCGGATCTGGTATGTTTTATTGCATTTGACAAACAGGCCTTTATTATACTAAGATACTCCAATCCTTTCGTATATTAACAACTAAATAACTTATGTTTAACCAAAATTTGAGAGATGAAAAAAAATCTGTTTTTGACGCTGGCTGGCTTAATCGCACCCGGCTGTTTGATGGCTTCTGAAGCTGACTTAACCATGCCTGTCATGGAATCCAGCCAGCAAAATTTGCTGTTTTGGGGATTTCTGGTTTGCGCTTTAGGCGCTATCTTCGCCTATTACCAATATAGGCGCGTGAAACTACTTCCGGTCCACCGGTCAATGGCCGATGTTTCCAGCACGATTTTTGCTACCTGCAAAACCTATCTATTACAGCAGGGAAAATTCCTGATTTATTTGGAAATCATTATTGCTTCCTGCATCGGATTCTACTTCGGTTATTTGCAGGGCGAGCCTTTCGGCGGAGTAATGCTTATCTTGGCCTGGTCAGTTATTGGTATTTTAGGTTCATACGGCGTTGCCTGGTTTGGTATCCGTATGAATACTTTAGCTAATAGCCGCATGGCCTTTGCTTCCTTGCAAGGAAAACCTCTGAAGCTGTTAGGTATTCCGCTTCAGGCGGGTATGAGCATCGGCGTGATGTTAGTCTGCGTGGAGCTGGTAATGATGTTGGTGATATTGCTGTTTGTCCCGTCTGCTTATGCCGGGGCTTGTTTTATCGGTTTCGCTATTGGCGAATCATTAGGCGCTTCGGCGTTGCGAATTGCCGGCGGTATTTTTACTAAGATCGCCGACATCGGCTCGGATTTAATGAAAATCGTTTTCAAGATCAAGGAAGACGATCCGAGGAATCCGGGAGTGATAGCTGATTGCACCGGCGACAATGCCGGCGACAGCGTCGGACCGACCGCCGATGGTTTTGAAACCTATGGCGTCACAGGTGTTGCCTTGATATCGTTTATTGTCTTAGCAGTTTTCCCGGGCCACCAAAGCGAGCTGATTACTTGGATCTTTGCGATGAGAATTTTGATGGTGCTGACTTCCATTGTTAGCTTTTGGCTGAATCAAAAATTGAGCCAAGTGTTTTACGGTTGGAAGAGCCAGATTGATTTTGAAAAACCGCTGACTAATTTGGTTTGGCTGACTTCTTCCTTGTCTATCGCCGCCACTTATCTGGCCAGTTATTTCCTTATCGGTCCGGACAGTTCTTTAGGTTTGGTTCGACCCCATATTTGGTTGAGCTTTGCCACAATTATCAGTTTTGGCACGCTGGGAGCGGCCGTGATTCCGGAATTAACCAAAGCCTTTACCAGCCCTAAATCCAAACATGTCCAGGAGATAGTCCATGCTTCCCGCGAGGGCGGCTCTTCGCTTAATATCCTTTCAGGTTTGGTGGCAGGTAATTTTTCTGCCCTCTGGAAAGGATTGGCTTTTGCCGCCTTGATGTATCTGGCGTATTTAGTTTCAACTACCGGCCTGGGAGAGTATATGATCTATCCTTCAATCTTCGCTTTTGGTTTGTTGGCCTTCGGTTTTTTAGGAATGGGGCCGACGACTATTGCCGTTGATAGCTATGGACCAGTGACTGACAACGCCCAGAGCGTTTATGAATTATCATTGATTGAGGAGCAGCCTGATATTAGAAAGGAAATAGCCGCTGAATACGGTTTTGTGCCGGATTTTTCTACCGCTAAGGCTAACCTAGAGGCTAATGATGGTGCGGGCAACACCTTCAAGGCGACGGCTAAGCCGGTTTTAATCGGTACAGCTGTCATCGGAGCGACGACCATGATTTTCTCGTTGATCTTAGTAATCAAGAATGTTTTGGGAGTGGAGCCGGAAACAATTTTGAATCTCCTGAATCCTTACACGATTCTTGGTTTCATTTGTGGCGGTGCTGTCATTTTTTGGTTTACTGGAGCATCTATCCAGGCAGTTTCCACTGGCGCCTATCGTGCGGTGGAATATATCAAGAAGAATATCAGCCTGGACGTCAGCGCTGAGAAAAAAGCTTCCATTGAAAAGTCTAAAGAGGTAGTGAAAATCTGCACGCAGTATGCGCAGAAGGGGATGTTCAATATCTTCATCGCTATCTTTTCCTTCGCTCTGGCTTTTGCTTTTTTGTCATCGCCGCAGGATTCTAACGCCTCCATTTCTTTCTTTGTCAGCTACTTGATTTCCATTGCGGTCTTCGGTCTTTTTCAAGCCATTTTCATGGCCAATGCCGGCGGTGCTTGGGACAACGCCAAAAAAGTAGTGGAATGCGACCTCAACGACAAAGGCAGTCCTTTGCATGACGCGACAGTAGTCGGCGATACCGTCGGTGATCCTTTCAAGGACACGTCATCAGTGTCGTTAAACCCGATTATCAAGTTCACGACATTGTTTGGTCTTCTGGCCATGGAGATAGCTATTGCCCAAGAATTCCGGCCGGCCGCGCCTTATGTCGGAATTGCTTTCTTGCTGATCGCCCTATTCTTTGTGTGGCGGTCATTCTACAAGATGAGGATTAAATAAGAACAATCTTCATAAAATAAAAGCCTTCAACTGAAGGCTTTTTTTATATATTAAATGTGGACTTGAGGGGACTCGAACCCCTTACCTCTGCAATGCGAATGCAGCGCTCTACCAGATGAGCTACAAGCCCGATCTTTGGGAATACTTTTATTTTAGCAGAATCAAGGCGCCAGTCAAACAAAAAACTCCGTTTTTGCGGAGCTTTTTGTTATAGTATATTTGAAATTTGGTTTTGTGAGGCAAACAGGCATCAATTCTTCATGCCCAATGTAATTCTCTTGCGAGAAGTTTCCTCTTTTGAGGAAAATTTCCACTGAGCCGACCGTACGTGTAAGTCATTGACTTATCCGTAAATCTCCCTAGAAAGGAGGTGATCCATCCACAGCTTCCGCTACGGATGCCTTGTTACGACTTAGTCCTTGTCACCAGCCTTACCTTCGGCCCCTATGAAAGGGGACTTCGGGTATTGCCGACTCCCTTGACTTGACGGGCGGTGAGTACAAGACCCGAGAACGTATTCACCGTAGTATAGCTGACCTACGATTACTAGCGATTCCAGCTTCACGGAGTCGAATTGCAGACTCCGATCCGAACTGAGAAAGGTTTTTTGGGATTTGCTCCACCTCGCGGTTTGGCGTCCCTCTGTACCTCCCATTGTAGCACGTGTGTAGCCCAAGGCGTAAGAACCATGCTGATTTGACGTCATCCCACCTTCCTCCCATTTAAAACGGGCAGTCTCTTATGACATATAAAACATAAGAAAAGGGTTGCGTTCGTTTCCCGACTTAACGGTACATCTCACGACACGAACTGACGGCAACCATGCAGCATCTGTCTAGCACCCTCGAAGGCCTTCCTGTTTCCAGGACATGCAGCTAGATGTCAAGCCTTGGTGAGGTTTTTCGTTTATCGTCGAATTAAACCACATGCTCCACCGCTTGTGCGGGTCCCCGTCTATTCCTTTGAGTTTTAAGCTTGCGCTCGTACTCCCCAGGCGGAGTGCTTAACGGGTTACCTTAATATGACAACACTGGCAGGGTCGATACTGCCAATGCTTAGCACTCAGCGTTTACGGCGTGGACTACTGGGGTATCTAATCCCATTCGCTCCCCACGCTTTCGTCCTTGAACGTCAGAACTGTCCTAGTAAGCTGCCTTCGCATTTAGTATTCTTGCTGATATTAACGGATTTAACCCCTACACCAGCAATTCTGCTTACCTCTTCCAGTCTCTAGCTTATCCATCTCTCCCGCGGCCACAAGGTTGAGCCTTGTGATTTAACAGGAGATGCGACAAACCGTCTGCGGACGCTTTACGCCCAATAAATCCGGATAATGCTTGGGGCCCTCGTATTACCGCTGCTGCTGGCACGAGGTTAGCAGCCCCTTATTCATCAGGTACCGTCATTTGTTCGTCCCTGATAAAAGTACTTTACACCCCGAAGGGCTTCTTCATACACGCGGCGTCGCTCCTTCAGACTTTCGTCCATTGAGGAATATTCTTGACTGCAGCCTCCCGTAGGAGTCTGGGCAGTGTCTCAGTCCCAGTGGGCCGGGTCGTGCTCTCACACCCGGTACTCGTCATAGCCTTGGTGGGCCATTACCTCACCAACTAGCTGATAAGCCATAGGGTCCTCTTGTAGCGCCGGAACTTTAATTAAAGAACTTATGTCCCTTAATGCCATCGAGTATTATTCTCGCTTTCGCAAGGTTATTCTCGTCTACAAGGTAGATTCCCAATGTGTTACTCTCCCGTTTGCCATGCCTAGTAAACTAAGCATTCGACTTGCATGCCTTAGACACGCCGCCAGCATTCATCCTGAGCCAGGATCAAACTCTCTGATTATATTTAGAGAATCTTGATTTCTCAAGATAAAAATTGTTTTTTGTGTTATCCGAATTGATGCCTGTTTGCATCAAAAATTTGTATCTGTCATCCACCGCGGGGAGCGGTGCCGACAGAAAACCATCACCAATTTCAATTTTCAATTTACTGATTTAAACCCCAGCCCTTTAGACAGAAAAAAACAAAGATAAACTAATTTATCTTGTTTCTTTAAAAATGCTTGGTTTTTAAATTTTTGTATACAACAATAATAAAGGATTTAAAAATAAATGTCAAGGGTTCTGGCTAGGTCGAAAAACCCCGTTTTTGGCCTTGATTTTTCACCTTTTTTGTGGTAGTCTAAACTTGGATAAATAATAATAAAATAACTCTAAAATTATGATAGGCGAGAACTTGGATCGTGATAATTTAATCAACGGGCCCGAGGGTGATTTAGAGCCGGAGCAGCCGGAGAGA
>JAKLGM010000023.1:0-252 GCA_022710685.1 Patescibacteria group bacterium | reverse complement strand
AGGCCGCCGAGAAGGAAATGATTTCCGATATCCTCTTGGACCTGGCTATTGATCGTCAGGCGCTTATAGAAAATATTCCTGATTTTGAAAATTTGAGTCACGGCCAGCAACTTCTGGTTTTGGATAATTTAAAAAATAGTATCTTGAGCCAGATTAAGGAAGAAGCCCAAATTGATTATCAGGGTAAGTTTGCGCGAGCCAAGAAAGGCAATTCGCTCCGGCAGAATACCGCTATCCGGGCTAAGAATTTTT
>JAKLGM010000022.1 GCA_022710685.1 Patescibacteria group bacterium | reverse complement strand
GTAGATTTGAAAGAGGTTGATCCGAAGACCATGAAATCAAAAATCATAGATAATCTATATTTAGCGGGAGAAATCTTGGATTTGGATGGTCCGACTGGAGGTTTTAATCTCCAGGCTTGTTGGTCAACGGGACAGGCCGCCGGCGCTGCCGCAGCCCAGTAGAAAGAATGCGAATTTAATATAAAAACCCTTGTAAATAAGGGTTTTTTTGTTTATCCATTGACATAAATATGGTATTGTGTTATAATTGGTGGTCAAAGGTCCGGTAACGGACTTTTAATATTGTAAAAAATAATTTATCTATGAACCACAATTTAACGAAGAAAATTTGCTTGTTGACGGCTTCCTTGGCTTGGTATCTATCGCCTTGTGTGGCCTTGGCTAATCCCGTGAGTCTGGATTTGCCCGAGACTCCGGTGGCTCTGGCGGCTGAATTGGAATCCAAACTTCAATATCAGGTTATTTCTAGCTCAATTCATCCTATCACGGCCTATACTTCCGAAGCAGCTCAAACCGATGACGCCCCCTGTATTACTGCTAGCGGCTTTAATGTCTGTGCGCACAACCAGGAAGATGTTATTGCCGCCAATTTTTTACCTCTTGGAACTAAAGTCCGGATTCCGGAATTATTCGGCGATCGGGTTTTTACCGTGGAGGATCGGATGAATCGTCGGTTTGCTAATTATGTCGATATTTGGATGAAAGAGAAAAATCAAGCTATCCAATTCGGGGTAAAGAGCGCGACGATTGAAGTTTTGGCTGATTTTTAGACCGTGATTTGCTAAAAATGTGATTATTCTGTATACTGATGGAGTTAATTAATTTTAACTACAAAGCGTATGGAAACTTCTTGCAAGAAATGCGGCATGCCTTTAGACGAACAAACTAAATGCAGTTGCCAACCCAATCTCTGCATCTATTGCTGTGAATGCCAGCCAGAATGCCAATGCGGCTGTAGTGACAAGAAAAACAACCAGTAATCCGTTTAACTGAAATAGAAAAAGAGGATGTCCGTTAAGGACTTCCTCTTTTGTTTTTCTGGTATTTTTATAGGGCTTTTTTCGGGGTAATTATTGAGTTCCTTTTTAACCGTTCGTTCTCTTGTTTTAATTCAATCATTCTTTGCTCCCGGTCAATCATCAGTCGGTTTAATTTTTCGATTTCTTCCAGATGCTTAGCCGCCGCTTGCTCGGATTGCTTTTTGGCGGTGATGTCCACTCCCAGTCCAATCAAATAGCGGAATTTGTTCTGGCTGTCCAGGATTGAAGAGCCGTGCCACTCAACTACTATTTTTTGTCCGGACTTTGCCAATATGGTATTTTCGCTCAAAGTCGGACTTTTCTCTTTTATAAGCTGGGCAAAGACTTGGCGTAAGCCATCTCTTTCGGGAACCGGTATGAAAATATTGAGGTAGTCCTTGTTAACAACTTCATTCTTCTTGTAGCCGGTAGCCAAGAGCATTTTTTTGTTGGTAGCCAACAATCTCAGGTTCTGGTCGATAGCGACGAAGAATAGGGGCAGGGAGTCTATTATCAATTCATTCAGCCTAATTTGGTTTTTAAGTTCGTCCTCGATTGCTTTTCGGACGCTGATATCCCGCCCGATGCTCAGGATATATCTTTTGCCCCCGATATCAAAGGGGTGGGCGATAATCTCTAGAGGCAAGATAGCGCCGTTTTTCTTAATATGGGCGCTTTCAAATGTCAGAGTGTTGCCGGCCAACACTTTCTTGATCTTTTGTTCCAGCCCGGTTTTTTGGTCGGCCGGGTATAATTTTTTGATATTTATAGACAGCAATTCCTTAACGCTATAACCCCGATTCTTAGCGGCGGGCTTATTAACATAAATTATTTTGCCGTTAGGTTCATAGATAAAAACACAGTCGCGGATGTTTTCTAGGATTTCTCGACTCATTAACAAATCTTCCTCTTTAAGCTTCGGAGATTTAGCGATAGTTGATATTTTCTTCATATTTTTTCTTATAATATTATATGAATATTCTAGCATAATTTAAGAATTTTATATAGGGCTAATAATCGCCAAGAAAATTGATAAAAGTAGCGTAGAATCGCTTTTTCTGTTATTATAATAAGGTAAAAGTCTGTCTATTAATTTTGTATCGGATATTTTATGGCCAAAAAAATCTTTATCTATATTATTGGGTTTCTAAGCTTGCTGATAATTTTTTGGTTTTGGGGAATAAATTCTGGTCCGGACCTCTGGGCTGATCCGGCTAGCCAGTTGATTGCTTGGGGCCGTTTGGCTGGTTTGCTGGCCGCCTATTTTGTCTTGCTGCAGTTAATGTTCATCGGCCGGCAGAAGTGGCTGGAACGGAGTTTTGGCTTGGATCGCTTGGCTGAGGTTCATCATTTGAATGGAATCTTATCCATGGCTTTTATCATCGCCCATCCGATCTTGTTGTGCCTGGGCTATGGCGCCCTGTCTGGCCGGAACGCTTTTGCACAGCTAGGGCGTTTTCTTTCTAATTGGGAAGGAATGGTGGCTGCCTTAGTGGCAACAGTATTATTCGCCGTAATCGTGGCTATTTCTTTAGCTGCCGCCAAGAAGCATTTTAAATATGAAGTTTGGTATGCGGTTCATTTGCTCAGCTATCTGGCGATAATCTTGGCTTTTAGCCATCAGCTTGAAACCGGGTCTGATTTGCGTAACATCTTTTTTGCCGCCTATTGGAACCTGCTTTATATCTTAGTCGGTGGCAGCTTGGTCTATAGCCGCTTCCTGCGTCCGCTTTATTACCTCTGGCGCTATCGTTTCCGGATAGAGAAGGTGGTTGCGGAAAACGATGATAATGTTTCGATCTATATCAGCGGCCGGCAGATAGAAAATTTTTCGGTCCAGCCGGGCCAATTTTTTCTGGTTCGATTTTTAACCAAAAAATATTTATTTGAAGCCCATCCTTTTTCTTTATCTTCTGTGCCGGGAGAAAAATATCTTCGTTTTACCATCAAGGCCTTAGGTGATTTTACCACTGGCCTCCAGGGGAAGGTCAAGCCGGGTGATCTGGTTTTTTTGGATGGTCCACATGGCCTTTTTACCCCTCATTGCTGTCTTTCGAATAAGGTAGCTTATATTGCCGGCGGTGTCGGCGTCACGCCTATCAGGTCGGTAGCGGAATATTTCCTGACAGAGAAAGATGCTATTTTGCTTTATGCTAATCAGCGGCCCCAAGATATTATTTTTGCTGCGGAATTAGCCGACTTGATTTCTCGTCCTGGGGCGCGCCTGCGTCTAGTTTCGATTTTGGCGGAGGGCGCGATCGCTCCGGCTGAGAGCGGCCGGGTAGACGAAGAAAAGATTCGCCGCTTGATTCCGGATTACTTGGAGCGTGATTTCTATCTCTGCGGCCCGCCGGCGATGCGCTTGTCGCTGGTCAAGACTTTGCGGTCTTTGGGGGTCAAGGCGCGAGCGATTCATTTTGAAAAATTTTCTTGGCATTAATATGCGCGGGCGAATAGCATCCCAACCAGCCTTTAGTTTGTTTGAAATCCTTTTAGCCACGGTAACTATTGTTATTTTAGTGGCCATGGTTATTGCTGCGGTCAATCCGAAACGGCGCCTGGCTGATACCAGGGATTCTAATCGCAAAGTTGATTTGAAAAATATCGGCACCGCTCTTTACGAGTATAATATTGATAATAACGGGAAGTTTCTTCCGGGCCTGGATAAAACGTGGAAGATTATCGGGACTGATAGCCACAACTGTCGTGTCTGGTGCGGCTCAGGCAGCGGTAATTATGCGGAGACTAGCCATTTGCAATTTACCGCGGACCAATGCCTGGATTTTTCCCCCTTGGTGCCGCGCTATCTTTTGGGCTTGCCGTCGGATCCCTTAAACGGAACTGATCAGATGAGTTTCTATGCTGTCAGATTAGATAGTAATAATCGGGTTTTGTTGCGGGCTTGCAACGCTGAAATGGAAGAGGTGATCGAGATTGCCCGTTAATATTTATTTTTGGTTTATAATAGGATAGTAATAGCAACGTACCTTAAAAAAGAAAGGAGGATTAAGATGAAATTTAACGCCACCTTTTCTAAAGATGAAGACCTGTTTTATTTTTCCCAAAATCAGATTATCGCCGGCATTACCACGATTAATTTTTCTGACTGGAAAAGCGGCGATGAGTATTCCTTGCCCGAAGAAAAATTAATGCAGCACTTGCAAGCCAGCTCCTTGGCCGTTCTGCGTTCCCGGCATAACAGTCGGATCGCTGTTCTAAACGGCAATACCGAGCGGCGGTATTTCAGCGATGACGCCTTGGTTTATGTAGGCGCTGAGCGAAGTCCTGATTTGCTTCTCGTGGCTATGGTGAGCGATGAACCGGCGGTATTGCTGTTTAATGCTTCGGCCGGACTGTGCGCTATCATTGAGGGCAGCTGGGAAAATATCGTAGTTGATTCTGTCCGAACGGTTGTTAGCCTGATTCAGACGCGATTTAAGTTGGCCCCGGCCGAGATTTCGGCTTTTATCTGGCCTGGAATCTGCCGTGATTGCTTCAAGCCAGAGCGTGATTTGTTCAACTATCTGAAAGCCGAGAATCGCAAGATTGATTTGCGCGCTAATTTGCACCGCCAATTGCTTGATGCCAAGGTCAAGGATGAGAGGATCCAATCAGCTAGTTTATGCCCGGCCCACAGCCGCCAAGGCGCTGATTTTTTCTTCAATTCCGAGGTTCGCTCCGGTTCTGCTGATGTCTCAAATCTGGTCTTTATCAAGTTTAAAGATTAAAACCCCTTCTTGGATAAGGGGTTTTTTATATGGTATAATGGGATTATATGGATAGACCAAATAATTTACCCCTAGCTACTTATTTCCGGCCGCAGAAGTTGGCCGATTTTGTGGGGCATGACAATATTTTAAGTGCCGATGGCTTCTTGCGCCAGGCTATCAAGGAGGACCGGGTTCCATCTTTGATTTTTTGGGGCCCTCCGGGAACTGGCAAGACCACTTTGGCTTTAATTATCGCTAAGGAGACTCAGGCTGACTTTTTGCAATTGTCAGCGGTTAATAGCGGAGTCAAGGATTTGCGTCAGATAGTGGAAAGGGCTGAGGCTAATAGCCGGATGAAGATCAAGACCATCTTGTTTATTGATGAGATCCATCGCTGGAATAAAGCCCAGCAGGATGCGCTTTTGCCTGAAGTGGAGAATGGCCGTCTGACTCTGATCGGAGCGACCACGGAGAATCCTAGCTTTGCCCTGAATTCAGCTTTGCTATCCCGCGCTAAAGTAGTGGTTTTGAATTCACTCCGCCCCGAAGACCTAAAGGTTATTATCAAGAGCGCGGCTAAGAAATTGAAGGCTAAGTTAAAGCCGGATGTTATTTCGCTCATCGCCCGTTATGCCGATGGCGACGCTCGAGCGGCCTTGAATATCCTGGAGGCGGCTTTGCATAAGGGTCCGAGTCCGGATGCGGCCGTGGTCAAGGAAATTATCAATAAGCCTAATTTGCTCTACGACAAGAATGGCGAGGAGCACTATAATCTGATTTCGGCTTTACATAAATCAATGCGGGGAAATAATCCCAACGCTGCTTTATATTGGCTGGCGCGGATGATGGAGGGCGGGGAAGATCCTCTTTATGTGGCGCGGCGCTTAGTCCGTTTTGCCAGTGAGGATGTGGGATTGGCTAATAACAGCGCTCTGATGTTAGCGAATGCCGTTTTTGACGCTTGCCATAAGTTAGGGGTGCCGGAATGCAAGGTCCATTTGGCCCAGCTAGTAGTCTATCTAGCCAAAAGCCCGAAGAGCATTGCTTCCTATCAGGCCTATGAGATAGCCAAAAGAGAGGTGGAAAAAAGCGGTTCTTTGCCGGTGCCGCTCCATTTGCGTAATGCCGCCACTGGTTTGATGAAAGAGCTGGGATATGGTATAAATTATAAATATAGCCCAATAGAAGATGACAGTCGGCAGGAATATCTGCCGCCAGAATTGAAAGGCGGTCCCCTTGATAAGATAAAATGGAAATAAAATACTGCGCGGGAATAATTTATGGGTTTTCCCAAGCGGTTCTAACAATATGAAAAAACTCAAAATGTTAGGTGGTTTTTTCGCTTTGGTTCTGGCTCTTGGCCTAGCTCTTCCGGCTCTGGCCAACGAAGGCGCGGCCAGCGAATTTGACTGCAACCAGGACCCAGTTTACGCGCGGGATATGGATGCTTCAGTTAAGATTTCATCGCGCTTGCGCAATATGCCTTGTATGGATGAATCAGAAGTGATTAAGATTTTGGTCCAAGGCCAGGGCGTAAAAATTATCGCTGAGACCGATGGCTGGTACAAGGTCAAGACCACTGATGGCACGACCGGTTGGGTCGGCGCCACTTTGTTAACTCCCGGCGGGGAAGTGACAACGACTGAAACCAAGACTACTTCAACCGATTCCAGCTCCCTGGTTTCTCGCCTTAAAGGCTACATATTGCTTCAGGTAGAGAAGAAAGGCGAAGCTTGGTATGTCAGCCCAGAAAACGGTTTCCGCTACTTTCTCAAGGACGGCGAGACCGCTTTCAATATCATGCGAGAAATGGGTTTGGGAATCTCTAATGCTAATTTGGAAAAATTAAAAGCCAAGCAGAGTAATCTGTTGGACAAGTTAAAAGGCAAGATCGTCTTGCAGGTAGAAAAGAATGGTGAGGCTTACTATGTCAACCCTAAGACTGGTGCTTTGCATTATCTCAAGAATGGCTGGGAGGCATTCAAGCTGATGCGAGATTTGAGTTTGGGGATCAAAAATGCTGATTTAGCTAAAATTAAGGATCAGACCTTAGAGCAATACCTCTTAAAGAAACAGGAGTTAAATCAAGAGAATGAGAGTTCTGATAATAACGGTTTAGGAAAAATAGTGTTGTCGGGATCGGTGGCTGATAATAAAGTTTCTTTGAAATGGGCTTTGAACGGCTTAACTTCACAGAACGGCTTTAAAATAGTGATTGCTGACCATGAGAATCCAGTCTATCCGGGTGACGAATATCACTATCTAAGCGATGCTAATGTCCGGACTGATTCTTGGTCTGGTTTGAGTGCTGGCACCTACTACTTCCGCGTCTGTGAGTATTTGGGCGGGAAGTGCGGCGTCTATAGCAATAACGTAAAGCTAACTATAACAGCGGCGGCCGAGGAGGAAGAATCTGATGGCAGCATCGCCTTGTCCGGTTCGGTTAATAGCGAGGGTATCGCTGCCTTGAACTGGACCTTGTCCGATATGGCATCATCTATGGGCTTCAAAGTTGTGGTAGCTGATCATCAAAATCCGGTTTATCCGGGTGATGAATACCATTACTTGTCAGATGCCAATACTAGGACTGATTCCTGGTCCGGCTTGAGCGGCACCAAATATTTTCGCGTCTGTGAATACTTAGGCGGGAAGTGTGGCGTCTATAGCAATAATCTGAGTTTGCAATTCTAATAGTTAATAAAACAGATATAAACAAAACCCCGTTAATCCGGGGTTTTGTTTATATTGGACAATAATCAATTATTGTTTTATACTAGCTGTATTCCCGCTTAATATTACCCTATGTTTAACATCACGATTCTGTCTGTTGGCTCGGTCAAGACTGGTTATTTGCAGGAGGCAGTCGGCGAATATCTCAAGAGGTTAAAGCCCTATGCTAAGATCTCTTTGGTAGAATTAGCGGCTGAATCTTTCAGCTCCGGCCAAAAAGCTGCAGCCAAAAGAAAAGAGGGGAAGAAAATAGAAGAGTATCTAGCTAGAAGGACGGAAGCCCGGATTTTTTTGTTGGACGAAAAGGGAAAAGAGTGGACTTCGGTCGAAATGGCCCAAAACCTGGATCAGATCAACCAACCGATAGTCTTTGTCCTAGGAGGCTCTCTGGGGCTAGAAAATGGCCTCCTAGAGCGTTATCCCCGTCTGGCCTTGTCTCGGCTCACTTTCTTGCATGAGATGGCTAAAGTCCTCTTATTGGAGCAAATTTATCGTTCCGCCGCTATTATAAAAGGGAAAGATTATCATCATTAGAATATATGGGATTATTCAAGTTAAAATCTGATTTTCAGCCAGCCGGGGATCAACCCCAGGCAATTAGCAAGCTGATAAAGGGTTTGGAGGCGGGGGAGCGCTACCAGACGCTTTTAGGCGTGACTGGCTCAGGCAAGACTTTTACCGTTGCCAACCTGATCACAAAAATTGAACAGCCTACATTAGTAATAGCGCCGAACAAAGCTTTGGCGGCCCAGCTTTATCGCGAGTATAGCAATTTTTTTCCAGAGAATGCGGTCCATTATTTTGTCTCCTATTATGACTATTATCAGCCTGAGGCATACCTTCCGATCACTGATACCTATATTGAAAAGGAAGCTATGATTAACCAGGAGATTGACCGTTTGCGCCACGCCGCTACTTCAGCTTTATTGTCACGCCGTGATGTGATTATCGTCGCTTCGGTTTCCTGTATCTACAATTTGGGCGTGCCAGTCAGTTACATGGAGTCAGCTTTACATCTGAGCAAAGACCAATCATTGGTTCGGGGCGACCTCATTTCCCAATTAGTCAAAGTCCATTTCGCTCGAACTAGCGGTCCGGTGGAACGAGGTGAGTTTAGAGTCAGAGGCGATGTCTTTGAAATTAGACCGATGTCGGAGAATGTCATCTATCGCTTAGACGTGGCCGAACAGAAGATATCTGATATTAGTATCGTGGATAATGTCAGCAAAAATATATTGGAGCACTTAGAGGAAATTGTAATCTTTCCGCCTAAACATTTTGTGTCTACCAAACCTCAGATTGAACAAGCGATTAAAAGCATCCAAAGCGAATTAAAGGAGCGCTTAGAGTATTTTAACGACCACAAGCTATATTTGGAGGCGGAGCGCTTGGAGCGACGTACCCGCTATGACATGGAAATGCTCCGGACTATCGGCTATTGCCATGGCATCGAAAACTACTCGCGCCATTTGACTGGAAAATTACCGGGCGAAGCGCCGGATTCCTTGTTGGCCTATTTTCCCTGGAAGGATGGTCGGCCGGATTTTTTGACAATCATTGATGAAAGCCATATTGCCGTGCCCCAGATTCGGGGAATGTATAATGGCGATCGAGCCCGCAAGGAGACCTTGGTCCAATATGGCTGGCGCCTGCCTTCAGCGTTGGATAATCGACCGTTGCGATTTGCTGAATTTGAGAAAAGAGTGGGGCAGGTATTATTTACCAGTGCCACTCCGGGCGATTTTGAAAAGGAGCATTCTACTAATGTGGCCGAGCAAGTGATTCGTCCGACCGGATTAGTCGATCCGGAAATTGAAGTCCGGCCGGTTTTTGACAAGAGTAAAAATTATAGCCAGATCAATGATATCGTGGCTGAAATCAAGGTTTTAGCCGCTAAAAATGAGAGAGTAATTGTCAACACCTTGACCAAAAAGCAAGCTGAAGACTTGGACGCCTATCTGCATGGCCAGAAGATCAAAAGTAACCATCTCCATTCCGATATCAAGACTTTTGAGCGAACGGAAATCTTGAAAAATTTCCGTTTGGGCAAGTTTGACGTCTTGATCGGCGTCAATCTTTTGCGTGAAGGTTTGGATCTGCCGGAAGTTACTTTGGTTGCCATTCTGGATGCCGACCGGGAAGGTTTTTTGCGCAGCCAGACTTCCTTGATGCAAACGATGGGCCGCGCCGCCAGAAATGTTCGCGGCAAGATCATCCTTTACGCCGATAATATGACTAACTCCATCAAGCAGGCGATTAAGGAGGTGGACCGGCGTCGCTTGAAGCAATTGGAGTATAACAAGAAATATGGCATTACGCCCCAGACTATCGTGAAGAAGATTGAAGATCTCCTGGTGATAGAGGGGGATAAATAAAATTATGTTGAAAATTTATATAGTCCGCCATGGCCAAGATCAGGATAATGCCGCCGGTATATTAAACGGCCATCGTAACCAATCTTTGACCGCCCTCGGCAAAAAGCAGGCCAGGATTTTGGCTGATAATTTAGTGCAAAAGAATTTAGAGTTTTCCGGCTTTTATGTTTCGCCCTTGAAACGAGCCAGAGAGACAGCGGCGATTATCGCCAAAAAGTTAAAGCTCAAAGCGCCCCGAGTCTGGCCCGAGTTGATTGAACGCGATTTTGGCATCATGACCGGCAAGCCCTTGAGCGATTTGATAATATTATGTTCGCCCCATATTATTATGGCGGAAAAGGTAAATTATATCCTTAAACCCTATGGCGGCGAGACCTTCCCGCAGTTGATGGCGCGGGCCAGAAAAGTGCTGGCGCGGGTACGGCGGGAGCACAAATCCGGCAATGTCCTTTTGGTAGCTCATGGCGATATCGGCAAGATGATTTTTGCCGCTTACTATGGCTTGAGTTGGCAGAAGGTCATTAAGCTGTTTTATTTTGATAATTCCGATGCCTTAGTCTTGGCGCCTAAAATGGATTACCGCCAAGCTTATATCAAAAAATAATTATGGAAGAAAAACAAATAAAAACTAAAACTATTTCTGCAAAGAAAAAAGTCAGCAAAAGTTTTGCCGAGGGTCGTCTTTATGT
Source organism: Patescibacteria group bacterium (assembly GCA_022710685.1). GTDB lineage: Bacteria > Patescibacteriota > Patescibacteriia > Patescibacteriales > UBA12465 > CG1-02-41-21. The sequence goes on along the minus strand of JAKLGM010000022.1, from coordinate 49 downwards.
TAATTCATCTTTTAACAATACAATCATTACTGTTACCGATCCTAAGGGT
>JAKLGM010000021.1 GCA_022710685.1 Patescibacteria group bacterium | reverse complement strand
TTGATATTCAAATTAACGGTATCGCCCGGCATAACCATCTCGGTGCCAGCCGGTAAAGTGATATCACCGGTAACATCGGTAGTACGGATATAGAATTGCGGCTTGTAACCGTTGAAGAACGGTTTATGGCGGCCACCTTCATCCTTGCTCAAAACATAGACTTCAGCTTCAAATTCAGTGTGAGGGGTAATGGTACCCGGTTTGGCTAAAACCTGACCGCGTTCCACTTCATCCTTCTTGGTACCGCGTAAGAGTAAACCAGCATTGTCTCCGGCCATGCCTTCGGTCAATTGCTTGTTAAACATCTCAACGCCAGTGATGGTAGTTTTCTTGGTATCCATCAAGCCGACGATTTCGACTTCTTCGCCAACTTTGATCTGACCCTTTTCGATTCTGCCAGTAACGACAGTACCGCGGCCTTCAATGGAGAAGATATCTTCAATCGGCATCAAGAACGGCTCGTCTAAAGCACGTTTCGGTTCCGGGATATATTCATCAATTGATTTTAATAAATCTAAAACCGGCTGAGCATCTGGGCCAGTAGGATTCTCTAAGGCCTTCAAAGCGCTGCCGCGGATGATTGGAGTAGTGTCACCCGGGAATTCATATTTCTTTAACAAGTCGCGAATTTCTTCTTCGACTAAGTCAATTAATTCTTTGTCCTCCACCATATCGCATTTGTTCAAGAAAACAACGATATAAGGGACGCCGACCTGGCGAGCTAACAAGATGTGCTCTCTGGTCTGCGGCATAGGGCCGTCAGTAGCGGCGACCACTAAAATAGCACCGTCCATCTGAGCGGCGCCAGTGATCATGTTTTTGACATAATCAGCGTGACCCGGACAATCGACGTGAGCGTAGTGTCTGGTAGCGGTTTCATATTCCTGGTGAGAGGTAGCGATCGTGATGCCACGAGCTTTCTCTTCTGGGGCGTTATCAATGTCGTTAACACCCTTGATGCTAGCCTTCATACCAGCAGCGTTAGCCACAGCTAAAATCGCGGCGGTTAAGGTAGTCTTGCCATGATCAACATGTCCGATGGTACCGATGTTGACATGGGGTTTCGTGCGTTGAAATACTTCTGCCATGTTTTTACTTAACGACCCCCTCTAAACGAGGAGTTCTTTGTCTAAAGACAACCAGTCGTTTAATTAATTATGTTTATTAATTAAATTATCTAATATTAGCCTATTCCCCTGAGTATTCTTCCACGTCTTCCGCGGCTTCTTTCACTGCTTTGGGAATGCTCCAATTATTATTTCCTTTAAAGCGATTTTTTATAATTTGACCGCTAGAATAAACGTTTTCCTTAGGAAAACCAGATTCAGCCTGCCAATTTTTATTTTGTTCGCTGCTTGCCATCTTACCAGCTATCGGACGCTCTGTCAAGACAGAGTTTTCCCCATTTTTGTCAGAGATGCCCAATATTTCCTCATATTCGTCTAGGGCCATCACCACGAAGGAATGATCCGGCTCGCTATTGTCAAAAACTACAATCCGGTCACCGGTTTTCTTGGCTAATTTTAATACTTTTTGTAATTTGTTTGACATAAGGAAAAAAATTAATGGTTAATTATTTTCCAGACTTCTCTTTAATCTGCTCTAAGATGTTCCGCGGAACTTCAGCATATTTCAAGAATTCCATCGCATAATTAGCGCGGCCTTGGCTCATAGAGCGCAAAGAAGTGGAATAACCGAACATTTCAGCGAGCGGCACTTTAGCGCGAACTAACTTGATGTTAGCTCTGTCAGTCATTTCGTCGATCTGACCGCGTTTGGCGTTTAAATCACCGATAATGTTACCCATATATTCTTCCGGGGTAGTAACCTCCACTTTCATAACCGGTTCCAATAATACTGGCTTAGCTTTCTGAACAGCATCCTTAAAGCCGAAAATAGCCGCCATCTTAAAGGCCAACTCAGAAGAATCGACTTCGTGGTAGCTGCCGTCAAAGACAGTAACCTTCAAGTCAACCATCGGATAGCCAGCCAAGACACCGGAGGTAATAGCCTCCTTGACGCCCTTTTCAATAGCCGGAATATATTCCCGCGGCACAGAGCCGCCCTTGACTTCATCCACAAATTCAAAGCTCTTGGCGCCTTCACCGGCCGGTTCTACTCTCAACCAGCAATCGCCATACTGACCGCGACCACCGGATTGCTTAACATATTTGCCCTGAGCTTCAGCTTTTTCTCTAATAGTTTCACGATATGAAACCTGCGGCTTACCGACATTAGCTTCCACGCCGAATTCGCGTCTCATACGGTCAACGATAATTTCCAAATGTAATTCTCCCATACCGGAGATTAAGGTCTGGCTAGTTTCTTCGTCAGTTTCCACCCGGAAAGTCGGATCTTCTTCGGCCAAACGAGCCAAAGCCACACCCATCTTTTCCTGGTCAGCCTTGGTCTTCGGTTCCACCGCAATCTTGATAACCGGTTCTGGGAATTTAATGGATTCCAATAAGACCGGGAAATTTTCCGCGCATAAAGTATTGCCGGTGGTAGTATCTTTTAGACCGATAACAGCAGCGATGTCACCCGCATAAATCTCTTTGATTTCTTCACGGTGATTAGCATGCATACGGACTAAACGGCCGACTCTTTCTTTGTTGCCAGTAGAAGAATTGACGATATAAGAGCCAGAAGACAAGACGCCCTGATAGACGCGGACAAAACATAATTTACCCACGAACGGATCAGTAGCAATCTTGAAAGCTAAACCGACGAACGGAGCATTGTCATCCGATTTGATAATCACGTGAGCATTCTCGTCTCCCACTTCAGTAGCTTGCAATTCTGGTAAATCAACCGGGGACGGTAAGTATTCACAAACTGCATCAAGCGCCATCTGGACGCCGATGTTCTGCAAAGCTGTACCGCATAAAACCGGATAAGCACCATTAGCGATAACGCCCTTTCTCAAAGCGGAACGTAAATCTTCCAAAGAGATCTCTTCTCCGTTCAAATATTTTTCCGTTAAAGAATCATTAAACTCTACAATTCTCTCGACGGCTACAGCGCGATGTTTTTCTACTTCGCCCTTCATGTCTTCCGGAATCGGAATTTCAATAATTTTCTCGCCGAAATTGCCTTCGAACTTGTAGGCTTTCTGTTCCAATAAATCGATCAAGCCAGAGAAATTGCTTTCAGCGCCAATCGGCAACTGGATAGCAAAAGCTTTGGAATTCAATCTGGTCTGGATGGAATTCAAGCTCATATAAAAATCAGCGCCCATCTTGTCCATCTTATTGATGAAGCATAAGCGCGGCACATTGTATTTGTCAGCTTGACGCCAAACAGTTTCCGATTGCGGTTCCACGCCGGCCTGGCCGTCAAAAACAGCGATGGCTCCGTCTAAAACGCGCAAGGAACGCTCCACTTCCACGGTAAAATCAACGTGTCCTGGAGTATCGATGATATTGATCTTATTATCGCGCCAGAAGCAGGTGGTAGCGGCTGAAGTGATGGTAATACCTCTTTCTTTTTCCTGTTCCATCCAGTCCATTTCCGCAGCGCCTTCGTGCACTTCTCCAATCTTATGCTTTTTGCCGGTATAGAATAAGACGCGTTCGGTAAAAGTAGTCTTACCAGCGTCAATATGGGCCATAATGCCAATGTTTCTGATCTTATCTAGTGAATAATCCCTGGGCATAAATTTTATATTTATGATTATGTTTTTATTATTTTTATTAAAAAATAAATTTTAGCCTTTGGTGGCTAAAATCTATTAAAAAATTATCGAGAAAAGTGAGCGAAAGCCTTGTTAGCTTCAGCCATTTTGTGGACAGCTTCCCGTTTCTTGATAGCAGCGCCTTCACCATTGCTGGCATCCAAAATCTCAGCGGCCAACTTCTCTTCCATGGAACGACCACGGCGGTCATGAGCGGCATTAATCATCCAATGGCAGCCTAAATAGAAACGGCGTTCGCCTCTAACCTGCACCGGAACCTGATAATTGGCACCGCCGACGCGCTTACCTCTAACTTCCACTAAAGGAGAAACCTTTTTAATCGCCTTGTTAAAGACATGGCGAGGGTCCTGCTTAGCTTTGTCTTTGATAATATCAAAAGCGCCGTAAACAATTTTCTGCGATACGGTCTTCTTGCCTTCAATCATCAAATAGTTGATGAATTTAGCAATACTCTTATCATTGTATTTTAGATCGCCTTCGATTTTTCTCTTAGGCGCTGGTTTTCCACGCATAGTTTTTCGCTCGGCAGTTACTCAGCTATAAGTAAGTGCGGGAGTCTAAATATTATTAAAAATTAATTAACTTTTTTTCGGACGCTTGGCACCATAACGGCTGCGACCCTGGCGGCGAGCTTCAACGCCCTGGGCATCAAAAACACCGCGGATAACTTTGTAGCGGACACCTGGCAAATCCTTAGTCTTGCCGCCTTTTACCAAAACGATGGAGTGTTCCTGCAAATTATGACCCATACCTGGGATATAAGCAGTAACTTCCATGCCGTTAGACAATCTAACCCTGGCGATCTTCCGTAAAGCGGAGTTCGGTTTTTTCGGAGTCATAGTGGTCACCTTCAAGCAGACACCCTGTTTGAAAGGAGCTCCTTTTTCATCAACTTTCTTCTTGCGATGCAAGGAATCAAAACGGGTATGCAAAGCCAAAGTCTTGGTTCTTTTGCTTTTAAGAGTGCGACCCTGGCGCACCAATTGGTTAGTCGTTGGCATAATATTTTAATGGCGAATTAAAAATTGCGAATTATGGAATTCGCTCATTTGTTTAGACAATTAAATAAAATCCTGATTAAACAGGACGTTTTTTTCTTTACTCCATCAAATTTATCAAAAACTAAAGATAAAGTCAAGGGTAAACCCTGGCTTTTTTCCACAATTTAGATAATAAAGTAGATGATATAGAGAAAAAAGGTAAAAATAAACTCAGTGGTGGAATAATAGCCGATAAAACCCCTGGTATTGAAGTTTTTCCAAGGGAAAAGCGGATAAAAATCATCATCGTCAATAGCATCCAAAAAAAAGTGGCTCAGCATGCCCAAAGAAAAGACTAACGCTATTTTCCAGCTAAAAATAGCTAGTATAGCCACAATCACGGCATAAGCGATAAAGCTATGCAAATAGCTGCGGTGGCTTTCGTGGGTCATTTTAGCTGCCTGGAGCATCTTTAGGGGCTTGAAGATCAAACGGCTTTTGGCATGAGGAATTAAGTGGTCTAAATCAATGGCCACGGCGCTAATAATGGCTGTCGGGTAATCACCGGTCAATTTTCCGATTATTAGGCCCGCTGCCAAATGAGCAGTAGAATACATATCGTTAGAATAGGTTATACCCTGTTAACAGGTGGAAAAGTCCAGAAATTACCGGGGTAATTATATTATAGCCGAACATTACAAATAATAGGACCAAAAACATGCCGTAGCGCTCAATGGCGAAAAAACGCAATTGCAGCTTGGGCGGGAGGAAGGCCGCCAGGACTTTAGAGCCATCTAGGGGCGGAATCGGAACTAAATTGAAGACCATTAGTATTAGGTTAATATAGACGATAATACCGAGAAAAATAGTCATATATTCCCCTAAATTAGGGACAAAGCGTAAAACTGCCGCAAACATCAGGGCCAATATCAGATTACCTAAAGGCCCGGCCAGAGCCACTTTAGCCACGCCAAAGCGTTGATCACGCAAATTATACGGATTAAAAGGCACGGGTTTGGCCCAAGCAAAAACTAGCCCAGTACCGGAGAAAACCATCAGTAAGGGCAAAATAATAGACCCGAAAAGGTCAATATGGGGGATGGGATTTAAAGTCAAACGCCCCAGTGATTTAGCCGTATTATCCCCTAGCCTGTCAGCCACAAAACCGTGCATATACTCATGGATAATAGCGGAAAACACCAAAACGATGATCTCAAAAATGTAAATCATAAGATGATTCTACCACATCTTGATATTTTTATCAAAGCCTGCTAAGATGATAAGCGATAAACAAATAAATTAAAGACAGCGCAGCTCGCCTGTGCTTTTATAATCCTATGGCCAAAAAATGCGACCTGTGCGGACGCGGATCAACTAGAGGCGCTTTGCGCTCCCACTCCAAACGCCAGACCCTGAAACGTCAGAATATCAACCTGCAAACCAGGAATATCGGCGGCGTCAAAGTCAAGTTATGCACCTCCTGCATGCGCACGATGAACAAAGAACCAAAAAAATAAAAATATTTTGGAATAGAAAAAACTCGGTTTAATCCGAGTTTTTTCTTGACCTAAACCAAAAACGATATAAAACAAAAACCAGAAGAAATAATATTAAATAATAAATCCACCCCTCAAACCAAGTCCAAGAAGAATTTTCCCAAGCCGCGCCGGGAAACTGCGCCAGGATGTCAGTTAAAAGAAATTGATAGCGCAGCAAGCAATAGGCCGGCCAGAACCAGAACCAAGACAGAAACGGAATAATCCCAGACAAAAATAAAGCGCCTAGGAGTAAAGCCATTAAAGGAGCAAAGGTCCAAAGTATCAAAACGTTAGACAAGGGAGCGATCAAAGAAACCCGACCGAAATTAATCAGGGAGACCGGCGCGGTTACCAGCTGCGCTGCCAAGGTGACATTTAGAGCCGACAACAAAGACTTAACCTTCTTCCCCTTAAACCATTTGTCCAAATAATAATCCCCCAAAGGACAGATATAAATTAAAGCTAACATAGCCAAAAATGATAGCTGGAAGCCCAAATCATCCCGTAATAGGCGCGGATTAGCCAAAAGCATCAAAGCCGCGCTCAAAACTAAAGCTAGCTCAATTCGGCTGTTTTTCTTGGAACTAGCAGTCCATAAAGCCATTAATCCCATTATCAATGACCGTACTGCCGAAGCTTGCCAGCCGGTTAAAAGTACATAGAGAAAAAGAAAAATAGCAGCTAGATAGAAAGCTGGGCGCGGCCGCAACTTCAGGCTCAACAAAAACTTCATCGCTAAAGCCGACAGAATTGTAATATGGGTTCCAGAAATAGCAATGACATGGGAAATGCCAATGATAGAAAATTTTTCCAAATTAGCATCGCTCACTGTCCGCTTGTAGCCTAAGATCAAAGCTTGCGCTAAGCCCGCTTCCGGTTCTGGCAAACCGCGGCTAATAATATCAAATAATTTTCGTTTAAACCGAAACAAACTAGCGAAGAAAACATTATTCCACCCCTCACCTTCTCCCACCTTTTCCAACCGAGGCTGATAACTCAAAGAATAAATCCCAGAGCGCGCTAAATAATAATCATAACGGAAATCTTCAATCGGCTCCGGCGCTTGCAGCTTCCCTGTTAACCTTAATCTGTCGCCATAAAAATATTCCGGATACAGCTGAGTGCTAGCCAAAACTTTGCCTTGAGAAAAACATAAGACTATCTTCTGGCTAGCCCCGCGCCGATCCGGCTCAGCGCAAACCGTTCCGACCATCTCTATCTTCTGGCCGTTATAACTCGCCAAACTATCTTCCTGCCAAAGCTGATAGCGCCAAATAGCCAAACAAGAGAAAGATATAAACAATAGAACCCAGGCGAAGCGACGACGCCTAAATATTGAAAAGAAAACCGAGCCGGAAATAAAAAAAGATAGACCAGGAAACCCCACCCCGAACAAAGGCGCAAATAACACCCCAAAAACGAAGCCCAAAGAAGCAATTATGACCCCAAATTCAATCTTTTTCATGCCCCCATTATAACCCAGCGACCACCAAGAATATTTTAAAAAACTCTCAAAAATAGATAAAATCAAACATTTCTACCTAAATAACTTGGAAAAATCCAAAAAAGAGCCCCTAAAGGCTCTTTTATCAAACAAAAACTATTTCTTTATCCAGCGCAAATAGGCTTCCATAAACTCCTCTAACTGCCCATCCAGCACTTTGTTGACCTCCGTAGTCTCATGTTCGGTCCGATGGTCTTTTACCAACTGGTATGGCTGGAGCACATAAGAGCGAATCTGTTTACCCCAACCAGCCTGGGCGGTTTCGCCCTTTAACTTTTTCTCTTCCGCTTCCCTCTTTACCTCTTCTAAGTGGTGTAGCTTGGCCTTTAATATCTTGAGCGCTATCTCCCGATTCTGATGCTGGGAACGCTCAGTCTGACAAGTGACCACGATATTAGTTGGAATATGGACCAAACGGACAGCCGATGAAGTCTTGTTGACATTCTGGCCGCCCGGACCAGAGGAGTGATAGAACTCTAATTTTATATCTTCATCCTTAATGATAATATCTTCGGTCTCAGGTAATTCCGGAATAACCTCCACTGAAGCAAAGGAGGTGTGGCGCATAGCTTCAGCATCAAACGGAGAAATCCGGACCAAACGATGAACGCCGTTCTCGCCTTTCAGATAACCATAGGCGAAGCGGCCAGATACTCGGAAGGAAACGCTTTTGATACCAGCTTCTGCTCCAACGCTCCTGTCTAGAATCTCCACCTTGTATTTTTTCTTTTCCGCAAAGCGCAAAAACATCCGCTCTAGCATACTAGCCCAATCCTGGGCGTCAACACCGCCGGTGCCGGCATGAATAGAAAGGATCGCACCGCTCTCATCATATTTGCCAGAAAACAATACTAAAAATTCCAGGTCATTAAAACGATTTAATAGTTCATCGTATTTTTTCTGCGCTTCATCGTGGAAAGAGTCATCGCCTTCCTGATCGGCAATAGCGGCCAATTCTTCTAACTCCGTGATCCCCTTCTCCATATCTTCCCAGCGCTTGATTTCACTATCCAATTCTTCCACTCGTTTGCCGATAGTTACCGCTTGCTCCCGATTCTGCCAAAAATCCGGCTCAGACATCAACCGTTTCTTGTCCCGACTCTCACTGATCTGGCCATCAATATCCAAAAGCACCCTGATTTTCAGGAAACGCTCGCGCAACTCTTCTATTTTCTTTAATAGATTCTCCATATAGATAGATTATAGCAGGAAATTATAAAAACAAAAAACAGCAAATAAAAAGACCACCATTTATGGTAGTCTTTTTTATATAATCATTATTTTAATTTTGAGACGGATCTGATTCTAATGTTTTAATCTCCTCTTCAAATTCATTTAAGGTCATATTCTTTCCAAAAATACCTTTGAATATATCATTTTCTTTGCCCAAACTAGCAATATTACTATCATCCACGGTGTATTTGCCTTGAGCCCAGCCATAAACTGTAAAGATATCGTTATCACCTTTTTTTAAGAAAACGACAACACGTTGACCATTTTCAAAAACAGGGGAATTTTCAGATATCATTGTCTTATTACCTATCGTCCCACCTAAAACCCTAACAACGACTTCTTTAGCTGATATATTTTTTGAATTAGACAAATACTTCTCAACCGAAATACTAACATCAGTAACAATATCTTTTTCTTCTGGCCGCAAATTAGAAGCAGCTATAGTTGTCTTAAGGCCATTAACGGTACCTAGTATTACCGCGTCAGAATCTTTCACCATGTCCTTTGAAGTTACTTTAGCTAAAACAGTATCCACTTTAGTGGTTATTTTTTCCGCTGGATGGCCGCAGAAACTAAAAGTAAAGACTAAAAAGATAACAGCCGCTGCAAAAAACAAAAAAATATTTCTTTTATTCATAGTTAAAATATTGGGGTTAAATGTAATTCTCCTTTTACCGAATTCAATCTACTCTCAAAGCGATCATGAGCTGATTGATTAGCCGCAAACTCGCATTGTAGATTATGGGTCATATAAACTAAACCATCGACTGAATCTATAAAACGAGAAAACTTCTCGTCCAACAAATCAAACTTAGACTCTAGCTTAAGAAGATCTTCTTTCATCGCTATCTTATTAAATTGTTGGGCGCTTAGGGTCATATGTTTATATTATAGACTTCCTATTTATAACGTCAAACAGCTATTTTTTTCTCAAATATTAGTCCAAAAACAAAAAACATCCCGGAGATGAGGGGATGTTTTTTGATATGTAAACTGGAATAGATTAACGTTTGGACCACTGCGGGCTCTTTCTGGCTTTTCTCAAACCCGGTTTCTTTCTTTCAACTTTACGCTTATCGCGGGTCAAGAGATCAGCGGCGCTCAATACAGCGCGGTTGTTTTCATCCATCTTCAATAAAGCGCGAGAAATACCATGGCGAACAGCTTCCACTTGGCCGCTCTTGCCACCACCGCGGACAACAACGGAAACGTTGACATCACGCAAATGGCTGGTTAATTTCATGGCCTGGGTAGCATTAGTAGAGCTATCACCCGGAAAATATTTACTTAACTTGATACCGTTAACAACCACGCTGCCCTTGCCATCCTCATAGAGTCTGACCTGAGCCACGGCAGTCTTACGGCGGCCGATAGCCTGGATGAATTTACCGGAAAATTTTTCCGCATCACCTTTCTTCTCAGTATCCTTTTCTTTGGCGACTTCCTTGGCGGCCGGCTTAACGACTTTTTTTACAGTCTTTTTTTCTGCCATATAATTAGTCCTATTTTATTTAATAATTAATCTTTTCATCATAGCCGGACGTAATCTGGTCGGAGGCAACATTTCTTTGACGGCGCGTTCCAAGACTAAAGACGGCTTGGTTTTAAGCACATCAGCCATTTTCTTGGTCTTCAAACCACCCGGATAGCCCGAAAAGCTGTGATATACTTTCTGAGTCATCTTCTTGCCGGTAAATTTCAAAAATTTGATATTGGAAACTTCAACGATATCACCTTCGTCTAAATGCGGCTCAAAAGTAGCCTTGTTCTTACCCCGTAGCAAAGTAGCGATTCTGGTAGCTAAACGGCCGACCGTCTGATCGGTAGCGTCAATTTTATGGATTGCGCGGACAATATTTTTCTTCATAATATTAATATTATTATACCAATTCTAGTTGGACCATCTGGGCTCCATCGCCCTGACGCGCTCCCAATTTAATGATGCGGGTGTAACCGCCGGTTCTGGTTTTATATCTCTCACCCAAAACTTCCATCGCCTTCTTGACCGCATTCTTCTGCAGCAAGACCTTGATTAACTGGCGGCGGGAAGTCAAAGTACCAGCCTTAGCCAGAGTAATCATCTGTTCTACTAGCGGCTTGACGACCTTAGCTTTAGCTTCGGTGGTTTTGACTTTTTCATAAATCAAAACGCTGGAGGCTAAATTGCGCAGCATCAGCTCGCGGGCTTCCTTGGGACGGGAAAGAGTTTTCACCTTGTTATTATGTCGCATACCTTTCGGGAATTAAATTATATAAATTATTTTTTAACTTTTTTAGTTTTCTTTTCCGGCTTCTCTTCTGCCACTTCTTCCTCTTCCACCGCTTCAATTTCAGCCTCTTCTTCAGCTTGCGGTTCAGCCAACAAAGAGCTGAACTGATCGATCAAGATCTGAACCGATTCCTTGAAAGCATCCTCAAAAGTGATAGTGCCATCAGTCTTGATGTTAATGACTAATTTATCCCAGTTGGTCATCTTACCAACACGAGCGTTCTCCACGTTGCTAGAAACTGCCAATATTGGGGAAAAAATAGCATCAACTTCAATGTAACCGATTTCGGCATTAGCTTTTTTAGCGCCTTCAGATAATTGATAGCCACGGCCCGGACGAACATAAATTTCCATGCTCAAATTGCCGGCCGGATCAGTGATATTAGCTAAGACTAATTCCGGATTAACAATCTCTATCTGGCTATTCTTAGTGATATCACCAGCTTTTACAACTTTCTTGCCAGAAACTTCTAATTCCAACTTAATTTCTTCCTCGCTATGCATCTTGAAGCGTAATTGTTTCAGATTCAAAACTAACTCCAACACATCCTCTTTGATGTTCGGCAAAGCCATAAATTCGTGGCTTGCCCCCTTGATTTTGACGCCAACGACTGCAGCTCCCGGCAAGGAAGACAGCAAAACGCGGCGTAAGGAATTGCCCAAAGTCTGGCCATAGCCCGGATATAAAGGTTCAACGATAACGCTGCCCTCATGGCTTTCAGCTCCAGCTTTGAATTCAATTTTTCGAGGTAAAGAAATTTTTTCCATAAATAAATTGTCAAATTGTTGAATGTTAAATTGGTTTTATAACAATTTAGAATTTAACAATTAATTAATTATTTTGATGAAATTAACGATTATTTGGAGTAGAACTCAATGATCATTTGGACATTGACGTTCTTCGGCATGTCGTTCTCGCCTGGTTCATGCAAGACCTTCAAAGACAGGTCAGTGGCATCAAAATGAATCCAGCTCGGTAATTCCGCTTTCTTCATTCTTTCGCCTAAATCACGGAAGAAACGGTTCTTGCTGCTGGCTTTCTTGATTTTGATCACATCGCCCACTTTGACGGTAAAAGACGGGACATCAACCTTGCGGTTATTAACGGTAAAATGGCCGTGGTTAACTAATTGGCGAGCCTGAGTGTGGCTCGCGCCGAAACCGGAACGGAAGATAACGTTATCCAAGCGCATTTCCAACAATTTCAAGAAGTTCTTGCCGGTATCGCCAGTCTTCTTTTGGGCCTTTTCAAAGATTAAGCGGAATTGCTTTTCCATCAAATTATAAATCTTTCTGGCCTTCTGCTTCTCAGCTAACTGCAAACCATAATCGCTGGAGCGCTTCTTGCCTTTCGGGCCGTGAATGCCAGGAACATAGTTCCGTTTCAGCATGGCGCATTTCGGGGTGCTGCAGCGCTCGCCCTTCAAGAGTAATTTTTCTCCGAGGCGGCGGCACTGTTTACATTTAGGGGCTAAATTTTTTCCCATATAATAATATTTTATTTAATATTAAACTCTTCTCGGTTTCTTCGGGCGGCAACCGTTGTGCGGGATCGGAGTGACATCCTTGATAACGGTAACATTCAAGCCATTAGCGTTTAAGGCGCGGACAGCGGCTTCACGGCCAGTACCGACACCGGAAACAAACACTTTGACTTCTTCTAAGCCATATTCTTCCTTGGCTTTCTGGACAGCAATCTTGGTGATGATCTGAGCAGCATACGGGGTGGCTTTCTTAGCACCCTTAAAGCCGGCTAAACCGGCACTAGCCCAAGAAATCACGTCGCCATTATTATCAGTCAAGGACAAAATGGTGTTGTTGTAGGTAGCGGTAATAAAAGCCTTGCCGGATTTAACGGTCTTAGCCACTTTGCGCTTCTTCTTCTTGATCAATTTCTTCTTAGCTCTGGCCTGCTTATTCTTCTCTAATTTCTGCTTGATTTCTTCCGGGAGTTCTTCATCAGCGGCCATAATCTGAGTAGCGCTCTCCTCAACATCATCATCGTCATCTTCAAAAGCATCCAGTTCCTCGACTGCTTCAGCGGCGGCCGGGGTTTTTTCTTCTTTGATTTCAGGAGCAGTAGTCTCCTCCTGGATTTTCTTTTCTTCTGCCATATTTACAAATTATTTATATTAATAATTAGGTCTTCTGAGCGGCTTTAGCACGGCCGGAACCCATGGTAACGCGCTTATTGCCTCTGACAGTGCGGCTATTAGTCTTGGTTCTCTGACCTCGAACCGGCAGATTCTTGCTGTGACGGGTACCCCGGAGAGAGCCGATTTCTTTCAAACGTTTGACATTGCTAGCGGTATCGCGGCGCAAATCACCCTCCACGAGATTATGCTTTTCCACCAATTCTCTGATTTTGTTGATCTCGTCATCTTTCAAATCTTTGACGCGAGTTGAGGGATCGATTTTGGCGGTTGCCAAAATGGAAGCGGCTTTGGTGTTGCCGATGCCGAAAATATAGGTTAGGGCGATAACCACTCTTTTTTCAGTAGGGATGGTGACGCCGGCGATTCTTACTGCCATAAAGTTAAAATAAAAATTAAAAAATTAATTAACCTTGTCTCTGCTTGTGTTTCGGATTCTTGCAGATAACATAAACTCGGCCCTTGCGGCGGACCACTTTACAATCTTTACAAATTTTCTTAGCGCTAGCTCTAACTTTCATAATCAAATTATAAGCCGCACACCACACTTAGGAAAGAGTGATGGGCGCTTTTATTTATTTCAATATTTTTTATAAACGATAGGTTACCCGCCCTTTTGACAAGTCATAGGGGCTGATTTGAATCCGAACGCGATCTCCAGGCAGAAGCTTAATCTTGTTCATCCGCATTTTGCCGGATAAATGAGCCATGATTTCATGACCGTTAGCCAAAGCCACCCTGAAAGTCGCTGAAGGCATCAGCTCTAAAACTTCCCCTTCGGTTTCAATAAATTCCTTGGAATCCAAGGCTACATTTTCTTGGTTTGACATCAACGCAAAAAAAATTGATAAAGATTTAAAAAGCGTATGGCTGATACGCCTCTACCTTATCAAAGTTTCCTAAAAAATTATTAATATTTTGTATCACTTTAATAATGACCATATTATAGCCACGTCCGCCATCTTTGTCAAGGGTATATTGGGGAAAAGAGGCATAAATTACCAGCTTCCGCCCCCGCCCCCGC
>JAKLGM010000020.1:7047-14562 GCA_022710685.1 Patescibacteria group bacterium | reverse complement strand
TCTCTAACACCAAATAAGCCAAGCGATTTATCAGCACTGTCGTCTTGCCCGTCCCAGCTCCAGCCACAATTAACAGGGGGCCATCACCATGGGTGACGGCCTGAGCCTGGGAAGGATTAAGATGGGAGAGTAATTCGCTGGCCATAACTGCTAGAATTTAAGGATATCTTTCAATTTAAGCTCATCGGCCTGACCGCTGATAACAGCCAAATTCAAGCCTTGATTAACAAAAATCTTTTTGGCTACACGCTGAATATCTTTAGGAGTAACTGCTTTTACTTTACGTAAAAACTCTTCCGGTCCAATCAAGTCCTGGCGCATTACCGCCTGGCGAGCATACCAATTAGCCACATCATCCGATGACTCTAATTGGATGGCTAGACGACCGGCAAATAAATCTTTGGCCCGAGTCAATTCTTCTTCTGTCACCAACTCCGCCATCATTTTCTTGTAACCGTCAAGAATAACGGCAACGGATTCTTCCACCTTATCTTTCGGCACCCCGGCTCGGGTGGATAGATAGCCGGTATCAGTATAATATTCATTCTGAGTCCGAACATAATAGGCTAAACCGCGACGCTCGCGTAATTCGGTAAAAAGGCGAGAGCTCATGGAGCCACCCAAAATTACTGCTAAAAGCTTAGCGGCGAATTCATCCTTATGACCCGAAGGGAAAGTCCGGACGCCCAAACATAGATGGGACTGGTCCGTCGGTTTCAGTTTTATCTTCAAGGCCGGAGCTGATTGTTTTTCTTTGACCCGTTCTTTATCTCTGAACTTATTCTTCCGATAGCCGGCAAAAAACTTTTCCGCCGCCTTATTAACGCTAGCTGGACTGACATTGCCGGCGACAATGATAAAAGTGCTATTAACGCCATACTGCGTTTCCATATATTTCATAAAATCATCGCGACCAAAAGAAGACACGGTCGCCTTAGTGCCGATAGTATCCCAGCCAGCCGGCGTATCGCCATAGAGCAAGCCTTCAAAAATATCTTCAATCTGCGACATCGGGTTGTCTTCATACATATTTATCTCCTCGATGATAACGCCCTTTTCCCGTTCAATCTCCTCGGCCTCAAAACGGGAATTGATCAGCATGTCGCTTAAAATATCCAGCGCCTCTCCCAAACGATGAGCCTCTGATTTCACCCAGTACCCAGTGTATTCTTTGGAGGTGAAGGCATTATACTCGCCGCCCAGACTATCCAGCTCAGACGCTAAAGCTAAAGTATTGGGGCGTTTATTGGTCCCTTTGAAAAACATATGCTCCACAAAATGAGACAAGCCGCTTTCGGCCCGAGTCTCATGTTTTGAGCCGGTCTTGACAACTACTAAAACGGTAGCAGTTTTGGTGCCAGACATTGGCACCACTATCAAAGGCAACTTATTTTTGAGCCTTAAAACCTTAATTTTTGCCATATAATATCGCATTATTTTATAATTCATTTTTAATTTAGCACAAATCTGGTATAATTAAAAGCATAAAACTAACCTATTTTTATGTCCCAATACAAAATTCAAACCGAAGAATTAATTTCCGTCAGCATCAAAGACCGAGAATACGTGCTGCGCGTTGCCGACTTGCCGGACGAAGAACGGCCCCGAGAAAAAATGATCGCTAACGGTCCGCGCAACTTGTCAGTAGCCGAGCTTTTGGCAATCGTCCTAGGAACCGGCACCAAACGGGAAGAGGTAATGACTATGGCTTCTCGCCTCTTGCGCGAATATGGCGAAAAAACCATCATCAACCAAAGCAATCCCAGCATAATCGCCCGCGAGTTAAACCTACCGCTGACTAAAGCTTGCCAGGTAGTTGCCTGTTTCGAGTTGGGACGAAGGATGTACCAGAAAAAAAGTGATGGCCTGACTAATATTCGTTCGGCCCGGCAAGCCTTTGATTACCTGACCGACATGCGCAATCTAAATAAAGAGCAATTCCGCGGTCTTTACCTTAATAGCCGCTACCAATTAATCCATGACGAGACTATTTCTGTCGGCAGTATCAACGCCAGTATTGTCCATCCCCGGGAAGTTTTCCAGCCCGCCATCCAGTATGGCGCCAGCGCTATCATCATTGCCCACAATCATCCTTCGGGCGAAATCAAAGCTAGCGCCGCCGACCGAGAAATCACTGAAAAACTAAAGGCCGCCGGCAAAATATTAGGCATTGAAGTGTTAGACCATATAATCATTGCTGATAATAAATTTATCAGCATCATGTAGTATGGCCACGACTTACGAGATAAAGCCGGCATTCTGGCTGGTTAAAGATGAGGCTAGCGTCAAATTTCATGTTGCCAGCGATGACTATTTCGGCAGTCTGGCCACGGTGATAGAACTGATTAAGCAAGAACTGGCCAAAGATAGTCCTGATTATAATAAGATTAAAGCCAGCTTCGCCCGGCTGAAAGATGACCTCCTGCTGCTGCAAGAAAGATACAAGATAGAAACAAAAGAATAAAAACATCCGAAACCCGGATGTTTTTTGATAAATAAAAAGCCCTGTTTTTAAATACAGGGCTTTATTCAAAATAAACAATAATGCCTTTGGCATAGCTACTGCCCGATTGCCTGATTTCAATCAAATCTATCGGCTCATTCGGCTGGGTGTTAACGAAACAAACTAAAGGCCTAATCGTACTCCGGCGCGGGTCAAAATCAGGGTCGGTTATGGCCACCGGGATGTTCTCGTTATTAAGGGTAATGTAGGCGAATAAATCGCCGCGGTTGGCTACCCAAGTAGCGATGATTGCTCCTTTTTTATCCGGCTTGATAATACGGCCGGCATAGAGATAAAGCGGGACTTCTTTTTGGTAAGGGTCCATGATTAAAAAATTTTTGTGAAGTTACTGTTGCCGCTAACTCTAATACTTTATATCCTATCTGTCAATCATTCTTTTTTCTCCCAAGCTACTATTCCCAAGACTAACCAAACAAAGAAGACGCCGAAATGCAAGCTGAAAAACCAATGGTCAACCAAGGAAATTACCAAACAGGCCGCCAGCAATGCCAGTCCCGGACCGTTTATTTTCCAACCTTTTATCTTTTCCCACAATAATACCGCTAAGAAAGCGACAAAAAACAATAATCCAGGCAAACCGATCTCAGCGGCCACCAGCATAAAAACATTGTGGACTGGCTGATAATGAAAAGCCGGGTAATAAGGATCATGGGAAAAGCTGGCTATATAATAATTGCCCAAACCCCAGCCAGTGAATGGTTTCTCGGCGATAAGCTTCAAGGCTTCGCTGTAGCCGCCAGCCCGTTCATTATAAGAAATTTGTTGCAATCTATTATAATTTTGGAATCGGACGTCAACGATGCTAAAAACTAACGACCAAATAACCACGAGAGCCAAACCAATGCCGACTGTCAGACGGCAATCCAAGCTCTTGGGATTAATATTTTTTTTCAGGCAGCAACGGCCATTAATCAATATCATGATAGCAGCCCCTAAGCCGGCGGCTAAATAGGCCGCCCGGGAAAATGTCAGAATCAAAGCGGCCGCGATAAAGAAAAGACCAAAATAATTGATAATTAAATACAAGCGATAATTCTCAGTCTTAATGCCCCAATGTTTTCTTTCCAAGAGAAGCCAGATAATCAAGATTAAACCGATGGCCAAAACTCCTCCCAGCATATTGGGGTGGTCTAAGCCGCCATAGGCCCTTAGCCAGCGCCAAAGCAAACCGCTGCGGTCATAGGTTTCCACCACCGAAACTCCAGGTAAAGCTGAGTCATGGCTGGCCAAGCCTAAAAACTTGCAAGCAAAAGTCGATTGCGTGACAAACTGATAAATAGCCAACAATGCTTGCAGAAATATTCCAGCTAATAAGCTATAAATAAACTTCAGGCGGGAAAAAAATTGTCCCTGGCGCACCAATAAAAATATAGCTATGCCACCCAAAAATAAAATATATTTATAAAGCGCTAATAGCTTATAAGGAGCAAACCAAACAGAGATAAAAACTGCCAATTCCAATAAGGCTAGGGCAATTAAGGCATAATCCCACTTATTACCCGCCTGGCCCAAATTAAATTGGATGAACTTCTTTCTGGTGGGTAGGGCCAAATTAAGCACTAAGACCGATAAGAATACGACCAAAATAATATCGGTTAAATACAAGCTGATGGTGCCGTACTCTAAATAACCCAAATTAACTATCCCCGGGCGGATAATCAAGCGGGTCTGGAGCGGCAGCAAGAAAGCCAGCAGATAGAACAAGCCGGCTGAAATTTTTTTGATGAAGTTCATATGTTTTATTTATTTAATAGTTGTGCTGTCCGTTCGCGCCATTTAGCCAAAAACTCGGCACGACGATCGACTAAATATAATTTTATTATCTCCTCATCCGCGCGCACCCGGGTATCAACATTAATCAGCGACTTCAAGGCCGCCGGCATTATTTTTAATTGCCAAGACCAAGACCGCTTCTCCCACCTATCCAAAGTATTGTTAAAAATATTCAGCCAATTCCGGCGCGGCCGCAAGCTTAAACGCGGACTAAGGTCAGACTGGTGCCAATTAGGCAAACACTCCTTCAGCCAAGGATTGTGCCTGATTAATTCTGGATAAATCTGATGGCGATCATAAAGCGGCACTAACCCGGCCAGCCAATAATTAAAATAAATATCATCGGCGCCTAACTTCAAGCCGGACAAATCAAGAGCACCAGCGCTGGCATAAAAGCTAAGACAGATCCGGTTGCGCTTCACTTGCGGTGTCGGTCGCCAGCCCAATAGTTTAGCCAAACCAGCGCAGCAGAAACGGGTCAGCCATAAACGGTGCGGCGCGGCGATCACGAAAAGATCGATATCGCTGCCGGAACGCAAATTATGGGATCCGATAATATTAGATACTGCTATCATCTCTACAAACGGCACTAACCGAAACAGTTTTATCGCCCGCCGGGCCAAAGCAAACTTCTGGGCGCTGTGATGATAGCGGGCCTGGCGTTCCAATATGATTTCTGAACGGCCGGAAAGGAAATATAAGCCCTGCTTTTCTTCTACCCCTTTTAACGGCTGGGTCAGAGCGGCAGCCACTTCGGCCAGAGAAGCCGGACAGCCCACATATTGCCAAAGTTCATAGGTGGTTAGGGGATAATCAAATAAATCAAAAAAAACAATTGTGCTGACAATTGCTTCTTCTAATTTATTGGTCGGCACATTATTTTCCATAATAAAGCTATTCTAATTTAGGCCGCTCTAACAACAGAGCGTCGACTGTTCTTTCGCCGCCGGCAATCTTAATGACATCCTTATCAATCTTTTCGAACTCTTTATAGGCATCGTTATAGCAATTAACCGAAGTCCCGATATTTTTACCTAATTTCTTCAACAGCTCATCATAGCTAGCAATGTGCTTGCCCAATTTTTCCACATTAATCTTTATCTCCTTGGCGCTTTCTTCGATCTGCATAGCCCGCAGGCCCTGCAAGACTGTCTGTAAATAAGCCAAGAAGGAGGTCGGGGAAACGATAATGACCTTCTTGTCTTTAAAAGCATATTCAATCAAATCGCGCGTATTAACCTGCACAGCGCCCACCTTGTTAACCAGCAAATCATAATAGATCGCCTCTGAAGGAATAAACATAAAAGCAAAATCCATCGTCCCTTCGGCCGGCTTTACATACTTAGCGGTTTCATCAATCCGATTCTTCAAATCTTGCTTAAATTGCTTCTCCAACTTCTCACGCGTTTCCGGATCATTGGTATTTAAAATCTTCTCATAAGTCTCTAAAGAAAACTTAGAATCAACTGGAATGATCTTTTCCTTGACAAAGACCACGGCATCAACTATGTTACCGTCCTTAAAGGGGTACTGCATCTGATAGGAATTAGGGGGCAGCACATTCTTGAGGGTCTCCTCCAAGAAGTATTCCCCTAAAATACCGCGTTGTTTGGGATTTTTCAAAATATCTTGCAGGTTCTGTAATTGAGCGGAGAAATCCAAAACCTGACGATTAGTTTCTTCCAACTTCGCCAAGCGGTCAGTTAACTCGCTGATTACTTTTGTCGATTGACCCATGACCCGCGAAGTGTGGCCGAAATGCTCTTGCGTAGTTTTATGGGTCTCGGATAACTTACGGTCTAATTCATAACGCAAATCCTTGTTCTGCTCCGCTAGCTGTGTTAATTTTTCTGATTGCTGAGCCAGGCGCTCCATCAAGGCCAAGCCTTGACGGTCATCAACCGGATTGTTTTTCTTGGCCAAAAGCAAAATGATGACCGCACCTAGGCCACCCAAAACCAACACTAAAAATATTATTAATATCGTGGTATTCATATATTGGCATTATAGTACATTGCTTGTTTTTTTTCTACTTTACAAAATAATAACAATGTGGTAGCTTAATCTGATAATTCTAGTTCTTTAACCTTAAAAAATTACGAGAAATGATGAGATTACTGTTAATCCTGCTATTAGCCGGGATCATAAACTTGGATGGAATAACCCAGGTTATCATGGTAAAAAACCAAAGCAATCGGACCGTTTGGGTCCAGATAGCCCTTCTGCGCGTTCCGCTGGAGCCGAATGATTCAGTCGGTTTCAAAAAAATTCCAGAAGGCCAATACTCCCTGCGCGTCACCTTCGTCAGCGACCAAGGCGATGATTGCGCCTTTAATAAGATAGTTGATTCGCCCAGCACCATCAGCATCAGCAACCGCGATTTAAAACGCTATCGCCGCTTTTATGCGCCGGAAAAGAATGGGATGCCTAATCCTGGATTTATGAACTTTAAAACTCGCTATTAACCTTATCAAAAAAGGAATCCGACCAAGGATTCCTTTTTTCTTTATATAAAATATTTTTACTTAAGCCCAAGTGACTCCAGCCACACCATCTTTGTCTTCTTTAAAACGCATAATTCTAACGCCCTGGGTGTCGCGACCCAATTCGCTAATAGACTTAAAGGGCAATCTGATAACCTGGCCTTTTTCAGAGATAACGATTAAATCCTTAGCTTCCATGGTATCAAAGTTGACCACAAAAGCATTGGTAATATCGCCTGTCTTGTCAGTAACTTTGGCAGTTCTGATGCCGCTGCCGCCGCGACCCTGAACCTTATACAAATTCAAGCCAGTCCGCTTGCCAAAACCATTAGCCATAATAGTGGTAACTTGATAATTACGCTTCTTCTCCTTATCGATTTTTATTACTCCCATGCCGACGATAATATCCTTGCCCTTCAGCCGCATGCCTTTGACACCGGCGGCCCCGCGACCCATATCGCGAACATCCTTCTCTTTGAAGCGGATAGCCTGGCCTTTGGCGGTAATCAACATTAACTCATCATTACCGCTGGTCGGCTTAGCCCAAATAAGCTTGTCATCATCCTTTATCTTGATAGCGATCAAGCCACTACGGCGGACATTAGCGAAAGCCGATAGCTCTACTTTCTTGACTAAGCCCTTCTCGGTCGCGAAGAAAAGATATTTGCTGTTAGTTAGCTTGTCTAAAGGCAAAGTAGAAGTTACCTTCTCGCCGCTTAAAAGCTGGAGGAAATT
>JAKLGM010000020.1:0-7037 GCA_022710685.1 Patescibacteria group bacterium | reverse complement strand
CAATCGGAGTGCCTTTGGCAGTACGGGAAGCCTGCGGTACTTCATGCGCCTTTAACTGGAAGACGCGGCCCTTAGTGGTAAAGAATAGTAAGTCGCTATGGGTAAAGGTGGTAAACATAAATTCAACCGAATCTTCCTCTTTGGTGGTCAGTCCGATGACACCCTTGCCGCCGCGAGCTTGGACTTTAAAAATATCCGGATCAACCCGCTTGATGTAGCCATCCCGAGTCATCATGACCATCGTTTCTTCATTCGGAACTAAATCCTCAATATTAAAATCCTTAATGCCATGAGCGATGACTTGGGTTCTGCGCTCGTCGGCAAATTTCTCTTTTATCTCGCCTAATTCTTTTTGAATAATACCCCGAACCTTGGAGATTGACTTTAAAATAGCTTCTAATTCTTTAATCAATTTCATCTTCTCCTTTAACTCTTCTTCAATCTTCAGCTGTTCCAAATTAGCCAAATTCTGCAATCTCATTTCCAAGATAGCTACCGCTTGGCGCTCGGATAATTTGAATTTTTTTATCAAATTGACCCGGGCGACATCTTTATCCTTGGAAGCTTTGATGGTCTTAATGACTTCGTCAATATTCTTCAGGGCGATCATTAACCCCTCCAAGATATGGGCTCGATCCTTAGCTTTAGCCAATTCAAATTGAGTGCGGCGCTTAATCACTTCTTCCCGATGTTTGATATATTCCTCTAGGATCATTTTCAAAGTCAGAACTTTAGGTTGGATACCATCAACCAGGGCCAACATGTTGACATGGAAAGTGGTTTGCAAGGCCGTATGTTTGTACAAGCTATTTAAAATCTTTTTGGGATAAGCATCCTTCTTCAAATCTAAAACGACCCGGACGCCATCACGATCTGATTCATCACGCAGATTCTTGACACCATCAATCTTTTTATCTTTCACTAACTCAGCAATCTTTTCTACTAAATTAGCTTTGTTAACCTGGTAGGGCAATTCGGAAATGATGATCTGAAAATCATTATGCTTATTTTCCTTAATGTCAGCGCGGCCGCGCATCACGATGCCACCCTTGCCGGTTGCATAAGCCGTCAAGATATCTTTAGAGCTATAAATAATGCCGCCGGTGGGAAAATCCGGGCCCTTGATGAATTGCATTAACTCTTCAATTGTCGCCTCCGGATTGCCGATCAAATGATTAATAGCATCAATCAACTCTCCTAAATTATGGGGCGGTATTTCCGTCGCCATACCAACCGCAATACCCATTGTGCCGTTTAGAAGCAGGTTCGGTAATTTAGCCGGCAGAACTCGCGGCTCATTGTGGGAGCCGTCATAGTTGGGGGAAAAATCAACGGTATCTTTCTCAATATCAAACAACATCTCTTCCGAGATGGCTGAAAGTTTAGCTTCGGTATAACGCATGGCAGCAGCGCTATCGCCGTCCATGGAACCGAAGTTACCTTGGCCTCGGACCAGAGGATAGCGCATAGAAAAATCTTGCGCCAAACGCACTAAAGAGTCATAAACAGCCGAATCGCCATGAGGATGATATTTACCTAGAACTTCACCGACGACCGTCGCTGATTTGCGGAATTTAGCGTTAGCTCTTAAACCAATATCCCACATGGCATACAGGATACGGCGGTGTACCGGCTTCAAACCATCACGAACATCAGGCAAAGCGCGAGAAACGATAACGCTCATCGCATAATCCAAATAGGATTTTTTCATTTCCTCCGAAATCGGCTGGTTCTCCACGATACCATGAATAGTCTGCCGCCGTGAATTACCCGAAGGGGCATCTTCTAAGGCAGCCTCTAATTTTGGCTGGATTTTGTTGTCTTCCGGCGCCTTATCATTCTTAAGCGGTCGAGCCGGCAATTTCTTTTTTATCATAATTAATTATTGTTTTTTCTCTAAATTATCCTCTAAATCATTGATAATATCATCTGTGCTGGTTGGATTGGTGCTGCTAGCCTTAGATTCCAGCGAAGCCACCAGACTATCAATCGCGGCCTTGGTTTCTTGTTTTTCTTTCTCCGTCTGATTTTCAGAACTCATCTTGTCTAGCCGCGCCTTAACCTGATCCAAGGTCGTATCAAAACGACTTTGGACTTCTTGCCAGCTGACAACCTTATTGTCTTGGTTATTAAGCAATTTTTCCGGATAAGGGGAGATAAAATTCTTCATATTTACAACCCACAAAACAACCACCACCAGCATTAAGCCGATGATGCCGCCCAACATTATCTGTTTCTTCCGCTGGATTTCTTGTTCTTGATTATTATTTTTCTCCGCCATATTTTTTTATTCCAACATGCCGTCCAAATTAACGTCATATAAAATCTGTTCGGCAATGAGACGATAATTTATTATTTCATTATCATTAAACCAAATCTTAATCTCGCGGGCCGCTTCTTCTGTCATATCAGAGCAATGGATGAGATTGCGGACAGCGCGATTATCTAAATTAGATAATTCATAAGAATCTAGAGTATAATCGCCGCGCAGGGTGCCGACGTCAGAAGTCAAAGGCTCGGTGCCGCCAACTAATTTTTTGACAATGCCGACCGCTTGGTTGCCTTCCCAAATCATGGGCATAATCGGGCCGGAAGTCATGAATTTAACCAAGGCCCGCACGATATCCTTGCCATATTCTATCGCTTCTTTTTCCACCGGCATATTCATAGCCTGACGGTTCTCGATAATCTTTTGGCCCTTCTTCAAAAACCATTCTTCATCCTTATTATAATGAGTCCAGCATTGCTCTTCGGTCGCCAAAATTAATTTCTGGGCCACCAATTTCAAGCCGGTCTTTTCAATCCGGCCGATAATATCGCCCATCAAGGAGCGCTGGATAGCATCCGGTTTCAAAATAACGAACGTTCTTTCTTTCTTAGGGTGAATCATATGATTACAAGCTTAACATCACCAGCTCCATATCTTCGGCCGGCAAATCTTTTTTATTTATTTTTAATTTTTCTTCATGAGTCGGCTCCAAGCCTAATTCTTTGATAAATTTTTCTACGCCTTCAATGTCTAATTTTACATCCTTAGTCTTGTAATGCATCGGGATGACAATCCGAGGTTCTATCTGAGAGATAACCTCTACGGCCTGTTTGGCGTCTAGGGTATATTTCCCGCCGACTGGAACAAACAAGATATCAATGCCTTCCAAGCGCTCCAACTGCTTATTATCCAAAACATGTCCCAAGTCACCCAAATGGCACAAAGTGATATCATCCATTTCTATCCGATAAATAATGTTGGTACCGCGCTCAGCTCCTTGTTTGGCGTCGTGATAAGCTAAAATGCCTTCCACCATTATGCCCTTAATATCATATTCGCCGGCTGATTGGATGATTTTTGGCGTGCCGCGCAAACCCTTGATATTATTGTGGTCATCATGATCGTGGCTGACGGTGATAATATCGGCTTCAAAGTTAGGCAGCTTCAAGCCTAACGACGGATTATAGGGGTCAGTCACTAAAGTCAGGCCCTCCGGGCCGATTTTATCTTGGATTTTAAAGCAGGAATGTCCCTGCCAAGTGATAATCATAAGCGTTCAAACAAAAAATAAAAGGTCTCAAAACCTAATTAAATTATAGCACCAATAAGAGGCTGGGTCAACCAAAAAAGCGCCCAGAAAAGGCGCTTAAAAATAAAAAAGCACCGACCGAAGTCAGTGCTTTAGGGGAAAAATTGTTTAGTCTACTGCACCATCTGGATAAACTCTCCGTCTTTGTAAAGAAGCACAATTGTTGTACGCTCTGAAGCTCTGATAATCAGAGGGGTCGTTTGTTCCGACCCGGCAACGCTGTACTTCAAGTTGACATAAGATTCACCATAGGCGAGATATACAATCACTCCTCTTTCTCCTTTGCTACCGGTAGGAACAACCTTGATTGTTTCGGTCTTTCCATTTA
Source organism: Patescibacteria group bacterium (assembly GCA_022710685.1). Taxonomy (GTDB): domain Bacteria; phylum Patescibacteriota; class Patescibacteriia; order Patescibacteriales; family UBA12465; genus CG1-02-41-21. The sequence continues at coordinate 3,131 of JAKLGM010000020.1, read as the reverse complement.
CCTTGAAGATTTTCTCCATGGTAATACCAGGAATCGTTGGCGGACACAGAACCTTGACCTTCACGGGGAAGGTTTTGGTGGGGTTCATGATGTCTTTGCTGAGATCAAAGAAGTCGTTAGTGATAATCACCTCTTCGCTGTTCTCGTAAATTGGCAAAGTGCGACTGGTAACCAAGGGATCATCTCCGGGGTTAACTATGATAGCAATCTTACTATCCTTAAACCCTGTTGATACCAACTTGCTTAAAGTGGTTTTGGTAATTTCCAGTTTGCCGCCAGAGGCAGCCAAGGTCAGGCCATAAAGAGGGTGGTTAGGGTCTGTGAATGTCAGCGCCACGCTAGATTCGTTCTTGATTATACAAGCAGTAGTATTTTCTTCCATCTGAAAATGGTTGAAAACGACAAATCTTTCTTTGGCAGCATTCATGATCAGACCGGCTCCGTCCATTTCTGACTCCGCGATGTAAACAGTAGTTTTCTTTTTAGAAAACATCAGCATGTAATCTTTACGGGTCTTGATATCGGTTTTACCTTCGCCATTTTCCAGGGCGATGGAGAAAACCAATCTGGCTTTGGCCTTAACAGTGTCCAGAATAAATTCATTCCCATCAACGTCGTAGCTAATCATCTTTACCGGTGATAAAACAGAATCCGGTTTACATCTGATGGAAACGGTAGCCCCGGGTTTAATCAGGGTCCAGGTCGTAATACCTGATTTGTTTCCTTTGACAGAACTGGTGGGGCCGATCCAGAGATCGCCCGTAGTGGAGTTAACAAAGTTGTAGTCAATGAACTCAGCGACATGTGGCGTACCGCCGACAACGACCTGAGCATTAGCAACCTTGGTGCCGTTCAAGCCGATTAAGGCGACGAGCACAATCAGAATATTTTTCACAAACTTTTTCATGATATCGAGTTTTTTTTAATTAGACAATTGGTTTTTCAGAGCTAGGCTAATTACCAGTTTAAACTGACAAGCAACCTAGCCCTGAATAACCGAAAAAACACAGAATCATGAAACTTATTCGGTTTTCAACGTGCGTTTAATTAACAATTAAATATAGCATACTGCTAAAAAAATGTCAATACCTGGTTCTAAGTTACTAATTTGGCCCTTAATATGGGCCTGTTTCCAGATATATTAACTAAAATAATTATATCATATATTGAATATTTTGTCAATAGTAATAAAAAAGGCAGTGCTTGGGGCGCTGCCTTTAGATTCTTGTTTCTTTCTGGTTGAAAGGTGCAGGATGAGACTTATTAATAGTCGTCGTCTCCTTCGTCTTCTTCATCCTCCTCATCCAATAACAGCGAGGAGCGGTTAACGGTCTTTTTGACTACCGGTTTAACCACCACCACCTTGGTGACAGAATCTTTAAGCTGTTGGAATTGGATCAGGAGGACCTGATTCTGCTTTTCCAGCTTATTGATCTTGCCATAGGCGCCGGAAATGGCTTTGCTGTTCTTCGTAATTGCAGTCCGGTGAGCCTCCAAGGAATCAATGATCTGGGCACAACCGCTGTAAAGATTACTGATATCTTTTGCCATAGAATCTTTAAGGGCGGTGAGGTCGCCTCTGACTGCTGCAATAGAGTCGTTTTGTTCTTTGTCGGTGGCCTTGCTGGTGCCGTCGACGATGTTAATAAAAGTAAAAGCCATAAATACTGCCAAAAGAAGGAAAGCAAATAAGGCTATTACCACTCCGCGGCTAAGAACTTTCTTGGTCTTAGGCTCGGCTTCTGCGTTGGGATTCTGTTTGTCGTCCATTTTATCTCAGTTTTAAATTGTTTATACCAGGTGAATTAATCGAAAATTTCATTTGTCTTCCGAAAAGAAAACAAATCGAACTTTCGATCAATAAAACCCTAATAAACAACTGAGCTTTTCAATGATCTAAATTGACTTAACAATATAGCACGGTATAAAATATTTGTCAATACCTCAGCAAAAGCAATAAAAAAGGGCCAAACTAGGTTGGCCCTTAGAACTTCAGCAGTAAAATTAATCCTCTTTAACACTTTTCAGGTGTAACTTTCGGCTGCCTCCCCACCAGGTTTTGCGAGATAAAACTTTGTCTTTACTACCATTATTTTCCGGCAGTACTAAACTTTTACTACCGGCGGTGCTATCAGCCGGCGCGGTCAGAGTCAGAACGTTTCCGTTATTAATCGCCTCATCTTTAACCTGGAACTTTTCATTCTTCAGGACGTCTACCTCGGTCAAGGCGCTGGAAACATTTTTGTTAATTTCCAAAACCTGGCTTTTGGTTTCCAAATTCTGCGTGGCCAAAATCTCTATCTTCTTGTTCTGTTTGGACAGAGAGGAGTTGAAGACGGTCTGGCTGACAAAATTTTTCATTTTTTCCTGATGGTCAAAAAGACTGGGATACAGCGTGTCCCTGATAACTTTTTCCATAAAGACCAGCTTGGCGCTATCAGCCTGGACCTGGCTGGCCAGCTTGTTCTGATTATCATTCAGAATAACCTGATTTTTATCCAGTCGGACAATGTCTTTCTTCATCTCGGTCTGCTGGCCGGAGATATCAAAAGTTTTGTAGGTTAAGCCAGCGCCGCCAATTAAAAGAATAAGGACGGCAACAATCAAAACGCGGGGAGTTCGGTTTTTTTTATCGGTTGTTTTTTCAACCTGAATCTGATTTTCATTTTCTTCCATGACAATCGGTTTTTTATGGTTAATACTCAATTTAAAAAGTTAAAGGACGGTAACAGGGGATATTAAAATAAAGCAGTAACTTTGTCAATAGCAAGGATTAATCCTTCTTCAACAGTGTAAAACCGGCTATTCTCTTCATAGTTTTATCAACTACCACGCTAGGCTTTTGGGCATCATAAACATTGTCAGTAAAATATTTAATAGACTGGTTGGCATCCAAGCTAGTTCCCTGGGTATCGGTATAACCGAATTTACCGTAGTTCTTGGCGGCTGAAACGATCCCTTTGGCCCAATCATTTTGAGTCACATAGTAGGTTTCAACGTTTTCCTTGAATCGATCAAACTTCGGATTTGACGCATACTTCTCTTCCCAAATTTTATACTGCTTTTCAATCCTTTTAATTTCAGTGGAGGTTAGATCCTTAAATTCTTTGTCCTGCTCTCTTTTTGATAAT
>JAKLGM010000002.1 GCA_022710685.1 Patescibacteria group bacterium | reverse complement strand
CCCGGATAAGTGGCGGGCAACACTACGCCGGACTCCACCGACATGCTAGCCCAATTACTAGTCCCGGGACGGCGCCAATTGGTCAGCCTGGTATTAACCGCGACCGTGCCGGTACGTTGCGGCGTCGCCTTCCAAATAACGGTTGAGGTAACTGATTTAGTAAAAGAGTTGACGTCGGCCACATCTAAGCGGCGGGTAAAACCGCCGGTATAATCTTCTGACCCGGAAAATTGCCATTTACCGCTATTAATCACTAAGCCATGCGGACCGGTCGTCACTCCGGCAAAACTGAATTCTGCTAAATTGCGCGCCGCTTCCAATCCTTCCTCAGCCAAAGCCATAGCCCTTTGCCTTTCTCCGGCAATCCGAGCGCTTTCTTGGCCAAAAATCAAAATACTGGAAAAAATAAAAAGCACCAAGGCCAGGATGGAACCGGCCAAAAGCGCTTCCACTAGAGCGAACCCCGGCAAATTTTCTTTAATAGCCGACTGCGCCCTTGGCATTGATGTTGATAGTCTTGATTTCATTGTTGACTGAAGTTAAATTTATCGTCGCTGCCGCTCCGGGCAGGCCATAAAATTTGCTAAAAACTACCGAAGAAGTACCGGTAAAGCTAATATTGACGGGAATGGAAAAGATTTCATCATAGGCCGAATCCCGAGCGGCATAAGAAGAACCCTTGAAAAGCACCACGGCGCCGCTAGCCAAATTCATACCCCAAGCCGAATCGCCCTCACCATTGAATGATAATTGCTGAGCCCGCCGCAAGGTGCGGACCACTGCTCCGGCGGCAATATCAATATCGTTCCTGGTTTGGAATGACAAATAAACCGGAGCCAGGATTCCAGCCAGAACGGCAATGATGGAAAGCGACAAGAGGATTTCCATTAAAGTAAAAGCTGGACGTTTCATAATTAAATTTGCTGGCCCATGCCTCCGATCAAACTGTAAATCGGCAGCACGATAGCAAGAGCGATAGCTAAAACTCCCAACCAGACTATAACTAAGAGGATCGGCTCCATCATGGTGGCTAGATATTTGTAATTGATCTCCATCCTAGTTTCAAAAATCTTGGAAATATGCAAGCTCGACTCTGACAGGCGGCCGGAGTTTTCCGAGCTGACGATGGTCTGTTGGATTGGCGGCGGGATTAAGGTATCAATTCCCGGGTAACTGGCGAAAACCCGAGCGAAAGATTCACCATCGGAAACTTTGCGACGGAGGAAATTATAGAACTTCTTGTAAGCTCCGATGTTGGCCGAATCAGCCAAGAAGCCGATAGTGACATCAATAGGCAGGCCGGCGCCCAGCAAGCTTCCCATTAGATAGGAAAAACGCGATATCTCGGCGTCCTGAATGATCTTTTTGACTTTAGGCAAATGTAAAATGATCCATTCGCCGGCTGACTTAGTCTTTTTGTGATAAAAGAGAAAATAGAAAAAGAGGAAGATGACTAAGACAGCTATAGGCAAGACATAATAGCCCGAGTGACCGATGAATTGGCCGAAATTAATCATGACCTGAGTAATCCAGGGCAATTTGATCTGAAGCTGGGAAAAGACGCTAGACAAGCGCGGCAGCAAAAACCAAGTAATGCCAATGCCAATCATAATGGCGACGGCAAAAACACCCACCGGATAAGCCATGGCAACCTTAATCTGGGAACGGAAGATTCTCTCCTTCTGCCGCTGACCCACGATAATGTTAAAATTATCAACTAATAAACCGGAATTTTCTCCCACTCGTATTAAATCGCCAAAATGCTTCGGCAGCAGCTGACTCTTTTCCAGGGCGATATAGAGCGAGGCGCCGTTATTAACCTCCTGCTCCAAGACTGAAATATTTTTTATCATGCGCGGCGTCCGAACCTCGCGTTTCAAGGAAAGAATAGCTTCGCTGATAGGCATGCCCGAACTCATCAAGATTGATAAGTTTTCAAAAAAATAATCTTCTTCTTTGGCATAGCCAAAGTTGAATAGATTTTTTTTACGATTAAGGGTTTTGCCATTATTTTTAAAATCCATATAAAATATAAGTTAGAAAGGCCGCGCAATGCGCAACAAATCGTCCAGGGTGGTGATACCGGTTTCCACTTTCTCTAAACCATCCTCAAACAATGAACGGGATCCTTGGCTTTGAGCCATCCGCCAAATGTCTTGCGCCGGAGCTTTGGCCACAATCAACCGTTCTATTTCCGGAGTAATGCTAATCAGCTCAAAGACAGCGATACGCCCCTTAAAGCCGGTATAATTACAAGCGCGGCAACCCTTGCCTTGGTATAGAGTATAGGTCTTATCGGAAAAATATTTTTTTAGATAAGGATATTTTTTTATTAAGTCAACCGAGGTAATCTTCGTACTATAACGGCAGCGCTCGCAAATCCGCCGGACTAGGCGCTGGGCAATAACCAGCTTCAAGGTTGAAGACAACAAGAACGGCTCGACCCCCATATCCAACAAGCGCGGCACAGCCGTTGAAGCATCGTTAGCATGAAAAGTAGAAAGCAATAAATGTCCGGTCAAGGCCGCATTAACAGCGATTTCCGAGGTTTCTTGGTCGCGGATTTCTCCGACTAAGATCACGTTCGGATCCTGACGCAAGACTGAACGCAAGCCCTTAGCAAAGGTTAGGTTGGTTTGTTCATTGACCTGGATCTGGTTGACGCCGCTAATTTTATACTCCACCGGATCTTCAATGGTGGTGATATTGATTCCTGGATTCTTGACTGATTTCAAAACCGCATACAAAGTCGTCGTCTTACCCGAACCCGTCGGACCAGTGACCAAGATCATGCCGAATTGACGATGCATGTTATGCTCTAATATCTGATGATCCTTATAGGATAAGCCCAAATCAGCAAAAGATAAGTTGCTGATGTATTGGGACAAGAGGCGGATAACAACTTTCTCGCCATTAACCGTCGGAATAATGGAAACGCGCAAATCAATCGGATTAGGGGTGTTAGCGCCATAACGGATAGCGCCATCCTGGGCCGACAAATGTTCGTCTGTCCGGATGTGAGCCAGAACCTTAACTAAGTTCAAAATATTATCATAATATTCCAAAGTTATGTGGCCGGCATCCTGCAAGACGCCATCGATACGGAAACGGAGTAAGGCTTCTTTGGCTTGCGGCTCAAGATGGATATCGGAAGCGCGATAAAAGATAGCATCCTTGATAATCTCATCGATAATCTCCGGAGCCACACGCTTCTTCTCTTGCAAGATCTGAGCAAAGCGGGTTTCTAGTGTCTTGCGGTAAAAAACAAATTTATCCCTGATATCGTCCGGCAAAGAATAAGCGAAAAGAATAGTCTTCCCGGGAAAAGCTTGGCCTAGGGCATCCATTAAATCCGGCTGGGTAGGATCGGCCGTCGCCAATAAGATCTGATTTTTGTTTTCTGTTAAAAATAAAATATTAAATTGGACCGCCAGCTCTTCTGGCAATTTCAGGATCTGCTCCGCCACTAATTCCCGCGAATTTAAATCAAAATAAGGAATCTTGTAATATTCGGCCAATGCCTGGCCCAAAAGATCCCGACTAAGAATATTCTGAGAAAAAAGATAATCCATGATCGAGGTCTTATTACGTTTGGCAAAATCTACGGCTCGCGCCATATCTTCAGCCGAAACATAACTTTCCGAAACCAGGATCTGCTGCAATATTTCATCGCTCAAATTAAGGATCATACTTTTAGTATTTTTTTAATGTTGCTGATAATATCGGCGAGAGTGACATTGGACTTAATAAAATAATCGACCGCTCCCAAGGCCTTAGCCTTATTGATATCCTCGCTTTGGCTGAGGTTCGAAGCTATAATCACCGGCGGCTTTATTTTTTCTTTATATAAATATTCTAAAACCGAAAAGCCATCGTCTCCCGGCATAATCAAGTCCAAGATAACCAGATCAAATTTTTCGGCTTTGATTTTAGCCACAGCTTCAGCACCATCCCCAGCTGAATCAACGATAAAGCCGGAATTAGTCAACTTGAGTGACAAGGCTTTAGAGATTGCCTTTTCGTCGTCAACGATTAAAACTTTCTTAGCATTTTTTAAAACTGCCATATTAAAAATTTATTTATTTAATACAATTAAATTATACCAAAAAATTGACAAAAGTGCCAATAGATTAATAAAAAGAAAAAAACCGTCAATCTGACGGCTTTTTTCTGGCTGTGGGAAAACAGGGACTCGAACCCTGGACCTCTACGATGTGAACGTAGCGCTCTAACCAACTGAGCTATTTTCCCTTATTTTACCTGATTTTTAGACCACTCTAAAGTCAAGGCAATGCCCTGATCCAGGGCTACTTGCGGCTGCCAATTGAGCACCTTCCGGGCTAAGGCAATATCCAAGACGCTCCGAGTCTGTTCCCCGATCTTAGCCGGTCCGTATTTTTTGGCGATGCTTTTTCCCAAGGCTAACTCCACGGCCAAGACGACATCATTCACTTTCTTCTCCACGCCGGTGCCGATATTGATGGCGCCGATGTAATCAACTTCTAGAGCCTTGGCTAAAGCCGCCACCACGTCGCTGACATAAACATAATCACGCGTATTCTCGCCGTCACCGTTGATAGTGCTTTCCTGGCCGGCCACGGCATTACCGATGAATATAGAAACGACGCCGCATTCCCCGCCCTTGTACTGGCGCGGACCATAAACATTGGCCAGACGCAGAACCGTATAAGCCTGGCCGTAGACAGAATGATAATAATGCAAATATTTCTCAAATGTCAATTTATGAATGCCATAAGGAGACAAAGGGTTGGTCGGATAAGTTTCTGGCGTCGGGATAGTTTCAGCTTCGCCATACAATGCCCCGCCGGTAGAAACGAAAATAATCTTGGAGACATTATGCTGGCGACAATTTTCCAAAATATTCAAGCCGCCCAAAACATTTACCTTGTTGTCAAACACCGGATCAGCCACTGATTTGCGGACGTCGATCTGGGCCGCCAAATGAAAGACGGCGTCAAATTTCTGCACCGCAAAAATTTCCTCTACTTTCGGAGCGGCAATATCGATTTGATAAAAGTGGGCCTGGGGATTGATATAGCTTTTGAGCCCCGAAGACAGGTCGTCAATAATGACAACCTGATGGCCTAATTCGATTAATTTATCCACTAAGTTAGAACCGATGAAACCGGCACCGCCGGTGACTAATATTTTCATATTTTTTAGTTAATAATAAGATTATAGCGGATTATTAAAGCATTGCCAAATCCCAATCTTTTTGCTAAAATATAAACAGTTAAACTAAGTAAAATTAAAGGAAAATATCACATTTCAGGTGTATTTTTTTATTTTTATATGTCCGAAAGCAAAAAACCAAAATCAAATTACGGCGCTGATGCCATTACCGTCTTAGAAGGCTTAGACCCGGTGCGCCGGCGTCCCGGCATGTATATCGGCTCTACTTCTAGTGCCGGTTTACATCATCTTGTCTGGGAGGTGGTCGATAACTGTATCGATGAGGCTATGGCTGGTTATGCTGATGAAATTACTGTCACCTTGCTTAAAAACGGTATGGTTCAGGTTGATGATAACGGCCGCGGCATCCCCGTAGAGAAGCATAAAACAACCGGCCTCTCGGCCCTAGAAACAGTTTTGACAAAACTGCATGCGGGCGGCAAATTCGGCGGCGGCGGCTACAAAGTTTCCGGCGGCTTGCACGGCGTCGGCGTTTCCGTCGTTAACGCTTTAAGCGAATATTTGAAAGCCGAAGTCCATCGTGATGGCCATCTCTACATGCAAGAATACAAAATCGGCATCCCGCAAAAAAAAGTAGCTCCGATCGGAGTTAGCAAAAAAACCGGCACCTCCATCACCTTCAAACCAGATGCGACTATTTTTACCGAAACCGAATTTGATTGGGGCAAGATTTTAGATCGCTTGCGCCAACAATCATATCTAACCAAAGGCATCACCCTGAACGTTATTGATGAACGCCCGGACCACACCCCCAAACACTATCAGTTTTATTTTGAAGGCGGCATTAAATCATACGTCAAATCATTGCACCGCAACCAGAATGTCAAAAACGACACGATCTTCTATTGCGAAAAAGAAATCCATGATGTCAAAGTGGAAGTCGCCCTGCAGTATAATGACCAATATAATGAAACCACTTTAGCTTTCGCCAACAATATCTATAACCCGGAAGGCGGCACTCATTTAATGGGCTTCAAAACCGCCCTGACTAGAACCTTGAACTCCTACGCGCGTAAAAATAATTTGCTCAAGGAAAAAGACGAAAATTTGACAGGCGAAGATGTGCGTGAAGGCCTCACCGCCATTATCAGCGTCAAGATTCCTGATCCGCAATTTGAAGGCCAAACCAAAGGAAAACTAGGTAACGCTGAAGTTAAATCATACGTGGAACAAATATTCGGTGAAGCTTTTTCCGTCTTTATGGAAGAACACCCCAAAGAAGCTGAAGCTATTGTCGGCAAATGCTTTTTATCCGCCCAGGCTCGCCTAGCCGCCCGCACTGCCCGCGCCACCATATTACGCAAAGGCGCCCTGGAAGGCATGACCCTGCCGGGCAAGCTAGCCGATTGCTCTTCCCGCCATCCGGAAGAATGCGAATTATACATCGTTGAGGGCGACTCTGCCGGAGGCAGCGCTAAGCAAGGCCGTAACCGTAAATTCCAAGCCATCCTGCCTTTGCGCGGAAAGATTTTGAACGTGGAAAAAGCCCGTCTGGACAAAATGCTGGCTAACACTGAAATCAAAAATTTAGTTATTGCTCTGGGCACTAATATTGACGACCAATTAGATTTAAACAAACTGCGCTACCATCGCATCATCATCATGACTGATGCCGATGTTGACGGCGCCCATATCCGCACCCTGCTTCTAACTCTATTCTTCCGCCATTTTACCTCGCTCATTACGGCTGGCCATGTCTATATCGCCCAGCCGCCGCTTTACCAAATCAAAAAAGGCACTAGCATCCATTATGCCTATTCGGACGAAGAAAAAATGCGAATCATTAAAGACCTAGGCGGCGATACTGGCAGCGTAGAAGAAATCCAGGAAGAAGATAATGAAAATGAAGGCGAGGAGGTTGAAGAAAATAAAGAAAAAAAAGCTGTTAAATTAACCATCCAAAGATACAAAGGTTTGGGTGAAATGAACCCCGAACAGCTCTGGGAAACCACCATGGACCCAGAAAAGCGCATCGTCAAGCAAGTCACGGTAGAAGACGCGGCAGCAGCAGACAAGATTTTCGACATGTTAATGGGTGACGATGTGGCGCCCCGCAAACACTTTATCCAAACCCATGCTAAAAGCGTTACTAACTTAGATGTCTAATATGCAATTAATCAAAGCTATTGTCGCCCAATATTTAGTCCTGCTAGTTCCCTTCACGGCCGCCGCTATCGCCCAGATTATAAAAATCTCCATCAAACAAAAAGGACGTCAAATGAAAATCAGAGATTTCTTTGTTTTTACCTACGCCGGCATGCCTTCAGGCCATAGCGCTCTGATGATTTCCATGACTACTATTGTTGGCTTGACCCAAGGATTCTCTTCTCCTTTCTTCGCTGTCAGCTTCGTGGCCGCTATCGTCATCATCAATGACGCTCTCCGCCTTCGAAGCTACTTAGGCCAGCACGGTGAAGTTTTGAATGTCTTAGTCAAAGACCTAAAAGATGATGACGTCTTAGACAAAAGATATCCTCACCTCCTGGAAAAAATCGGCCACACCAAAAAAGAAGTTTTGGCTGGTTGCGCTCTCGGTATCAGTGTCAGCCTAGTAGCCTATCTCCTCTTCTACTAAATAACCCTAAAAAAAAATAGAAAAGACTTAGCTTGGTGCTAAGTCTTTTTTTAAAAAAATTTTTCCATTTTAAGGACGCTGGCTGGGTCCGATTAAACCACGGGCTTCAGGGTCGCAAAAAAGCAAATCCAAATCATCAATGATGTTATAATTTTTAGGAGTCGGGTCCCACAACCTTCTAGCTTCAGTTTGAGCTTGTCGGGCGGGAGCTTCCGAATAAAATTGAACTGAAAAATCCCTGGTAAAGCCAAGGGCTCCTAAAACATAACCATCAACGACCCGAGCTTGATCAACGAGATTACTAATAATTACATTCATGTCTGTAGGGTTTTATGTTTTAAAAAACTATTTACTCACAAAGTAAAACTAACATTACTCCTATTTTTTGTCAAACTTCATTAAATCAAGCTTTCCCCTGACATTTCCGGAGGCTGAGGCAAGTTCATTAGGGCTAAAATAGTCGGAGCAATATCAACCAAGGAGCCGATTGGCTCCAGCAAGCTCAAATCGTTAGCTGGGGCCTCGGCCAAACCAATGGTCTTGCCGGCATAAGCTTCGCCCACAACTATAAATGGTACTGGGTTGTCAGAATTTTCTTTGTTAACAATATCCGTCTGCAGATCAAATACTTCTTCGGCGTAACCATGGCTACTAGTTATCAACAGCGTCCCGTGCTGGCGCAGAACCAAAGCGCTAATCCGCTTCAAGGCCTTGTCGATAAACTCAATAGCCTTGATGGTCGCGGCAAAATTACCCGTATGGCTAATGCTATCAATGTTAGCTAGGCTAATCAGAATAAAGTCATGGGCCTGGGACTTCAAGGCCTTAGCTAAGTGTTTTACGACTTCAGTGGTGGCCATAGCCACATCCAACTCCGCCTCCTTAACCGGAGATGGAACCAAGTCATAGGTCTCACCCAGAAGTTGTTGTTCGCTGTTATTAAAAAAATTGGAGACCAAAGCGAACTTCTCAGTTTCGGCTAACTTCAACTGCTTTAGATTATGCTGCGAGATTATTTTGGATAGATTAATCTTTTTTTTCGGCTTTTCGCTCCCCGCTCCGATGATAGTATAATTGACGCTATCTTTCTTGGCGCTGCCGGAAATAACCGCCGCCGGATAATGAGCGACCAAACTTTTGAAATTTGGGATCTTGGCTAAACGGATAGCGTTGTTGTCTCTGGTTTTAGAAATACCCCAGCCATCTAAAAGCAACAAGACTACTGGACGGCGTTTAAAATCAGACCCCAAGGGGTCAGGATTATTATTTTCTATCATATAGTTACCATTTTTTATTTAAGAGTAATTCTATTTCCGCCAAACGATTATATTTCGCTAAACGCTCGCTGCGAGCTAAAGATCCGGACTTGATGAACTCGGCGCCGGTGGCGACAGCTAAATCAGCGATAAAATCATCACAAGTTTCACCGCTGCGATGAGAAATCATTAATTTGTACTTATTTTTTCGGGCTAATTTAATAGTTTCCATGGTTTCGGTCACAGTTCCAATCTGGTTCAATTTGATCAAAATCGCATTGCCCGCCTTGTGCTTTATCCCCATTTCTAGGCGCTTCTTGTTGGTAACAAAAAGGTCGTCGCCGATTAAAAGAATCTTCTGGCCTAATTCTTTGGTCAACAAGCGCCAATTATCCCAATCATTCTCCGCTAAACCATCCTCAATAGAGACGATGGGATATTTTTTGACCCAAGAACGATAGATAGCCACCAAGGCAGCAGCTGAAAAAGATTTCTTGTTCAACGGCAAGTAATATGATTTTTTCTTGTCATCGTAGAATTCAGAAGAGCCGATATCCATACCAAAAGCAATGTCCTTTCCTGGATGATAGCCGGAGCGTTTCATGGCCGCTATAATCATTTCAATCACCTGCTCGCGCGACTTGATGTCTGGGGCGTAACCGCCTTCATTACCTAAATCAGTATCCATTTTATTTTCCTTCAGGATTGCTCCCAACTCATGAAAGACTTCTGCTCCCATTCTGACTTTCTCGGCGAAGGAGCAATTCTTCAGGGGCATAATCATAAACTCCTGGAAATCCAAATTAGTGGAGGCATGGGCCCCACCGTTGAAAATATTAAAAGACGGAATCGGCAGCTTATACTTAACCGGAAATTTATAGGTCTTAGCTAGATAAACAAAGAGCTCCTGTTTTTTAACTAAAGCGCCGGCGCGGGCCACAGCCAAAGAAACAGCCAAAATAGCATTGGCTCCCAGTTGGGCCTTGTTATCAGTCCCATCCAACTTAAGCATCAAACAATCAATCATTTCTTGCTTGGTCGGATCCAGCCCTTTGAGCTTGGGCGCGATAATCTTATTAACATTGGCTACAGCCCGCAAGACGCCTTTGCCGCCATAGCGTTTTTTATCGCCGTCTCTGAGCTCTAAAGCTTCATACATCCCGGTAGAAGCGCCGCTCGGGACTGCAGCTTTAGCCTGAAGACCATTGTCTAGCACCACCTTAGCCTCTACTGTCGGGTTACCGCGAGAATCTAATATTTCCCGGGCTAAAACTTGCTTAATTTTTGCCATATTAATAAGGAATGATTAATTATTACCCTTCTATTATATTAGACTTTAGCGGTTTAGACAAATTCCATCATTGACAAATGGCGATAATTATTTTATCATCCCTTTAACCAATAGAAACAAATGTTCTTTAAACCCAATCAAGCATGAAAAAACAAATATTAATTCTAGAGTGGGATACAAACTCCAGACACTACTTTCGGTCAGCCATTAGGCTATTACCGGAAACTGAATCTATAATCACTGAAGACCCCAATGAAGCCATTGACTTCTTCCGAATGATTAAGCCCGACCTGGTTATTATCAACACTCATTGTCGCGCCCAACTCTGTGCTGATTTTATTGCTGCTTTTGAGTCAATGAAAAAAATCAACCTGGAAACAATCTTTATCGCCACCAGCGCTGAAGTTATTAACTTCAAAATTGAGCAAGCTCAAGCGCTTGGATTCTCCGGCTTGTTGAGCAAGCCATTCTTGGTTAATGAATTCCATGGTTTGATGAAAACTTATTTAAAGATTAAATGAGCCAAAAAAAAGCCTTCAACTGAAGGCTTTTTTTTATTAAGCTAAAATATTATTTTGCTATCCCCTTCAACCCGGGCAACTTTTCGCCCCCTAAATATGACAGCATGGCGCCGCCGCCGGTCGAGACCCAATCCATATACTGCGCCATCTTACTCAGGTTAAGGGCTTCAATGGTTTCGCCGCCGCCGATAACGCCATAGGCACGGCCGCTGGCGCGGGAAGCGATGAGCCGAGCCATAATTACCGTTCCCTGCCGGAAATTAGGAATCTCAAACAAGCCCATCGGCCCATTCCAAATAATCGTTTGGGCCTTTTTAACATAACGCGCAAACAAACCAATGGCCTCCGGCCCAATATCACAGATTATCTCATCTGAACCAATGGCATCAATTTTGCGGATATGGATTAAGTTATTATTCTTAATCTTATGGTGATCTTCTAATTTAGTGCTAGTCACGACATCCGGAGGTAAGACAATTTTGCGCCGACTACCTAAAAGCGAGCGATTCCGCCGCAATAATGACTTGGCAACAGCAATACTGCCTTGATCCATCAAAGACTTGCCAACATTATAGCCTTGAGCTGCCAGAAAATTATTAGCCAAAGCGCCGCCAATCAATATCTGGGAAGCTGATTTAAATAGATTTTTCATCAAAGCTATCTTAGTTTCAATCTTAGCGCCGCCCATTACTACCACCAACGGTTTCCGCGGCCGCAAAATCTTATTCAAATTCACAATCTCTTGCTCTAACAACAACCCGGCATAACCCGGCAAGAATTTTTTAATGGCAGCGACCGAAGCATCGGCGCGATGCGATACGGCAAAAGCATTGTTAATATAAATATCAGCCAGACTGGCCAAATTTTTAGCCCACTTCAGATCATTCTTTTGCTCGCCCGGAGCAAAACGCAAGTTTTCCAAAAAAGCTACGCTGGCCGGTTTCATTTGCGCCACCACTTTTCTGGCTGCCGGTAAATCCTTGGCTTTAGTGACATCCAAAAAGTTAATTTTCTTTTTAATGACCTTGCCTAACAAACTGGCTAAAGGTTTAGTGGACAAATCCTTGACCGCCTTGCCTTTCGGACTGCCGAGGTGAGTAGCGATAATCACCTTGGCGCCGCGCTCCAAAAGATAATCAATATCTTCCAGTGATTGCCGTATCTTGAAATCTTCCAATATCTTTCCTTTCTTCATGGGAACATTAAAGTCAACCCGGAGAAAAACTGCCTGGCCTTGCAAATCTTTGATTTGTTTTACCGACTTAATATTCATAGCATTATTGTTTCAGCTCACCCAATTTAATATCCAGGCTCTGGATTGAACCGCCGCGCAAGAATTTAAAAGTGACAGTATCTTCCGGCTGATAGCTCTGGACCAAGGCCGCCAAATCCTTGTCCGCCCCCAATTCCACATTATCAAGAGAAACGATAATATCGCCCGCTTTAAGACCAGCTTTGGCCGCTGGACTATCCTTGATAATTGCCACTTTGCTTTCATCAGCGCTAATTATCGAGCCATTTTCTCCAACGCTGACCAACGGCCGATTATCAGTCCCTGCCTTGACTAAATTAGCCAAAGAGCTGTAATTGACCCCCAAAAAGACATTGCTAAAGCTGCCTTTAGCTAAAAAATTATATAGGGCAGCCTCCACGTTGGCCACTGGATGGATTTTTAAATCATCGTCAACCAAGGCAACCAAATCACCACCCAGGCTGAAAATCCAAGAATTTTTGAAACGGCCATCTAGGGTGTCGGCCAAAACGATAGATTCCTCTAAACGATCACTAGACTTAATCTGCTTCTGGCGATTAGGCAGAGACAATATCTCACTGACCATCACGTCATTATTCCAATTGACGGCCACAGTCACCTGCCCTAAAGACAAGTCGGCTGCCGGCGCCAAATTTTTTACCAGTAAATTATCCGCACCCTGCAAATGGATGAGCCAAAGGCCTTGTTTCTTGTATTCCAACGCCCGATCAATAGTATATACTTTCTTGTTTTTCGTGACACCGACATAATCAGCAATCAAAGTCTTGGCATTTAAAGATTCACCTCTGACCATAATCCAGCCATCAGCCGTCAAGGCCAAACCGCTCCATTCCGGTCGGCTCAAATCATAATATTGGTTCCGATTAAATTCAGATCCGCTCTTAGTCTCCTCCAAGCGCGCATAGAGGCCGACTAAGCTGTCATTGGCAGCATTAATAGTTTCCTGCACTTTCAAATCAGAATTAACCACCACTTTCTTCGGGTCCTGAATGACAACATTGGAGCGGCCATAGACGCCATTAGTCAGGTTAATCTCCCCGCCGGTGCTAACCGTGGCCGCATCCTGCTCAAAGATATAATTGCGCAAGATTAAATCAGCGCCAATGCCGCCGAACAAGCCGCAGAGCAAAGACAAAATTACAATGTTCCAACCCAAATTGATATTTCTGTTTTTCATATTTTTCTAGCGCCACTTGACGGTCAAAAGCACCAGCAGCATGATTAGGCCGGCGAAGACCAACAAGGAACGTAAATTTTTTTTATTCCAATTATGAGAAAGGTAGAAGCGGATCAGGTTCCAAATGACATAATAAGCTAGGGCGATAATCAAGCCCAAAGAATTGTAGTCAAAAGGCAAGAAATAAACTGCCCAAGCCAATTGTGCCACAATAAAAGCGGCTAAAAACATAAATATCGCCTGTTTCTTACTAAATAACCTATTAACCCAAAGATTTAAATAAGTACTTAAAATCGCCAGAATAATCAAGACCAAGAGCAAAACCCAATAGGATAAATCTAGAAAAAGCTGCAAGCCATAGACGGCGGACAAAGCGAAAAACCAAGAAAGAAAACTGAAATTGGCCGCCAGATTAGGGAGATTATTTTCCTGTTCCGGATGGAAAACAAAATCATAAGCTTGCTTGCAATAAGAAAAATTAAATCCCAAAAATAATATAAACAGTGCCTGAATAAAAAATTTATTCAACCAGACTTCCTGCGGGATCAAAAGGACATAAGCGTTAATACTGTTAAATACCAGGAACGGCAAAAGCCACAAAGGCCACCGCGGTTTTCCCGGCTGACGCAGCAGCAAATAAACTAAAGCTAAAAGCAATAAGTTAGCGACCACAATTAAGCCATAGAAAAACTGAGGCCAAAAAACTTGAGCTTCTAAAACCAAAAGCAATAATAAATTGCCGCCAACAATAATTTGTCCGGGTTTTAACTTCATATTAGTTAACTACTTTAAAATCAGAGCCAGAATCTTTTTTCAACTCTAACTTCTTTATCTCCGTCAAACTGCCCAAATCATTAATCTTTAAATAATTATTAGACAAAGTATAAAGCTGATTCTGAATATATAAACTGCGTTTAACAGAATTATCATAATAGCTATAGCCATCCCAATAATCCTGATTGGCCGGCTGACCACCATCGGAATGGTCAATTTTACCAGTATATTGAATCTTCTTGTCCTTCAGATTAAAGACCATGGCGCCGGAAAAGCTGATATCGCCCCATTGATTGGCCGCAGTTGATTTTCGCAACATCACCGGCAAGACCAAGAGATTTTTGTCATAGGAAAAAAGGAAAGCTTTGTGGTCATACAGGGCGGCTGAATCACTGCCCATATCTCCCATCAGATAAGTATCCAATTCTTTGGGTGCGGTAACATCGGTAACGTCAAATAACGAAACCTTTAAGCCTTTAGCTATAGTATTGCCATATTCGTTCTCCCCGGCATCCTTGCCAAAGCCAATCAAAGTGTTGGCATCATAGGGATGGAGATAAGTAGAGAATCCTGGAACTTTCAATTGACCCAAAACTTTAGGACTCTTCGGATCGCTCATATCAAGGGCAAAGAGCGGATCAACCTGTTTGAAAGTAACAACATAAGCCCGATTACCCATAAACCGAACTGAATAGATTCTCTCACCCGGAGCGATGTTCTCAGCGGCGCCGGATAATTTCATATCGCCATCTAAGACATAAACATTATTATAAGAAGCTTGCTCGCCGCCCTCAAAACGGCTCCAAGTCGTATTTTTGGTAGTGGCAATGCGGAAATAACCGTTAGCCTCATCCATAGCGAACTGATTTAAAACCGAACCCGTAACCTCGCCTTTGGCCTTGTAGGTTAGAGTATCGCCGCTGATGGCTATCTTGTAAACGATAGTCTTTTCCATTTCTTTGGCTAAGTCGGTATATTTCTGCTTCATCTTAGCGGCCAGCTCTTTTTCGTAAGATTCTTGATCGGCCACCGACAAAGAATTGAGATAGCGATTCAATATCTGCTGGACCTTAGACTTTTTTTCCGACTCGGTCAAGATATCGTTAGTGACTGCTTCAATCTTGGCAACTAAAGCCCGATCGGTTTCGCTCAAGCGCGGCAACAATATTTCGCGGGCAACCGCCATTTCTAACTCATATTCACTGATATACTTGGTATAAGTGATGTAAAGATTATTAGGAGAAACATACATATTCTGGGCGCTTGAAAGCATATAGACATCGCCCTTGATCGGAGCATTATTATCCTTGATATTAATAGCGCTGATGGTGGTAAAATTATAGGAATCGTAAGGGATATCAAAATAATAAATACTGGGATTAAAACACTTGACGTTAGCACCGGAACACTTCTCGTCTAAAGCGACGCCGCCATCCAAGATGCGCGGCACTACCGGCTCTGGACCGATGAAATAATTATAGTTGTTGGTGATGAAATAGACATAGTCGCCAATCATGCGAGAATTGAAGTAGTTGCCTTCAAAGTCTAAATCCCGGACCTGCTTCGGGTTTTTCTTGTCGCTGATATCAAAAACCTTGAAGAAGGTATAAGAATTCTGGCGTCTAAAACTCTTATAAAGATCCATGGTATAAATCCGGTCATCATAGCCAAAGACGGCCAGGTTGTCGCCATTGATATACAAATCGGTCGGACGGGACTTAAATTCGATCTTAGAAACAATTTCAGCCTGTTCTCCCGGATAAGCCTTGATGATAAAAAGATTATTATAAGAGGTGGCATAAATGTAGTTACCATCAGTTTTTACTATATCAGCCTCGTCCACTCCCTCCACCTGGACATTAGTCTTAGAAAAATCATTGCCGGCAGACCCCGCCGCCGGACCGGCACCCAGGCCATCAGCGACCGGAGCACTAGCAACGGCTGAACCGCGCTCACTGGACTGGACTGTGTCCATAGCCAGCCCCTTGGTCATCATCGGCAAAGAATAATTATTATTCTGCTGCTGCTGAGCCAAGAACTGCTTAGCCTCGTCATAACTGGCAAATTTTTTCAATTCGCCGCTTGATCCCAGCTGAATAGGACTATCAGAATTATTCTGGATATTATTCTGATTCTGGTTATTGGCGGCCAGCTTCTTTTCTCGGGTCTGCTGAATTTTCAGAAAAGCAAAACAGCCGATGAGGGCGACGACGACTACAAGCAAAATGATGCTTTTGATTTTTTTAAAACCTTCCATAGAGTTAGATTATTAATTATTATTTCCCCCTTATTATATCATAAAATAAGGCAAAAGCCCAAAGCCCTAGTAATTGACAAAGCAATAGAAATATGATAATTATAATTAACAATCAAGTCCTTTGAACAACCCTCCAAACCCAATGCTATGAAACTGAAAATTTTATTAATTGAAGACCAGAGAGCAATTCATGAAATGCTTCGGATCGCTACTCCCCGGACTCAAGTTGAAGTAATTTCAGCTTATAATATGGCTGAGTCTCTCGCTGCCATTAAACGGGAAAGGGCTGATATCAAATACATCCTCCTGGACGGGACTCTCACTAACCCGCAGGAAGATGGAAGCCCAGAAACGACTCCCCTGGTTCCGCTGCTCAAAAAAAAGTTCCCCCAAGCTACAATCATGGCTATTTCCGGCAAACCCGAGCACAACGACATATTAGTTGAAGCCGGCTGCCACTCAAGTTCGCCTAAAGAAGATTTTCTAATCCCGCTCCTCAATCTGCTCGCTGAAAAAGAAGGGATAAAATAATCTCACAAAAAAATAAAAGGAGGCCCCAGCTTCCTTTTTTTATTTATATGATTAAAAAATTATTTTTTCTGCCAATTACTGAATTCACAACCGCAATATTTCTGCCGATATATCCCAAGCTCCTTAGCTAAAGCCAAAGATTTATCAACCCCGTCGTTTAACTTAAAATCATAGGGCAAGAAATTTGCTCCCAACGACTGCCCTAAAGCCAAGATCTTAGCACTATCCTTAAAAGGACTTAACGTCAAAGAGGTGGTGAAATAATCAAACTTTTTCTGCTGCGCCACAAGAGCCGTCTGGCTTAAGCGGGAACGGAAGCACAAATCGCACCGGCGGCCGCGCTCCGGCTCGCTTTCATAGCCCGCCACTAACTCCTCCCAGGCTTGATGGTCATAAGGTTCAACCAATAATCCGAAACCATACTTCCCCGCCACAAAACGCACCGCCTCTAAGCGCCGCTCATATTCGTCACGGCTATCCAGATTGGAATTACAAAAATATAAGGTTATCTCATAATCTTTAGCCAAGATTTGGCTGGCGCTATAAGCCACGCAAGGAGCGCAACAGGTATGGATTAAAAGGCGCGGCAAACGTTTTTTCTTGTCCCACCAACTGAAACCGATAACTAAGGCGGCCATGACTAAGAACAAGATTAAAAGCGCTAAAAGCTTGCCCCGACTCTGCAAAAACAGGCCACTCAAGCCGAAAGTAGCCGCTAAAATATAAAAAACCAGAACGGTTTGTTTTTGATTCAGCCCCAAAGCTAAAAGCCGATGGTGCAAATGCTTCCGATCAGCAAACTTAAAAGGATTTTTTCCTTTAAGCAGACGGCGTAATATAGTCCAGGCGACGTCCAAGATCGGCACGCCCATTATCAACAAAGCCACAGCAATCTTGCCGCCGGAGATTATCGCCAAGACGCCCAGAATATAACCCAGGAACAAAGAGCCGCCTTCACCCAAAAATATTTTAGCCGGATTAAAATTCCAAACCCAGAAACCTAAAGTGGCGCCCGCCAAAATGATCGCCGCCAAAGCGATATCCGGCTGATAATATTGGGTGGTTATGGTAAAGAGAAAGATAACTAAGCTGCCAATAGCGCCAACGCCGGAAACCAAACCATCGACGCCGTCCAAAAGCTTGGTAGTATACATCATACCCAAAAGCCAGGCGCTAATTAAGAGCGCCGAAAGCCAAGGAGCCAAATAAATAAAACCGCCGGCCGGATTGGTAATCTTCGTAATTTCTACGCCACCCATAATTACCGCGCCAATAGCCAGAAGCGGAAAAATAATCTGGCGCGCCGGACGCAAATTATACTTGTCGTCCCAAAAACCGCCAATCATCAATATCAAAGCGCCGCCCCAGACTCCCAGCCAGTGGACCAAATTTAAATCTCCGGACACTAAACGCGGCCAAACAAAAATGGCCACCACGGTAAAAGCCAGAAAAATCGCCAGACCGCCCAAAAGCGGCGTCGGCCGAGAATGGATTTTCCGGGCTTGATCCGGTTTATCAACAATATTAAATTTTTGCGCTAATAGCCGCACTACCCAGGTCAAAGCCCAGGATAAAATAAAGGCAGCTAAAGCGGGGATAAAATAGTTCATAATTTGCTCTCTCGTTGACATTATAGCCATAATTTATTAGAATATTCAATAGTTGTTTAAAATAAGTTAACCTTAAAAATTAGAATTAGTAATGTGTAAAAAGAAGAAGAAAAAAGCTAGCAACTTGGATGAATGTTCCTTGGCGGAATTAAAACAGTTTTATGAAAACGAAATCGGCACCATCAATCTGATCAAAGCTGAAATCCAACAGCTGATGGATTCCAAGAAAGTGGTCGGAGAAGACGAAGTATTGGAACGAGAGAATATCATTTCCCGCAAGCAAATCGTGCAGAAAAAACACGAAGAACGGGCGACTATGATTGCCTTGAGAATCTCGGAAAGATCACTCAAAGAACAACTAACCCAAGCGACTCCCGCGGAAGACAGTGAAGACGGCGTCATTAAGAGATGTATCCATGTCCTTCTTGACAC
This sequence comes from Patescibacteria group bacterium, assembly GCA_022710685.1. Classification (GTDB taxonomy): domain Bacteria; phylum Patescibacteriota; class Patescibacteriia; order Patescibacteriales; family UBA12465; genus CG1-02-41-21. The sequence continues at coordinate 49,050 of JAKLGM010000002.1, read as the reverse complement.
CCGAGAACCAACTGGCGCTAGCAATCAAATTATCGTTGCCAAATCTACCGGCAACTGAACAAAAAAGAGGCTCCCCTAAAAAGGAGCCTCTTAAACTTTTTAAACTATATTATAACTCCCGGCCCTTCTCCACGCCGATATTACCGCTATCATCTATCACGACAGCATCGCGGCGTTTAATGGCGTTGGCTAAAACCAAATTGGCTATTTCATTTTCAACTTTGTCCTGCAACAAGCGCCGCAGCGGCCGAGCGCCGAATTTAGGATCAAAACCTTGCCGCGCTAAAATCTCCGTGCCGGCCTCGCTGGCTAAAAGTTCAATGCCCTTCACTTCTAAATTCTTGGCAATTTTCTTGAGCATCAATTTGGTGATGGCCACTACATTTTCAAAAGACAAAGGACGGAAGACGATGATGCCGTCAAAGCGGTTGATTAATTCCGGCCGCATGATCTTATTCAATTGGTTATCCACTAATTCCTGCTTGATGATATTCATATCGACATTATTCTGGACCGCATCCTCGATATATAGAGCGCCGGCATTGGAAGTGGCGACAATGATAGAATTAGTGAAATTAATGGTCCGGCCCTGGCCATCAGTCAAGCGGCCGTCATCCATCATCTGCAAGAATAGATTCAAAATATCCGGATGAGCTTTTTCAACTTCATCTAACAACACCAAGGTAAAAGGCTTTTTGCGGACCGCTTCGGTCAGATAGCCCAAAGTGCCATCGGCATCGCCAATCATTTTCTTGACGCTATCGGGCAATTGGTATTCGCTCATATCCAAACGGATCATGCAATTCTCATCGCCAAAATAAACCTCAGCCACAGTCTTAGCCAACTCAGTTTTACCGACACCAGTCGGACCTAAGAAGAGGAAGCTGGCGATTGGCCGCTTACTCTCGCGCAACTCAGCCCGAGCGCGGCGCAAGCTGCCACTAATAGCAGCTACCGCCTCCTCCTGGCCAATCATCCGCTTGTGAATGCTATCTTCCAATGATAATAATTTTTCTGTTTCACTGGCGCTGACTTTGGAAACTGGGATGCCAGTCTGTTCGCTGATGACTTCAGCGATATCTTCTTTGCTGCAGAAATCCTGCCCTGCAGTCTTTTTCGAAACCTTGACCGCCGTCAACTGCATGATGCTAATGGCTTTGTCGGGCAAATAACGGTCATTAATATAGCGGGCCGACAGATCAACCGCCTGTTCCACTGCGTTATAATCAATATAGACATTATACTTACCTTCAAAGAATCCCACCTTACTTTCCAAAATCTGAATTGCCTGATCATGGTCCGGTTCAGCCACCGGCACCGTCGTCATTATCTCTCCCAGGGTTCGCTCCTCAATATATTTGCTGTAGTTTTCGCTGGAAGCGCAAGCCAAGCAAAAGACGTTCTGCCGGCTCAAGGCATCGGCCAAGACTTCGGATAACTCCAGACTGCCTTCGGCGCCAGAAGAAATACCGATGATAGTTTCTAAATTCTCAATAAATAAAACTACATTGCGGGCGCGCATCGCCTCATTAATAACATTCAATAATCTGTCCTGGGCTTCAGCCGGAGAAGCGCCGCCAATCAACCGGGCGATATCTAACTCCACCAAACGTTTGTCTTTCAAAAATAACGGCACTTCTTCTTTGACCATCAACTGAGCGATACCCTCAATTATACTGCGCTTGCCCACGCCGTTAGGGCCGACCAATAAGACGCCGGCATGGCCGCTTTCCAAGGCCTCAAAAACCGACTTAGTTTCTTTGTCGCGAGTGACACAAATTTCCAAATAGCCATACTTGGCCATAATTGTCAGGTCATGGGAAAAATAATCTAAGGTCGGAGTAGCGACGGCTGTATAGGCCCGATTCATGCCGCTGCCCGGTTTGAGACGAGCCATCTTGCGATAGACCAGGTAATTTTCCCGCATCGCTTCATTGACCCTGAACCATTTGACCGCATTCATTATCTTGTTAGCAGTAATCTCCTGGTCATACATGATTTCTTGCAAGATTTCATCCTCATTGTAGATAAAAAATAATAGATGCAGAGCGTCAACCGCTTTTTTCTTCTCAGCCCAAGCGGCTTCATAGGCTTTAAACAAAACATTTTTAACTGAATCGGACAAACCTTCGGTCTTGCCTGGTGTTATATTGGGATCAGCTAAATAATTCTTTAACTTCTCCGCTAACTGCCGGAAATCCACATTCAAACGGACGAACAAAGCGCGGATACTGGAATCAGACAACAGCGCCCAAAATAAATGACGCGGACCGACTGTCGGCTGCTTCAATTTAGCGGCCAAAAGATAAGCATCTTCCAATAATTTCATGGCTTGATCATTCAAGCCGCCGGCGGCATCAACTTTTTTCTTATGCGACTTCCAATCAATCTTCTGCCGGCGCGCCTCGCTCTCACTGACGCGATAATATAAGAACATGGCAAAGATCAAAGAAATAAAAAACAGGAGCAACCATTCGCTTGGTTCTTTCCAGAATGTTAAAAATTTCAATGGCGTCGAATTAATCCATTCCTGGTGGAGATAGATAAAATAGCCGAAGCTGGCTAGGCCGCCTAAAAAAATCAGAGAGCAAATAACATTGACCAGCACGTCAAACTTAGCCTTCAGCCGCTTCAAAGCGATGGCCGAACGGCTCAAGCTCAAACCCCAGAATAAATTTGGTATTGGTCTTTCCATATTAGAGCAATTGATAAATGATGCCGCCGATAGTAAGCGGAGGTAAAGCAATCCAGAATACTAACCAAACCAAGCCGACAATCAACCAGAAAAGCATAAAGATACTGCGGACGATAATCTGAATCAGGCGGATGAAGAAGCTGATAAACTTCCCCATAAAATCTTGCTGGCCGTACATCGGCGTAAAAAGATTCTTGGCCCAAACCGCTAAGCCTAAATTAATCTGGCGCTCGCTCCAAAAATTAACGACGTGGATCAAGGTGCGCCACAAGCCGACGCTATACCACCACAGGGGAAAATACAAAAAATCCCGGATGATTTGCAGGATAATTTTAGGGAGATAAATCAAAAAATGGCTGCTATTCATATAATTAGACAAAAGCGGCTAAATAGCTTAGAATATATTAATAATAGCATAAAAAGGAATAAAAACCAAAGATATTGACAAAATTAAAAAAATGTGATATTATTACCTTATAATTAATAAATCAAAGCTAAGTATTAAACGCTAATATTTAGCTCCAAAAAATAATATGGGATTTGAAACACCCGAATTACCGAAAAGCAAACAAGACATTATAAACGAGAAGATCATGCAAGCTGAAAAAATTCAATCCGATATAGACAACCTTCTGGATCAGATGCCGGAGGGTGAGCTCAAAACGGCTCTCCAAGCCAAAATTAAAGACCTAAACAAGCTTTGGGAAGAGATTACTGAGCTCGTCGCCCAAGAAGATGAACACGATATCAAGAAAGACTAAGTAAGTATAACCCAGCGGGATAGCAATATCCCGCTTTTTATTTTCCTTGACACCGCCAGGCGGATATATTATATTGATATTAGCACTCTAAGCATATGAGTGCTAATAAGAACTAACCCTATTAACATATGTTCAACAAATTTACCAATAAATCCCAAGAAGCCATCATCAACTCTCAAATCATCGCCCAGGACTTCGGCCAGCAATATATCGAAGCCCTGCACTTGCTCTTGGCTCTCTTGCAACAGAATGAAAGCCTGATCAAGCCGATACTGGAGAAGATGAAAATCGATCCGGATATTATTGAAGACTTCACTATCAAAGAAATAAATAAATTACCCAAAGTAAAAACCACTCCCAGCGCCGGACCGGTCCAAGCGGTCCAAGGCACGAGCGATGTGGCTTTAGTTTTGGAAAGATCCAAGAAAGAAGCCGATGGCATGGGCGATGAATATATTTCCACCGAGCATATTCTCCTAGCTCTCATCGGCGTCCCGACCATGGCCCAAAAAATTCTGTTAAATTTCAAGCTGGACTACCAGAAAGTCAAAGAGGTCCTGCAAGAATTGCGCGGCCAGAATCCGATTACCGACCCGGATCCGGACACTAAATTCAAAGTTTTAGAAAAATATACTACCAATCTAACTGATAAAGCTCGAGAAGAAAAACTTGACCCGGTTATCGGCCGCGACATGGAAATCCGGCGCATCATGCAAGTTCTCTTGCGCCGCACCAAGAATAACCCGGTGTTAATCGGCGAAGCCGGAACCGGCAAGACCGCCATAGTTGAAGGCTTGGCCCAACGCATTGTGGCTGGCGATGTGCCGGAGATGCTGAAAAATAAAGAAATTGTTTCTTTGGATTTAGGCTCCCTCGTGGCTGGCGCCAAGTTCCGCGGCGAATTTGAAGAACGTCTGAAGGCCGTCCTGAAAGAAATTAAATCGCAAGGCGACAAGATAATCCTCTTCATCGATGAGCTCCATACTCTAGTCGGCGCCGGCGCTTCCGAAGGCTCCATTGATGCCTCTAACATGTTAAAACCGGTCTTGGCCCGAGGCGAATTGCGCACCATCGGCGCCACCACCACTAAAGAATATCAGAAATACATTGAACGCGACCAAGCGCTGGAACGCCGCTTCCAACCCATTTACGTCCTGGAGCCGAGCATTGAAGACACCGTAGCAATTTTACGCGGCATCAAAGAAAAATACGAAGTCCATCATGGTGTCCGGATTACCGACAATGCCATTGTGGCCGCGGCCCAGCTTTCTACCCGCTATATCAGCGATCGCTTCCTGCCGGACAAAGCAGTAGACTTGATTGATGAAGCCACCTCTTCCCTGCGCATGGAGATAGATTCTATGCCGGAAGAACTGGACAACCTGAAACGCGAGATCAAGCGCCTGGAAATCGTCAAGGCCGGCCTGTCATCCAACAAGACTAATACCAAAGATGACGCCGCTAAAATCAAAAACATCAACAAACAATTAGGCGAACTCAAAGAAAAAGCCAACCAGCTGGAACTCCATTGGCAGAATGAAAAGAACATCATTTCCCAAATCCGCGACAGCAAAAAGAAAATCGATGAACTAAAAGCTAACGCTGAGATCATCCAGCGGCGCGGCGATGACCTAACTAAGGTCGCGCAGATTAAATATGACTTGATACCGAAACTAGAAAAAGCCATCAAAGATCAAGAGGGTGAATTAGTCAAAATTCAGAAAAAAGGCCAACGTATCTTGAAGGAAGAAGTGGACGAAGAAGATATCGCCCGTGTTGTTTCCCGCTGGACCGGAATTCCAGTCCAAAAAATGTTGGAAAGCGAAATCAAAAAACTAGCCAATGCCGAAACCGAACTGATCCAGGCGGTAGTCGGCCAGAATGAAGCTATCCACGCTGTCGCTAATGCCCTACGCCGCAGCCGCGCCGGCATCAATGAAGAGAAGAAACCGATCGGATCTTTCCTTTTCGTCGGTCCGACCGGAGTCGGCAAAACCGAATTAGCCAAAGCCCTAGCCCGCTTTATGTTTAACGATGAAAACGCCCTAGTCCGATTGGATATGAGCGAATTTATGGAAAAACATAGCGTCGCCAAGATGATTGGTTCCCCTCCAGGCTATATCGGCCACGACGAAGGCGGCCAATTAACGGAAAAGATCCGCCGCCGCCCCTATAGCGTCGTCCTCTTCGATGAAATTGAAAAAGCTCATCCGGAAACTTTCAATATGCTGCTCCAAATATTAGACGATGGCCGTTTGACTGATTCCAAGGGCCGAGTCGTCAACTTCAAAAACACCATCATTATCATGACCTCTAACTTGGGTAATGAGATCATCAAGCAATATTCCATCGGCTTCAGCGATTCCACCGATCAAGCCCAAGCGGACAAAGCCCACAGCGGCGAAATGCGCGCCAAAATTGACAAGATTCTGCGAGAATACTTCAAGCTAGAATTTCTTAATCGCATCGATGAGATTGTCCTCTTCAAGAGCTTGAGCAAAGAAGCTTTAGTCAACATTGTTGACCTGGAGTTAGAGAAAGTAGAAAACCGTCTGCTCAACCGCAATATCAGCCTCAGGATCAGCCAGAAGGTAAAAAAGATGCTGGCCGAAAAAGGCTATGATATCACTTTCGGCGCCCGACCGCTCAAACGCATTATCCAAAACATGATTCTGGATGAACTGGCTCTCAATATCGTCGAAGGCAAGATCAACGACGGCGACAAAGTCGCAATTGATATCGGATTGAAAGATGAGGTTATTATGAACGTCAAATAATATCTTGAAAAAACGCCTCCGCTAATAAGGGGCGTTTTTTCTGTCTTTCCCAAAATCAGCAAAATATATTATAATGAAAGGGTAAAAAATTAATTAGACCAAAGAATATGAATCAATCCTACAAAATCGCTATTATTACCGCTTTTATCCTAATCCTAGCCCCACTTAGCACTTTTGCCCAAAATACCGTTGACCCGGAATTTAACCCTGGCAATATTATCAGCGATTCTGAGATTCTAAACACTAATAGCCTAAGCTTATTGGAAATCCAAAACTTCTTAAACAAACAAGGCGGTTTTTTGGCAAATTATCGGACCTCGAACGCCCATGGCACTGCTAACAAAAGCGCAGCTGAGATTATCTATGAAGCCGCTACGGCCAACTACGACTGTGAAGATATTGAATTGAGCGAATCGCCGACCGAAGAAGAAAAAAAATTAAAGTGCCGCCGCGTCACAACGGTTAACCCTAAATTTCTTCTGGTATTATTACAAAAAGAACAAAGTCTCATAGACGACGTGACACCAAAACAAAGCCAGTTAGACTGGGCTACCGGTTATGGTTGCCCGGATAACTGGGCTTGCAACCCCTATTACAAAGGCTTTGGCAAACAAATCAATAGTGCTTCACTCCAATTCCGTTATTACATGGACCACCCGGAAGGATACAAGTACAAAGCCGGCGGTACCTATACCTTTACCAACCCTTACGGCGTCATCACTAACGAGCCGATGAAGGTTACCATCGAAAACACCGCGACTGCCGGACTCTACAACTACACGCCGCACGTCTTTAATGGCAACTACAATTTTTTCAAGCTCTGGAAAAAATATTTTCCGAAGAATCCATTAGTCTACCCGGATGGCACCCTCTTGCGCATCAATGGCGAAGTCGGCGTCTGGCTGATTGACGGCGGCATGAAACATCCCTTCCTCTCCCGTGGGGCTTTGACTTCCCGCTTTGACGAAAAGAAAATCATTGTCGTCGAAAAAAGCGTCTTAGATAATTATGAGAAAGGCACTCCAATCAAATTCCCCAACTACTCTATCATCAAAACCAACGAAGACAAAAAGACCTATCTCTTAGTTGATAACTACAAGCGCTTGATAGTCAATGAGGCGGCCTTCAAATCCATCGGTTTCAACCCGGAAGAAGTCATCGATGCTCCAGCGGCCGATCTGGAAGGTTATTTAGCCGGCACTAATCTGACTGCTACCTCCACTAATATCACCGGCACCTTAATGCAAAGCACCAAAACTGGCGGCGTCTATTTTGTCCAAGACAACACCAAGGCTCCGCTCGTTGACAGGATATTCCTCAGCACTAAATTCAAAGGCAAAAAGATAATTAAGGCTACGGAAACGACCTTGGCCAAATATACTAAAATCGCGCCAGTGCTATTCGGCAACGGCGAATTATTGAAATCTCCGGCATCAGCCGCTGTCTACCTGATAGATTCCGGCACCAAACGCCCTTTCAATTCCGGCACCACCTTTGAAACTTTGGGTTATAATTGGAGCAACGTGATTACAGTTTCGCCCCAACTTTTGTCACTCTATCCAGAAGGATCAGCGATGCAGTTGCCGCCAGAAACCATCCAATAATATGCTGGCTTCATCCTATATTGTTCCCCACTCTCCAATCTTGATTCCGGCTATCGGCAAAGCCAATAGCTTGATTTTGGATAAAACTACCGCCGCCTATCAAAAAATAGCCCAGCAACTGCTGGAAGAAAGAGTAGAAACAATCATAGTAATTTCGCCTCACCTGATAATGCCCGAAACCGGCTATGCTTTAAACAGCGCGCCGGAATTCAAGCTATCATTTGAAAATTTCGGCGACTTTGCCACTAAGAGCCAAATAGCCGGCGATATGGCCCTGGCGCACGAACTAAAAGAAGCCCTAAAAAAAGATTTTCCGCTCCAAATGACTAGCGCCGAGCAATTAGATTACGGCAGCGCTATCCCGCTCTATCTCTTGACCTCAAACCTAAAAGATATTAAAGTTATCAGCCTCTCCTATTCAAGCGGCAACCGCCAAGCGCACTTTGACTTTGGCCAGACTCTAAAAGATTTTATCATCAGCCAACCGAAGAAGATAGCAGTTTTAGCCTCAGCCGACTTGTCTCATCGCTTGAAACGCAGCTCCCCGGCCGGCTATTCTCCTAAAGGCGCCAAGTTTGATAACAAAGTGATTGAATACTTGAATCAGCCGGAGAGCGCGGCGGAAAATATCCTGCGAATGGACGACAAGCTAGTGAAAGACGCTGGCGAATGCGGCCTCAAGGCTATCACTGTTATTTTAGGGATCTTTGAAGGCTTAGAATATGAGCCTCAGGTTCTAGCCTACCAAGGTGATTTAGGTGTCGGCTATCTGACTCTAGCTCTGAATATTAATGAATAGAAAAACATATGGACAACCTAGCTGACCTCCTAAAAAACCGCCGAACCGTCAAACCGCCGGCCTATGAATGGCAAGACTTAGCCCTGAGAGTTGTGAAAGAATTGTCCATCCCGGATTTTAAGCGCTCGGCCCTATTCAAGGTTTGCCGTGATCATCATAAATATACTGTTGAAAAAGCCATGAACGAGACCAAGGAGCTCTGCAAGGGCGGATCTAAATGGCAATATTTTTTCAAAGTAATAGACAGCTTCGACAAGCTGCAAGCTGAAACTAAAAAAACCGAAGCCGAAAAATAATCATATGGCTAAAATTCTCCCTATCCTCAACCATCCCAATCCAATATTAAGGAAAATGTCGCGACCGCTCCACCCGGACGAGATTGAATCGCCTGAAATCCAGCGGTTGATTTCTGATATGGAAAAAACTATGCTCGCTAAAGACGGCGCCGGTCTAGCCGCGCCCCAAATCGGGCAAAATCTCCGCTTGGTAGTCCTGCGCGACCAAGATCTAGAAAAAACCTTTATCATGATCAATCCCCAGATTACCAAAAAATCCTGGGCCAAGGCCGTGGATGAAGAAGGCTGTTTGTCGGTTTTAGACAAAAACGGCCATATCATCTTTGGCAATGTGGAAAGGCACAAGAATATCCAATGCGTCTATCTGGATACCAAAGGCAAAAAACAGAAAGTGGCAGCCAAAGAAATCCTGGCTCGCATCATCCAGCACGAAACCGACCATTTGGACGGCGTCCTCTTTATTGACAAACTCTATGGCAGCAAAAAAAATTAGAACTATATTCATGGGCACTCCGGAATTTGGAGCCCAATGCTTGGCGGCGCTTCTTGGAAGCGACCGTTTTGATGTTGTGGCAGTTATCAGCCAACCAGACAAGAAAGTCGGCCGCCAGCAAATCCTGACCGAACCTCCCATCAAGCAACTAGCGAAACAGAATAATACTCCAGTCTACCAGCCGGAAAAAATCCGGACTGAGGTTGCTTTGATAAAAGAATTAAAGCCAGAATTAATTGTAGTCGCCGCCTATGGTCAAATCATACCCCAATCAATATTAGAAATCCCAACCTACGGCTGCATTAATGTCCATGGCTCACTCCTGCCCAAATACCGCGGTGCGGCTTGCTTACAGGCGCCGATTCTAAACGGCGACAAATATAGCGGCGTTACTATCATGAAAATGGATGCTGGCCTAGACACCGGACCAATATTAGCCCGGAAAAAAATTAAATTAGCCAAAGACGAAACCGCTTCTTCCCTGCACGACAAGTTAGCTGCCTTGGGGGCCGGTTTGTTAATCAAAACTCTAGGACGATATACCAGGGGCTGGATTAAGCCAGAGAAACAAAAAGAAACCGAAGCCAGCTATGTCAAAATGATAAAGAAAGAAGACGGACACATTAATTGGCGCAAAGATGCGATCGAAATAGAAAGGATGATTCGAGCCTATAACCCCTGGCCTGGCGCCTATAGCTACCTGAGCGACGAGGACTTGAAAATTAACAGAGTTTTGTTTAAGATATTGGCGGTGCGGCCCCAACCGCTCAAAATCAATAAATACAAGATTGGCCAGCTTTTCCTTTATGAAAGCGCTTTGGCTGTCCAATGTGGACAAAACGCCTTAGTTGTTATAAAATTACAACTCGAAGGCAAGAAAGTAATGGAAGTTGATTCCTTCCTGCGCGGCAACGAAAGCATCATCGGCAATGTCCTGAAATAATCATCATGGCCTCTTCGTCTAACGGTTAGGACACATGGTTCTCAACCATGTAACAGGGGTTCGATTCCCCTAGAGGCTACTTTCGGGGAGCTGGCAGTTGCCAGCTCTCTTTTGGTTTGTAATATTAGCGACAATTTAGGGGTTCGACTTTCGGAAAAATCAAAATAGACCTTTTCAGGAAAAATCAAACCCTGTAATTTCAGCTTGTCGTAATAGCCGAGACCATTATAGAATTTATTGAGGTCGGGGATAATATCAAAAACTTTTTTGGATTCTTTTTTAACATCAAAATTATCAGCTATACTCTCGGCTGGGATAGACTGCTTTTCGGCTATTTTAATCTTTACTTTATACATTTCTTCTTTAAAGTCCTCATCGTCAAGCAAATCCTTTTTCTTCATTTCAATTAATTTAGACTTCTCTATTTCTAGTTTATCTAATTCATTCTTGAGATTAACAATACTACCCTTATAATTTTGCAGTCCCTTTTCCCATTCCTCAACCACAATTTTTTGATAGGCTTTAGCAAAATCAGGATCAGGCGATATTTCTTTGATATAATTGCTGAACTGATTTTCCAGCCTATCTTTGGCGACAGATTTAAAATTGTGACAGTCCTTGTTATAGCATTTATAATACGGATAATATTTGCCTTGGCGATTTTTAGATAAGTAGGCGGTAAAAGGGCGATGACAATGAGGACATAAAATAAAATTTCTTAACGGAAACATTTCGTTAGTGCGTTTAAAAGCAATATTATCACCTCGCTTAGAAGTGCGGATTAATTTTTGGCATTTGTAATATGTATTTTCATCAATAAATAATTCATGCGTGCCTTGATATTCTTGGCCTTTAATCGTCATAATGCCGATATAGAACTTTTCCGATAATAAACGGGATAAACTTTGAATATTTAGCTCTTTATCTCGCCATGTTTTAAAACCAGCTTTAATCATCATTTTTCTAATTTCCTCCATTTTATATAATCCCGTGGCAAACTTTTCAAAGGCCATTTTAATAACTGGCATACGCTCCTTATCCACGGTTATAATGGCTCTATTTTGCCCGTCTCGAGCGTTTAGATAACCGAATGGGGCTTTGAAGCACCAGATTCCCTGCTTAGCCTTTTCGAGCATACAGACCGACACTCTTTCGCTCCTAACATCATTATCAAATTGAGCGAACGAGGCCATAATCGTACCGATAAGTTTTCCGCTTGATGTTTCATTGACGGTCTCAGTGGTGGAAATAAATTTAATGTTAAATTCGCCTAGTGCCATTAATAGCGTGGCGTAGTCTTTAACATTTCTCGACAACCTATCAATTTTATAAACTATCAGACAATCAACTTCTTTATGATTCTTTTTACAATACGCCAGCAACTCTTGGAGCCCCGCCCTTTTAGTGGTTTTAGCGGACACTCCGTCATCGTGAAATAATTTTAATATTTCAATATCATTTTTTTGAGCATAATCAAGACAGGCGTTTTTCTGCTGTTCCAAGCTAACGCCAGTTTGAGCTTGGTCTTCGGTTGAAACTCGGTAATAGATTATTCCTTTTTGCATAGGGTTAAAAGTTAATAATAAAAAGAGAGCAGTGAACTGTTGGACACAATTATACAAAGTATAACTGAAACAGCCACTGCTCTCTTTATATCAAAACGACTCATCTGCCGTCATTGTGATTTGAGAATGGTTGATATACTTTGATTTAATTGTGTCCATTAAGGATAATAACATATATTTTAATTTTTACAATATTTTTCATTTATTTTATTGATTTTGTTAGTATATTTTGTTGATTGAGATAATACTTAAACGAGAGATGAGCAAGTTGGTATAAGTCGCGTCTAACTGTCTCCAATTCGTCATCGGAATACTGTCGACCACGACTTACTATTAATTTTTTAAGGGCCTCGATAGTAATCATTGGTTAGAGGGCTTATGTTTTACCTAAAAGAATCAAAGACGATATTGCTAACTATTTTTATAGAGCCGATAGCGAGCTCTGCCGAGATATTCGGACTTGTAAGTTGTCTCGTGCAAAAGCTTGAGAGGTGATTTTAAGTTATTAAGATATTCTTTTATTTTTGAGTAGGTAATAATAATTTTAGAGCGATTAAGAGTCCTCGAATAAAATAGTTTTTTCTTTCCATTTAAGCGACCGTCAAATAATTCTTTGCCGATGTATTTAGCGACATACGGACCGACAGCAGACACCTGTCGGATATTATTGATTTTAATGAATCCGTAGCCCCAGATTTTCTCGAGAGCGGTGTTCTCAATAAACGGCAAATTAGATAATAAGTGATAATGAATATTACCGCCAAATTCTTTTCGGATATTGGTGCGGTGATAATAGTCGCTTTGAAATTCGGGCACGGCCAGATATTTTAAATCGGGATATTTCCGTTTTAGTCGTTTAATGAAATTAGAAAATATCAAATTACATTCTTTAAAATCAGTAAACGGCTTATCCCCGAATTTATGGCTATCAAAGGTTAGCGTGATAAATACTCTTAAATCGGGGTTAGAATTTACCAGTCTAACAATATTTGACCGACTTCGCCTATAGGAAAATTCACTTTTTAATACTTTACTCAATTCACTGTTATCATCTTCATGTGGTTGCTTAATTTTTTCCTTTTTAATTCTTCCATGTCTTCTCTTTTGATTAATTTTAATGAAGTTCTCATAATCATATATTTCTACATAATCACCCGACTCTATCAGCTTCTGCCGATAAACTCGTGGTTTAATTTCCATAAGTTATAACGGCGTTAAGTGTGCCTATAGTCAAGTCTAATAGAGGCACACGGCGAACAAACACTACTTTTATTTAAAATCTCATTTACCGCCCCCAGCTTGTTTTTATTTTTTCGGCGAGCGGACAAGCCTCGCCGAAAAAAAAATAAAAAACAATGCTTGGGGGGACGGTCAAAAATGAGAGATTAAAGAACAGAACTAGCCACTAGCGACGGGGCAAGTGCCACCAATAGGCTAAAACAAACTAATACGCTTGTTTACATTAAAGGAATCATTGACCTGTTTCGCTAACTAAACAGGCGACGACGAAATTAATAGTCTTTGCCAAAACAAAAAAAACCGAGCACGGACAAATGCTGGTTAATTAGTTTCAATTGGCAAAGAAAGACTTTGCTAATTTACAGGGGATATTATTTTATGAGTTTTATTTTTATTTTGCGTTTCATGCGAGCGACATCCGTTCAACAATGGGTTCCGAGATTATATAATTTTATTGATTAAGTCTAAATGTATCATAGCATAAATTCGGGGATAGGTTAAGGGCTGATTTTGGGGGTGATTTTTGAGATTTTGACGAGATAATTTAATCGTGCTTGGTGGAGCTGGGGATAAGTTTAAAATATCTCTTCAAAATAATTTTCTTATATCTAAACTTGCCACTTCCCAATCTATAATAACGCGAAAAGGCCGGAGATAGTTTGTTATCCAATATTTTACGCCGTAAATTATAGGTTTTATATTGCCCCAATGATCCTAAATAGGAATTAAAACTGGATAAAATTTTTCTTAGCGCTTTCTTTTCTACATCTATATTTTTTAAAATATTATTGGACTTAGCCACTGAGCGATAAAAACTAGCTTTAGTCCGATGACGGACATAAACTCTATAAGGCTTAATAATTCCGCCCAAAAAATTAACGTCCTTAGTGTAGGGCTGTAAATATATTTTTCTGGGGTGAATTTTTAGATTCAGATTTGCTGATAAATATTCCGCAATTTTGGCCATAGCTATTTGGAGGCTCTCTTTACTGCCGTCAATGATTATTAAATCATCAACATAACGGCCATAATATTTAAACTTCAAATTCCGTTTAATATAATGATCAAAATCATTAAGGTAAACATTGCTAAATAATTGCGAGGTTAAATTACCTATCGGCAAACCAAAACCCGGAGGGGTAAAAAATAAGCTTTTATTGCGGGGTAATTTTTGCCAATTAGTGTGCCCGCCTCTAATAACGCAATCCTTGATATAATCGTGAAAAACAATTTTCTTTAATAGAGCTAAAATTAATTTTAAATCGAAAGGATAATTAGTGTTATGTCTTAATAAATAATTCTCTACCTTATCATATAATATCTTTTGATTAATACTCATAAAATAGCCGGAAATATCTAGTTTAAGAATATAATTATCGGTCCGATAATTTTGTGAACTAGACCGGACAAAATGGGCGACTCGCTTAACTCCGTAACTGATATCCTTGCCCTGGCGACAGCTATAACTGTCTGAAATAAAGAGCTTTTCCAGAATAGGGTTAATATAATTAAAAACGAGATGATGAACGACTCGATTCCGAAAGGGAGAAGCGATAATTTCCCGCTGAACCGGATCGAAAATTATAAAGGCCAGACTGGGACTAATTTGATAAGTACCATTTTTTATCTCTTTATATAATTCAAATATATTATGCTCTAAATTAATTTCAAAATTTAAAGCGCTCATCGTATTTCTCTTGTAACGCCGAGCGTCGTAATAGGCTTGAAAGAGGTCAACAAGAAGTTTATCGGACATAAAAAATATTTTAGTAAAATAAAAGAAGCCATTGTTATATGGCTCCTTTTGACCAGTCCTGAAGACAACGCACAGAAAAGCCGTTGGCTTGGTCATTATGATTGCGGTTAACGGTCGCATAGCCGGTGTTCAAGTTCCGATTCCAGGCGTCCGGTCCACTAATGGTAGATGACCAGAAGTTCGCGTTCGTTCCCTGATTGTTGAACGACCCATTGGTATTGCGGTTGCCGGCTCTTTTATAATAATCGCTAAACTCTTCGGCTGATTTGATATTTTATTAAAAAATCAGCAAAATGACAGGTTGCTCCGTCAATTACTAAATTTAAAAAAATTTAGTGGATTATTGGACTAGTGAGGCGCACTCGCCATGGCCGTAACCGATGACGACTCTGGCCCATTATGATTTCATGGCATTTTGCCAAAAATTCAATTGTTTAGAAATTGATTCAATAATTTCATTAATCTTTACGAATTTTAATAGAGATATCTGTTTCAAATCTTTGATTAAGCGTAAATATAATCTGATGACTTCTAAATTTTTCCGACCACCTTGGATTAACTCTTTTTTATTCTGACTGCAATTCGCACGGTAGATATTGGTAATCATGGCCGTGGTTTCTTTTTTCAAATCATCCCCAATGGTATATTTATATTCCTTATCCATATTCTTGCTGAAAATGAATATTTCCAGCAGTAAATCATAACTGGCTTTATACACCGGCAGATTATCATAAGTAGCCATAAGGAAAATTAATTAATTCCGCCTCGCTGACACGAGGCGGAAAAATAGTCAAAATAGTCAAAATAGTCGAATTAGTCCTGAAGACAACGCACAGAAAAGCCGTGGGCTCGGTCACTATGATTGCGGAAAACGGTCGCGAGGCCAGTGAGCAAGTACCGATCCCAAGCATCAGACCCGCTAATCGATGACGACCAGAAGAGCGCGTACGTCCCCTGAAGGTAGAACAACCCACCGGGATCGCGGTAGCCGGCTAAGAGACCCTCAAATCCGGAAGTACCTCCAGTTTGTAATTTAGTGCCGGCGTTAGCACAATCCCAATCCCCGATTCTATTAGCATTACAAGTAGTATCATTTAATGATTGGTCAAGCGTATTTTGTTCAGCGTCAGTGGGGATATGCCAACCATCGGGGCAAACGCCTTGAGCTAATTCAGTGACGGAATATTGCATAGCTTCATCCCATTGATAGAGACCGCCGTCAGTTAGACAATTACCGGTATTATCGCCGTAACAATATTTTTGTAAATTAGAGTCATTGGTTTGGGTAGTGGCACCAGTGACATAAGTACCGATATTCATATTTTGCTTCATCCAGCATTGACCGTTAATATCAACAGTGTCATAGGTACAAGTGTCATAGTCTGGGGCGCCAGTATTACAAGTGTGGCCGGCAATAGAAGAAATTGTAACTTGGCTAATACCACAAGCAAAAGCTGGTGGACTACCAGCGCTACAATCCATATCCACAATTCCACTAGGAGTCAAACATTTTGGTCCGGGAGCTAGGGTTCCGGTAGTACCTCCCAGACAGAAAGAGATAGAATAGGATGCTCCGTCTGAGGTAGGGATATAGTTAATAGCGTTTTGATCGGTGGTACAATTACCATCATTAGGGGTGGGAGCAACTGGTATTATTTGCATATAGGTCGAGGTGGAATTGGTGGTAGTGGAGTATATTTTTCCAGTGTTCCATTCTTCAGCGGTGGGATATCTTTGTTTGTCGTTAAAGAATAGCTCTAGGGCTGTTTGGACTTGTTTCATATTCCCCACTCTTTTGGCGTCACGGGATTTAGCCCTAGCATTATTGAGAGCTAAAACGGAAATAGTTGCTAAGATACCAATGATGGCTATTACTACTAAGAGCTCGATGAGGGTGAAGGCTTTTTTAGATTTCATATAAAACAAGATTAATACTTAACTTTTATTAATACTCGTATTATACCATATCCCCCCCCCCCCGGCAATATTGGGGCAGATTTGAACTGGGTTTTAAAACAAAAAATTTAGACTTTAAGTTAATTGACTTTTCTAGTTATAAAAAGTAATATTAATTTATCAGTGTCAAAAACACCGCCCAGATCTTAATTTCCTCAATAATTTCGCTTAAATGTTTAGATATCTCCTCTCGGAGGACTACTAACAAAAAACACCGCAGAACAATCTGCGGTGTTTTTGCAAATCAGTGGTAAAAGTTATTTAATCCTTGAGACAACGAACAGAAAAACCATCGACCCGATAATTATAGCCACGATAAACGAACTCAGAAAACGCTTCTAAATTACGGAACCAAACATCTGAGCCGGGAACCGAAGGTGAAATAGCAGAAGATGACCAAATAAATCCGAGCATCCCTTGAAAATCAAAAAGCCCGCTACTATTGCGGTTGCCGGCTAATATACCTTCGAAACCAGAACTGCCGCCGACTTGTAACTTAGTACCGGCATTAGCACAATCCCAAGCCCCAACCCGATTAGCCACACAAGTGGTATCATTCAAATATTGATCAAGTATATTTTGTTCAGCATCGCTAGGAATATGCCAACCAGTCGGGCAGATGCCTTGAGCTCCTTCGGCAACGGAATACTGCATAGTTTCATCCCATTGGTATAAAGCGCCATCGTTTTGGCAATTGGTGGAAGTATCATCAAAACAATATTTTTCTAAAGTAGAATTATTAAATTGGTCGGAGGTGCCAGCGACTTGGCTGCCAACATTCAAATTCTCCTGCATCCAACATTGGGTGCCGATTGAAACTGTATCATAGGTACAGGTGTCATAATCCGGAGCGCCGGTATTACAAGTATGGCCAGCAAGAGTGGTAATATTAACTTGGTCGCCGCAAGTAAAAGCTGGGGGTGGAGTCCCGCCGCCTCCGCCGCTACAATCTGTGTCCATAATACCTGCTGGGGTCAAACATTTTAGGCCACCATCCAAAGTGCCCGTAGTGTTGCCCAAACAGAAGGAAATATTATAGGAATTACCATTCTCGGTTTGTTGGTAATAAAAAGTGTTTTGAGTATCAGTGCAAGGGCCATCGGCTGGGGTTGAAGCATTAGGGATAATCTGCATATAGGTAGAAGTAGAACCAGAGGAGGTGGAATAGATCTGGCCAGTAGTCCACTCCTCCACGGTCGGATAACGATTCTTGTCATTAAAGAACAACTCTAGAGCCGTTTGCACTTGTTTCATATCACCCGCTCTTTTAGCATCGCGGGATTTAGCCCGAGCATTTTGGAGAGCGATGATAGAAATAGTGGCTAAAACGCCAATAATGGCGATAACTACCAACAACTCAATGAGAGTGAAGCCTTTTTTGCGAAAATTCATATTAAATGAAGTTAAAGCCTAACCTTTATAATATTCATATTATACACCCGCTTAAAAAAATATTACAACAAATATAAAAACCCCATAGATTACTCGGCGGGGTTTTCTTTTAATTGAAGCTTTTGGGGGGTCAAATAGCGCAGTATTTGTTGATTATCTCCACAGTAACTCTATTGTTTTCAGTGTTGATAAATTTTAGCGCCAGCGATACCCGGTTGTCTTCGTTGAGGGCGGACCAGATTGTCTGAGCCATTTCTTTGATGTCTCCAGCCAGGGGCACGAGATAAGGATCGCCCTGGAATGGCGGCAAAGGTTTGCCGTCGCCAGAATAAGTGGTGATGCAATAGCCCAAGCCCGGAGCCAAAGCCAGATGATAGTTATAACGGTCGCAAGCTTCGCTGAAAGGAGATTTCTTCAAGATGCTCACCAAGGCCACCGCACTATCCCCTTCCATTAAGCTGATTCCGGCAGTAATTCGGGGAGTAAAATTTGGCGCATCCGGTTCATATTGCCAATCAGCTGGCAGATTATCCGATCCCCATTCCAAGGCATCATCAGTCTGATGGCCATTACTGACCACATAAACACCCATTGAACGGTTTTGAGCCATTGCGCGGTAAATAATCAAACTGGAATCCTCTACCTTGCTGGGATCAGCCGGAGCAGTCTCCAAAGATTCGTCCGGTCTCAAAACAAAAATGCGATTACGGCTATTGGGGCTTCGGCCCATAATCCAGTATCCCAAGACTAAATTTTTTCCAGCGGCATCGGCGCCGACGATAATCCCTCGTCCCGGATAAGGGTTGTTTTTAAGTGCCAAAAAATTCTTTTCAGCGATAGCCATGATTTCTTTCATTAGACCTCCTTTTTTTGTTAGTTATTATTAAGAACAGATTGATTTTGACTAATCTCATCATGCTAACAAAACCGTAAAAAAGTGTCAATTTACTGGAAAATAGCCATAGTATGATATTGACAAAAGTTGTAAAAAATGATATTATGATATGTTGCCCAAAATGGCAATTTTCTTTGACAAATTAATATAAACCACAAATCTGACTAATCATGAAAAAGGTCGCGCTAATTATGGCAAAAATCATCCTGGCCGGCTTTTTCCTTTATAATATCGGTTTCTTCTCTTTATTCAATAATATTGAATCAGGCCCCCAACCGCCCTTTAAGGCGGATGGCGGGAAAGGAGACCAAGAATATTTAAATGGAAAAATACGCCAAGCCCAGATGTGGGGCGAAAATTACACCCCCGAGCTTTATTTTGCCGACCTGACGGAAATCAAAATAAAGCAACAAAACAATGACTTTGACCGTAGTGTTGTAATTATGGTCAATAATTCCATCAACGAACTCCTGGCTGTATTCCATGAGAATGTTTGCCGCCACCGGCAGCAAGATTCCGAGGAAGAGTACCAAAAATTCCAGGAGCGACTGACTGTTGCTCAAAAAAAATGCGAATTGCTTATTGACCCTGATAGCCAAAAAAGAAGAGATGAATTTAATGCCAAGGTTAACCGCCCTGGCTTCTGGGCTGACTTATTGCTCAGCATCATATTCTGGCTAGGGACATTCTACTTAAAGAATTTTCCACTGGCATTTTTTCTCCTGTGGATCTGGTGGTATCAAGAAAAAGAAAAAATTCGCATTAACAACCCCCTAAGCTTCTTGATCTGCCTATTGCTCTACCCCGTAACTATTATCCGGGTATGGCATAAATCCTGGCGCTTCGGCACCAGAATGTGGGCGATGAAGATTGAACTAAAACGTCGGCAAACCGATATCTTCTCAATGATTTCCGACGATGAAATGGCTGACATCAAACGTTTCGCCGCCAGCAACCTGAAGGTGAGCGATTACCGCCAGTATCTTGATAACCGTGGCTTCCGGCGCCAGCAAGCTTTGTTGCCAGTGATGGCAATAACGACGCTGCTCTTGTTAGCTCCCAAAACTTGGGGGGCTGAAACCAGCTATTGTCAAAACCACGGAACTATCGGATATCACTTGGAGGTCAAAGCTCCTCCCGGAATCAACGGGCAGCAATTAGAGCCTCACGACGACCAAGCGGCGAGTCCGGCGATAGTATTTTTTGATCACTTTATCAAACCGGAATTCCTAGTCTGGAAGGTAATTTGGCCTCCAGCGCCAGAGAAACATTCAGGATTCAAAAAAAATCCTGATCCGGTTCCCCTGACTTATTAGTAATTGCCTAAAACGATTGGCGCTAAAGCGACGGTCGCATCAAACAATTATTAATTAAGTTAGGAGGAAATTAAAATGAACAAAAATATTGCAATGATTATCGCTATCTGTTTTCTGACCCAAAGTTATCTTTGGGGACAATCCGTCAATCTGGAAAACTCCTTTAAAGTCGACACCCTCAGTTCTCAAGTCCTGACTCAAAGGATTGAAATCAGCACCCCGACCATCAGTTTCAAGTATGACTACAAAGCCAACGGCCGCGATGTCTTGGGCGTCATAATGCCTAAGATAATTTCGGATTCAACTAGCAGCTGGGGCGGCGTGATACTTAAATCAGGTGATGGCAATGAGGAAGACCAATTTGCTTTTGATACCTGGGCTTCCAAGAAATGGGGAAAATTCAGCGCTACGGTAGAATTAGGCCGAATTGTCAGTCCCGCCAGTAAACCCTGGGATTTCGCCGGCACCAGATTATCTTACCGCAATTTCACTACTGAATTCTACGCCCTGTCCTACCATCCGATGCTGGGAAAAAAAATGACGAAACAAGATGCTACTTATGGCTGGCTAGCCTATCACCCCAAACACGCTTTTATCGCCGTAGGTAAACAGGATCGCCAGTATTGGGGATTTGTGGGAACTAAAAACCTCAAGCGCTTTGGAAATTTCACCTTCATCAACTACCAGCCTGAAACTGGCAACTTCTGGTTCCGCTCCCAAAGCGGCTTTGGAGAAATCAACCAGAAATTTTTCTGTCAGGATTCATACGTCGAAGGCACCAGCTACATGGTAGTGCCAGTATTCTACTACAAACATTTCTCTCCGATTTGCACCAAAGGCGAATATTCCCTGAAAGTTGACGGCCGCCGCACAAACGGTGTCCAAAACTATGAAATCATGATGGGGAAAAAGATTGGAGATGAACTCTTACGCGTTGCCGTCGGGATAAACAGCGAATATCAAACTGATCTTCGCCTCGCGCCATCATTCGAACTCTATAAATCATGGAAATTTAATGACTGGCAAGGAACCGTCGAACTGCGCTATGATCTGCTCTATAAAACTCTCAACGGATATCTAATTGTCCGCTACTAAAACAGGAGCCGTAACTAACAAGTTACGGCTTTTTTAATCAAATAAAAAAGCACCTCAACGAGGGTGCTTTTTGAACTGGCCTTTTTCGGCTTCGCGCATGGTAGCCAAAAAATGTTCGGGATTTTCTAAATACTTTTGGAGCCAAAAAGTCTGGCCGCCCCAGAAATCAGTCACCAGCTTAGCTAGGACTTCGGGCGGGGTTAAATTGAAAAAAAGATGATGGTAGTCGTGATGCGGATAATCCGGCACGATGGTTAGGTTGCTCTTGCCAATATACTCCTGGTATTCCGGTTCATGCATGCGACTGGAAGGAACAATGTGATGGTCGGTCGGAGCTAAATTTTTGGATTTTCGTTCTCGCAGAGCATCATCCTTGCCCTTTTTGCCTTTATTCTTCCGGTCTGAGTCTGTAGAATTCTGTTTTGCCATGGCTCAATTTTTTAAGGTGCTTGAGAATTATCTTAAGGCAATAGATGATATTTGTCCAGAGCAAAGTAAAAGGAGCGATTTTCTGGTCGCTCCTTAAAGATGGCAGATATCCAAGTTTTTCAGTCGATGATAGTGGTTAGAATTTTCGTGGCATCATCGAGGCCGTTTTTTAATTCAGCTAAAGTTTCGGGAGCATTCTCTATTGGCAGCAGTCCAGTTTGGATTTTTATTATAAACAAGCTATAAACCGGTTGGTATTTACTGGCGCCACGCTTTTGCAAATCAGGCGTGGGCAGATCCAACAGGCTACAAGCATTATCCAGGAAGTCGGCTAATTTGATTATTATGACAGAACGGTGGATGTTAAAAAGCTTTTCCACGTGTTCTACATAACAACGATTCTTTCCATTAGGATCCAGGGCATATTGCCACCCCGGAATGGTAAGATGGCCGACTAACTCCAAAACCCTTTCTCCAAAGAGACTGACAATAGCATGGGCGGCAATTCTTTCCGGATCGCCGGCGCCAACTGTTGACTTAGATGAAGCTTTAGCTAATCCCTGCAATTGATCCTCAATTGAATCATGCATAAGAGCGGCAATAATTCCTTCGGGTTCTCTTAGGCCCAGAAGGATACTCCTAATGGTCACACGCAACACATGGTTGATGTAGGGACCATCGGCTTGTCGGTCTTTCTGCTTGGCATGTAGGGACAAACTGAAATCAATCGCCTTGGATATCTTTCCATCATTGTCGAGCGGCGCCGTAAGCTTCTTAAGCTTCAGCACGAGCTCTTTGGTCGATAGTGACTTCAATGATTTCATGATTTTAGATTTTGTCCTTGGTTGGTTGTTAAGGTGAATATATACCTAAGAAATAACAAAAAATACTAATTTTGTCAATACTAAACGTAAAAAATCGGAAAATGCCTTTAGAAACGACGTTTTAGTCAAACCAATATTATTAAAGCAAGATAATCCGGACCAGATCTCCTAATTTGGGTTTCTTCCGACTAGCTGAGATTATCTGCTTGCTAGAAAAATAGATATCAAAATAAAACTCGGTCTTGCCCTTGAGGCGTCCATTTTTTTCCCCTTCAACCACCACCGCTAACTCTTGGCCGGAAAAATAATCCTTGATCTCAGCCTGATACTTTGTTTCCAATTCAGCCGACAGAGAACGTAATTTCTGCGACCGCTCTTTAATCTTCTCAGATGCTACTACGCCCGACATCTGGGCAGCCGGGGTTTTTTCATGGGCCGAAAAAGAAAAAACATGAATCTTACTGAACCCTACCTCGCGGCAAAAACTATAGGTAGCGGAAAAATCTTTGTCAGTCTCGCCCGGGAAACCGACAATAACGTCAGTGCTAATAGCTACGAACGGCAAGGCTTGGCGTAATTTTTTCACCCGCGATAAAAAATATTTAGAATCATAAGGGCGGTTCATGAGGGAAAGAATCTTGTCAGAACCGGATTGCAGCGAAATATGAAGATGCTGACAAACTTTTTTATTCTGCACCATCAATCCTATCAACTCATCAGTCACTTCCGTAATCTCAATCGAGCTCAGACGCAAACGGCCCAAGCCCCTGATGGCCAAAACTTTCTTCATTAAAACCACTAAGTTAGTCTTGTTTCCCGCTTTTTCCTGGCCATACAATCCTAAATGGATTCCAGACAAGACGACTTCTTGATAGCCAGAAGCGACAGCGGCTTTGACCTCAGCGATAATCTGAGATTGCGGCCGGCTGTGCAGGCGGCCGCGGGTATAGGGGATGATGCAATAGGAACAGAATTGATTGCAGCCATCCTGGACTTTGATAAAATAGCGGGAGCGATCAGAGTTAGCTGATAATAACGAAGCCGAGTGATTGTAGACTCCTTTTTTGCCCGGCCCATACAATCCCTTGATCTTCTTGGCGGTCAATTCCGGGGTTTTCTCTGCCCCGATTAAATCAACATCTTCAGACAGTTCGTAGGCCTTGGGCCAACAACCAATAACGACGATCCTGGCGCCTGGATTCTCTTTCCGCGCCAGATTAATCATCCGCCGGTCTTTGACAATGGCCGTCTTGGTAACGGCGCAAGTATTAATGATAGCCAAATCAACCTTCTTGGCCCCAACCATAAAACCGCTCTGAGCCAATAAGCGCTCTAAGCGGCCGGAATCATATTGGTTGACCTTGCAACCAAGGGTATAGATTCTAAACTTAATCATGAGCCGTCTGTCGGGTTCGAACCGACGACCTGCTGTTTACAAGACAGCTGCTCTACCAGCTGAGCTAAGACGGCAAAAACACTACTGCTCTATATTAAATTATTAGCCGGGATTTGTCCAGTAAATTAAACTAAACTTAAGCTACCCCGAACAAAAAACAAGCTATTTCTAGCTTGTTTTTCTGTGCGCCGTGCAGGATTCGAACCTGCGACCTTCTCCTTAAAAGGGAGCTGCTCTACCAGCTGAGCTAACAGCGCAAATTTCTGGTTTTTTGTCCAATAAAAAAAGAAATTTCTTTCTTGAAAATATCATACCAGAACAATAAAGGTTTGGCAATAGTGTGCATAAGTAGTTGAAAAATGGGGGAAAAATATCCTTGAAAGATGGACCGATGACTGCTAATATGAGGACATGGAAAACAAAAAACCGACCGAAATCAGCGCCAAGATTCCGCCCCAGAATATTGAGGCCGAACAATCATTCCTCAGCTGCTTGTTAATAGACAAGGATGCTATGATTAAGGTGGCCGATAGTATTTTGGAACGCGACTTCTACAAGGACAGCCATCAATTGATCTATGAAACCATCAAAGAATTATTTGAGGCGCGCGAACCGATTGATATCATTTCTGTCACTAACCGTCTAGAAGAAAAAAACAAGTTGAAAGAAGCTGGCGGCCGCACCTACATCGCCCAGCTATCTAACTTTTCCGCCACCTCGGCCAATATCGGCCACTATGGCCAAATTATCCAACGCAAAGCTACCCTGCGCCGCCTGCAATCAGCCTCTTCTGAGATTATGGATTTGAGCTTTCAGGAAGAGCAAGAAATTGAAAATATTTTAGACCAGGCCGAAAGAAAAATTTTTGCTGTCTCCCGCAAATACCTGAAAAATTCCTTCATGGCTATTGATGATCTCTTGGGACAAGCCTTTGAAAGAATTGATGAATTACACAAGAAGAGCGGTAAGCCGCGCGGTCTAGCTACCGGTTTTCATGATTTGGACAACCACTTAGCCGGCCTGCAAAAATCAGACCTAGTAATCTTAGCGGCCCGTCCGAGCGTGGGCAAAACCGCCCTGGCTTTAGATATTGCCCGCCAAGCTGCCATTAAGAGCAAGGAGGGTGTCGGTATTTTCTCTTTGGAAATGAGTAAAGAGCAATTGGTAGACCGTATGCTCTGCTCCCAAGCCGATATCAACCTCTGGAAAATGCGCACCGGCAACTTGAATGAAACTGACTTCCCTAAAATCAATGAAGCTATGAGCCATTTATATGAAGCGCCTATTTATATTGATGATTCCGCCAATGTTTCAGTGATGGAAATTAGAGCTAAAGCCCGCCGCTTGCAAATGGAAAAAGGCTTGGGCTTGATAGTTATTGACTATTTACAGTTAATGGAAGGCCGAGGCAAATACGGCGACAATCGGGTACAGGAAATTTCTGAAATCAGCCGCGGTCTGAAAGGTATTGCCCGTGAATTAGACATTCCAGTTCTAGCTCTAGCCCAGCTCTCCCGTAGCGTCGAACAGCAAGGTGGCCCAGCCATCCCAAAACTCTCCCATCTGCGCGATTCCGGTTCCATTGAACAAGATGCCGACGTCGTGATGTTTATCTACCGCAAAGCCGCCGACCGCGCCTATAATCCCAACGACTTACCCATGGAAGAAAGACATAAAGCCGAAATCCATATCGCCAAACACAGAAACGGCCCGACCGGACGCGTCGATCTCTACTTCTCCGAAGAAACTGCCAGCTTCCGCAATATGACTAAGAAGCAAAACGAAGATTCAATCAAATTTTAATAATAATATAATTTTGTTCAACCCTATGTTCAACAAACTCAAACAGTTAAAAGATTTACGCGATCAAGCCAAAAAGATGCAGAATGCCCTTTCCGGCGAAACCGTTACCACTGAAAAGAATGGTTTAGTCATCACCATGGATGGCAATATGCAAATCAACGGCATCAAGATAAATTCCGACCTAAGCAAAGAGGCTATGGCCAGCGCCATCAAAGATGCCGTCAATGATGCCATCAAACAAACTCAGAAACTGATGGCCCGTAAGATGCAGGAAATGGGCGGCTTCCCTGGATTAAAATAAAGACTGCTTATATAAAAAAACCCGCATTCAGCCGAATGCGGGTTTTAGAAAAGGCTAACTCTTAATCAATCAGATGCCGGTGACGGCAACGGACATCAACTATTTCCACCTTATTATTAAGCGGCAAATGGGCCGCGTCCCGATAAGGATCAGAAAAGGTGATCCGGTGGCCATCAATGACTTTAGGGCCCAAAAAAATGGCTTTTCTAATGTCTTTCGGCGTGATTTTGTCGCCATCATTGTAACGCCGGACGATAAAGCGGCCTTTCTTCAAAGAAAATTTCTTTTGGCCAAAAAAGTTCGGCGGCAAAGCGATAGATCTTTCACCGATCGGTTTTGATTCAATAAAGACTACAAACATCAGGCCAAAAGCCCCTTGTTCCCGGCGTCTCTGTTCCCGGGATAATTCAACTGTCTTGTCGTACGCACTCATTTGTAAAACTGGTTTAAGGGTTAGTATGAATTTGATTAAAAAAGTACTATAATGAAAGAGGTTATTATTCTAATAAAAATTGCCAAACTTGTCAAGTAAATTATGCGCTACCCACTGGCTCTCCAAAATCTAATAGACCAATTCTCTCAATTACCCAGCGTCGGCCCTAAGACAGCCGAACGCTATGTTTTTTATTTGCTCAAATCCAGCCCGGAAAAAATCCAGCTCCTAGCCCAATCTCTCAGCCAATTAAAGGGCAATATCAAAATTTGTTCCTCTTGTTTGGCTATAGCCGAAAACGACCCCTGCCCTATCTGTTCCGACAAAACTAGAAACGAAAGCCTTTTGAGCGTCGTGGCTAATTTGCAGGACATGATTAGTCTGGAAAACACTCGGCAATACCAAGGGAAATATTTTGTCTTGGGCGGATTGATTAACACCATTGAAGACGTCAAACCGGATGACTTGCCCCTGCAAAAACTAGCCGACAGGGTAAATGCGCTGTTAAAAAAACAAGGAAATTTAGAAATCCTTCTGGCTCTGAGCCCGACCCTGGAAGGTGAAACGACCGCTCTTTATCTATCCCGACTCTTAAAAAATCCGAAGATAAAAATCACGCGGCTAGCCCGCGGCCTGCCTTCTGGCGCCAACTTGGAATATGTTGACGAATTGACTCTGGGTAATGCCCTAAAATATAGAAACACTATTTAAAAAAAGGACCTGCTAAGGGTCCTTTTCAGTTCTACACTAAGAAAATATTATTCACTCAAACGGCCGCAACCTCCTTGGTAACTTCAATTACTTTATAAATTTGTCCTTTCCCTAGGCCGTTAACTTTCATAAAATTCTGAAAGCTGGCGGCGTTAGTAGGGCCCATCTTTTTGGGATCAGGCCCCAGACAAAGGACAGTAATTACTTTTCCTCTGCCCTTCAACTTGCGGGGCAGATCAGAATTTATTATCTGGTGGAAGGTTTTTGGTTCCAGCGATCGACGCTGGCGCCCGGCGGTTTCATAGCCGAAACCGGCAATTAATTTTTTGGGGACGAATATTTCCTGACTCGCTCCATTAATGATTAAAATGCCGTTAGGCTCGGGCCGCTTGCCTGCATCAAGGCAGGAATTGGTTAATTGTTTTAAAGAACTCATTGATTAATTTTTTGATTAAACATCCGTGAATGAATAGTATTATATCGGGCAACTCATAAAGTGTCAAATTAGACAAAGAAAAAACCGCTTTAAGCAAGCGGTTTTTTCGTATAAAAACAATTAAGCGATAGAAGTGATTTTGACAGCCAAGTAAGGTTGGCGATGGCCCAAAGTCCGTTTGTATCTGGTCTTATTCTTGTATTTGACCACAGTCACCTTGTCGGCTTTGCCTTCCTTGATAACTTCGCCCGTGACTTTTTCCCCCAAGGACGGAGTACCAATCTTTACATCCTTACCATCCTCATCGGCGATTAACAAAGTATCAAAGCTGACTTGGTCGTTTAATTTCTTGTCTAATTTCTCAATTTTTACCACCAAACCTTCAGCTACCTTATACTGCTTGCCGCCGGTTTTGATTACTGCGATTTTTGCCATATAAATACGGGTTAATATAAATAAAAAAGATATAGCTCGGATATCTATTGATATCATAGCAAAAAGCTGAAAATTGTCAATAAAATAAAAAAGGAGGCGTTTTTGCCCCCTTTGGCTGAGTTAATTGACAACTTTCAAGCTGCGAGCTCAAAAAAGAGGTCAATTAGATCTCCAACCGTCTCAATCTCACTGAAATCAGAATCGGAAATTCTGACTTGGGGATAGGCGCCTTCCAACTTCATGGCCAGCTCTACCATGTCCAAGGAATCCAGATTTAGATCATTTTTGAAGAACGATTCTTCTTTAATCTCATCTTTGTCAGATGGGACTACATTATCAATCCCCAGGATTATTTCTCTTATTTTATCCAGGAGCTCTAAGCGGGTAGGTTTTTCTTCCATAGCAACAGGGTTTGGTTTGCTCATATAATAAGCTAGACGCCTAAGAAAGTCAAATAAAAAAGCGGGGTCGTTTGACTCCGCTTTGGGGCGTTAAAATCCCCGATCAATAATGTGATTTCTGTCCGGCCCGACACCGATTAAACTAACTGGGACATCCAAGTAATCCTGGATAAACTCCACGTAATGGCGGGCGGCTTTAGGCAGGCGATGGTAGGAACCATAAATACTGATGTCCTCAGAAAAACCCGGGAAGCTCTTGTAAATCGGCTTCAAGTTTTTCATGACTTCCAGATTGGTCGGATAATAATTCAGTTTCTTGTCCTGATATTCATAATCAACCACTGCCTTAATTTCCTTGCTGCCAGCCAAAACATCTAACTTGGTCAAAGCTAAATTGGTGGTGCCATTCATCCGCACTGCTTGTTTCAAAGCCGGCAGATCAATCCAGCCGCAACGACGGGGACGGCCAGTAGTAGCGCCGAACTCTTGCCCTTGCTGGCGCAACCATTCACCAGTACCATTTGATTCTTCGGCGACGAAAGGCCCTTCCCCTACGCGGGTAGAATAAGCCTTAGCCACGCCGATGACTAAATCAACATCACTTGGGCCGAAACCGCTGGTAGCACAAGCCGACCCGGCGGTAGTTGCCGAAGATGTAACGAAAGGGTAGGTTCCGTTCCAGGTATCCAAGAAAGCGCCTTGAGCGCCTTCAAACAGAATATTCTGGCCACAACTTAAGTTTTCGTCAATAAACTGAGGCAAATTAGCCAAACGGAACGGGGCAAACTCCGACTTAAATGGCTCGAGCCATTCTAAAACTTCATCGGTCCTAACCGGCGGCAAACCATAATAATACTGGAGCAAGCAGTTTTTCTCAGCCAAAAGGTTGTCTACCTTCCCGGCTAAATCAGAAGCGTACAAATCGCCGAGAATCAAGCCGCGCCGCGAATTGCGGTCCTCATAAAGCGGTCCGATACCGCGGCCAGTAGTGCCGATTTTGACCCTTTCCTGCTCGCGCGCCTGATCCAAAATTTTTTGAATGGGCAGAAGCAAAGAGGCCTGATCAGAAATTAACAATTGGCTAAAATCCTTGATGATATTAG
Source organism: Patescibacteria group bacterium (assembly GCA_022710685.1). Lineage (GTDB taxonomy): Bacteria > Patescibacteriota > Patescibacteriia > Patescibacteriales > UBA12465 > CG1-02-41-21. The sequence goes on along the minus strand of JAKLGM010000002.1, from coordinate 19,196 downwards.
CCGCGACTAGAGTTTTTATCTCCTCCAGTCCGATCTCCGGGTCAAAAGCTACGCCGGAACCGATAATACATTTTACATTGGGACGCATGATCCCGGAAGGTATCAGGTGCAGAATAATTTTTTCTCCTTGATTGACTAAAGTATGACCGGCGTTAGCTCCACCTTGGAAGCGAACCACCAAGTCAACTTTTTCGGCCAAGAGATCGACTATCTTACCCTTACCTTCATCGCCATAATACAACCCGGTTAATATCCAGGCACAACCTCTTTGTTTCATGATATGTAGATTTTGGTTTATACTCATTATTGATTGGAAAAGAACCACTGCCATTTAACGCCATTTAAAGCCACTTGTCAAACCCCCTAATTGAAAAATATTGGGGGATGAGCTATAGTTCTAATATAATAAATTAGATTGATAAAATATGCCAAAATTCATCATTTCCGGCCAAAAACCCCTCAGCGGCACTATCGCTGTCGGCGGGGCTAAAAATATGGCCCTGAAAGTCATTCCGGCCACCATTCTGGCCGCGGGCAAGACTACCATCAAAAATCTACCCAATATTGAAGATGTTGATAAGTCTTTAGAATTGATAGTAGAACTGGGAGCCAAGATTGAACGGGGCAAAAACTTTGTGGAAATTGACACCAGCGGCATCAATCAAATCGATTTTCCTACCAAGCTAGCCGACAAGTTCCGGACTTCTGTCATGTTTGTCGGTCCGATCCTAGTCCGCTTAGGCGAAGCTAAATTCCCTCACCCCGGCGGCTGCGTCATCGGCGCCGGCGGCCGGCCGATTGATTTATTCTTGGAAGGCTTCAAAGCTTTTGGCGCTGAGATCCAAATGACTGATCGAGACTACCATATCACAGCCAAAAACCTCCATGGTGCCGATTACTTTTTTACCACTGTCAGCGTTACCGTGACTGAAAGCTTAATGATGACCGCCACCCTGATTCCAGGGAAAACCATCCTGCGCAATTGCGCTATGGAACCGGAGATAGAAGCTTTGGCTGAATACCTCAATAGCCAAGGCGCCCAGATTAGCGGCGCCGGCACGGCCACTATCACAATTGAAGGCGTTGAAAAAATCAGCGCCGGCGAATGCCAGATAATCCCGGATCGCATTGAGGCCGGATCTTTTGCTCTTTTAGCGGCAGCGAGCCGTTCCGAAATTACCATCACTAATTGCAACCCGAAACATTTGTTAAGTTTGCTTTCTATCTTTACTAAGATCGGTATCCCGTATGAAGCTGGTGCCGATTATCTGAAAATGAAAGCAGCAACCGACATTAAGCCTTACGATATTAAAACCCATGAATACCCCGGCTTCCCGACCGACCTGCAATCACCCTATCTAGTTCTAATGACTCAAGCCAATGGCACTTCCCTAGTCCAAGAAACCATTTATGACCGGCGCTTACTTTGGACTGATATGCTCTCCCAAATGGGCGCTAATATCATCATGTGCGATCCGCACCGCGTAGTAGTCAACGGACCAGCCAAACTCTATGGCAAACGCTTGATTTCACCTGATATTAGGGCGGGCATCGCGCTGGTAATCGCCGCCTTGATCGCTGACGGCGTTACCGAGATTGATAATATCTACCAAATTGACCGCGGCTACGAAAAACTGGACGAAAGACTAATCGCTTTAGGCGCGGATATTAAAAGAGTCGAATAATTTATGTCACATCGCTCTCGCAGAATCTTATTCTGGAGTTTCTTCGCGATTTTTATCATCGCTACTTTTTTTATTTCTCTCTACGCCGCGGGCTACCGCCTTAATCCTTCCTGGCCGCCGAACTTCAAGCAGATACTGCAGCAAACTGGCACTCTGATATTGGACTCCAGCCCCAGCGGCGCCACCGTTACTCTCAGCGGCGAGAAAGAAATGGGCTGGCTGGAAAAATATTTTCCCCGCCAGAAAGGATCATATTATACCCCCGTCAAAATCAAAAAATTAAATCCCGGCGAATACGTCGTGCGCTTTGAATCCAGCGGCTATTGGCCCTATGAAAAAAAGATCCGACTCTATCCGGGCGAAGCTACCTACCTGGAAGATGTAGAATTATTTCGCCAGGATTTGCCGGCTAAAATTATTGATGCTAAGGTCCAGCCCGTCACTATCACCTCTGACAAAAAATATCTGGTGTTAGGAGATGACAAGAGGATAATTGACTTGGCCAGTGAAAACGAAACGCAAATTACGCTGACTGCCGACACTCTGAAAACGCCAGAAGACAAAATTAACTTCATAAAACCGGCCAGCATCAAATACCTGAGTCTAATCAGCTCCGATCTCTTGGTTTATGCCACTGACTGGGAAATATATCTTTTTGATGCCAAAGAGAACCGCCATACCCTAATCACTCGCCTCAGCCACAAGATTAACTCCGTCGCTTGGCGCCAAGGCGGCTACATTATCTACTCTACCGCTAACAGCATCAACATCATCAACCTCAAAGACCGCGACAATCCCACCGCCCTAATCAACCTGGAAAAGATGTCCGCCCCGGTCTTAGACGGCTCCGGCAACGTCCTCTATTTTACCGCCAAGATTGGCAACCAAGAAGGATTATATAAGCTATTTATCAAATAGTTGACAATTTACCTATAATATAGTACTATAAAAACAGAAGGAAACTTCTGTTTTTTTATTCAAAAATAAATTTAGTCCTAACCCTTAGTTCTTTTCAATCCATGAAAACCGCCGCAATTAATAATCCGTCTTTTGATGAAGAATTGAAAAATTGTTTTGACCGCGATGAGTTGTTCGCCCTAATTCTCGCTAGTGAAATCCTACCCGAACCGGACAGGTCGGAGAGGATAAAGAAAATTCTCGGCCGCAGTAGCGATCTTGGTAATCTCCGCGACTATCAATGCATCTGCGACCATCTCCGCCTGACTCCGATTATAACAGATTTGGAAAAAATCCGAGACAAAAACATCCGGGACGGCAATTTGGAAATTGTAGAAGAATGCGCCGAACTGCTTGCCCAAAAAATCACTCGGGATGAATATGAAAACATGTTCTTCTATTTTCTAAACCAAGGTTGGCAGGAAAAAGCCCAAACTGTGCTAAACAAATTATAAAACAAAAAGCTGTTTCTAACGAAACAGCTTTTTTCATTGTCATAAAATTATTTCTCCAACTTGTCGCACCACCCCTTCAAATAATCCTTCAAGTCCGCCCCAATCTCCTTGTCTTTTAGCCCCAAAGTCAAAGTGGCTTTAATAAAATTAAATTTAGTGCCGGTATCCAACCATTCACCTTCAATCTTTTTGCCGTAAAGGGACTGGCCGGAATTAAGCATGATATCAAAGGCATCAGCCAGGCGGATTTCACCCGACTTGCCTTCTTTCATCTCGGCTAAAATCCGGAAGATCTCCGGAGTAATAACATAAATTCCAACCGCTACTAAATTAGAAGGAGCGGCTTCCTGCTTCGGCTTCTCCACAAATTTCTTGATATCATAGATCCCCGGCTCAACTTCAACTCCGTCAATAACACCAAACTTGCTGACTTCTTCCGGCTTGACTTCGGACAAACCGACAATCGGACATTGATATTTTTCATAAGCCTCAATCACCTGCTGGGCCGGAGAAATCGGAGCATTATATAAGGTGTCGCCAAACATCACCAAAACCGCCTCATCTCCCACTAAATGCCCAGCGCAATTAATGGCATGGCCATCGCCCAAGGGAATCGGCTGGCGGACATAGGAAAATTTAGCCAAAGAATCGATCTCCCTAATTTTTTCCACTAAATCCATCTTATTTTTCTCTACCAGAGTCTTCTCTAATTCAAAAGAATAGTCAAAATGATCTTCAATCGCCCGCTTGCCGCGGCCGGTAACAAACACCACCTCTTTAATTCCAGCCTTGACCGCATCCTCTACTAAATATTGGATGGCTGGTTTATCAACTATCGGCAACATCTCTTTCGGTTGCGCTTTAGTGGCCGGCAAAAATCTGGTACCGAAACCGGCGACTGGCAAAATTGCTTTGGTGATTTTGTTCATATGATTAGATTAAAAATTATTTTCTAATTTTCCATTTCCAAAAATACTTGATCCACGACTTGATATGCTCCCGCGTCAGCTTGTCAGAAAACGGAGCAATATACCAAGGATTTTTGGCGCTCTCCCGCGCATGATCATGGATGACAACAGCCTGCGGATTATAGATAACCTTCTTCTCGAAGCGCCAGGCACGGCGGCAGACGTCAATATCTTCAAAATACATGAAGAAACGCTCGTCAAAACCCTCCCACTCATGCGCCCGAATCATCAAGCAAGAGCCCATCAGCCAATCAACCTCACGGATCTCTTCATGATCAAAGTCGGTCATCATAAAGCTATCACGGCTCTTCTTAAAATAATCACCCAAGAAAGTCCGGCGCAGAATCGGGGTATAAATTTTAGGGAATTGAGAACAAGACAACTGCAAAGTTTTATCCGGGTTCAATAATTTCGGGCCGGCAATATAGACATCGGGATGATTTACCAAATAGCTATGCAAAATCTTAATAGCATCGGGATAAACTTCGGTGTCGGGATTTAATATCAAGATAAATTCACCCCGAGCTTGTTTCAGGCCTAGATTATTACCGCCGCCCATGCCCAGATTATTCTGGCTATAAATGATCTTCAGCTCCGGATGTTTTATTTGGAAAACCTTCAGATCGTCACCCGAAGCATTATCAACCACGATAATCTCATGCTGCAAACCGGAAAAATCCGAAGCAAAAAGAGACTCCAGGCATTTAGCCGTCTTTTCCCGACTCTTGTAATTGACGATGATGATAGAAATATCCATATTAAATCTTAAATAAGCGTAAAATCTGCTTAACCAGCCACCAATAAGCGGCAAAAAAAGGATTAACTAGGCGCAGTTTCCAATCCCCGACCTCTTGATACCAAATGCGGCCCGAGAACATCCCGGCCAGTTGATAATCCTTCACTTTTCTAAATTGTTTGATTTTAGCCCGTTCAAACATCAAGTAAAACCAAGTGCTAGGCCGGAAGAAATAGGACCAAGCCTTCTTTTTCTCTTTAAACCAGCCGCCTTTTAGGGCAAAAAATATCAAACCCAACTCCATTATAACGTATGCTGGAAAAATTAGGAACAGAGTAGCCAAACGATAGTTTTTCAAGATGGCCAGAGTCCGATTCCGGTCCATATAATAATACTTGCTGATAGACTTAGAAAACTCATATTTGTGATAAACTACGGCTGCCGGAGCTAAGATGCAACTATAACCGGCTAGCCAAAGCCGCCAACCTAAATCCTGATCCTCATTATACATCCAAAATCTTTCATCAAACATTCCGACTTTTTTCAGGGCGGCTAGATTAAATAAAACCGCCGCGCCCGAAGGATACATAATATCTTTTATCGCCAAATTGCTATCATTAAATTTTTCCCGATAGCCCTGGCAATAACCGAAGCCCAAGAAATGCGTCGTGTTACCCAAACTATTTACCAATTCGGTTTCCGGATGGAGCATCAAGCGCGCCTGGACTGCCGCCACCTTAGTATCAACCTCGGCCGCTCGAACTAATTCACTGACACAATTAGCTTCTACTACCGTGTCCATGTTAAATAGGATGGCATACTCATAGCCTAAAGCCGAAACCAGCCTCAAAGCATCATTATTCCCCTTGGCAAAACCATCATTATCTTTATTTCTGATAATCTCAGCTTCAGGAGCTATAGCTTTCAAGGAATTATAACTAGCGTCGCTGGTCTCATTATCAACAATGAAGGTGGTAATGGGTCCAGCATAATCCTGGCAGCGCAAACTAGCCCAGCATTCAGCCAGGTACTTATCAGCATAATCCTTGTAGTTTATCAGTATTAACGCGACTTTTTTTGACATAAGATTGAAGCGATTAAAAATAGTGGCAGCCAGGCCAGCCACAGAATCAAATATTCAGAAATAGGGCGCCATTTGCGGAAATATTTAAGCATAGAATCCCGGAAATAGAGCTGGGTCTGGCCCCGTTTCACCTGGCCAAAGCTGGCACCGACATAGTCTAAGCACTTAGCGGCCGGCGTGTACCAGACAGCACCACCCAATCGTTTCACTTCCTGGCAAAAATCTACTTCTTCAAACCAGATAAAATAACGCTCATCCAACAAAGGCAATCGTCCCGGAGCGAGCTTTTGATAATTTAATTTATTAATCAGGAAAAAAGAACCGCGGACCGAATCCACCACGGCTGCTTGCTGATAATTGAACTCGGGCAACAAATATTTCTGTGTAATTCGAGGGAACAAATGGGGCAATTTCAAAACTATGGCTAATTGATCGGCTAAGCGCGGAAATCTTCTGACTTGCGGCACGGTCGTACCAATTTCATCAACCAAATGACAGCCGACAACCGTTGCTGCTTCATGCTGCTTAGTCCAAGCTAAGAGATTAAACAATGTGTCCGGAAAAACTTTCATATCCGGATTAAGCAACAAAATATAATCACCTTGAGCTACCTTGATTCCTTGATTGCAAGCCTTAGCAAAACCGAGATTATCAGAATTAGCGATTAATTTCACTTGCGGAAACTTTTCTGACAACATAGCGACCGAATCATCTCGGGAGTCATTATCAACCACAATAACCTCAAAGCTAAAATCGCCGCTTGATTTATAAAGGGCGGCTAAATTAGCTTGCAGTTTTTCCCGGACATTCCAAGAAACAATGATAACTGAGATATCCATAAAGTCTAAATGGTGATCTTTATTAGCTTCTGGCGTTCAGCCGCGCCGCTTAGAATCTTAACCTGCTCTCTTTTTACCTCAAATTCCGCCGCGAGGCAAGCGACCAAGGCTTCGTTAGCCCGACCATTTTCCGGCGCCGCCTTCAGGTCTACCTTGATAGTCTCATCCGCCATTAGCGCTCGGACAGCCGTTTCCTTGGCTCCGGGATGAACCTTGAGCCGTAAGTATAATTCACCTTTTTCCCTAAGGATTTGCTGATATTTGTCTAACATAAGTATATTATAACCCAAGTGCTGAATTAAAAAAAGCGCTATCTTGTCAATATTGCTTAGCCCTATCTATTCTGATAAAATGGAATAACGGCCCTGCCGCTTTAACCCCAAAAATATGAGCGAAAACGCTAATTATCAGCGCCCCTCCTGGGACGAGTATTTCATCCATATAACCACCCTCATCGGCGAGCGCGGCACTTGTGACCGCGGCCGCAGCGGTTGCGTCATTGTCAAAGACAAGCGCCTAATCAGCACCGGTTATGCCGGCTCCCCTATCGGCCTCAAGCATTGCGACGAAGTCGGGCATGAGATGCACACCGTTACCCACGAAAATGGCGAACAAACTCGCCATTGCATCCGCACCACCCACGCCGAGCAGAATGCTATCTGCCAGGCGGCCCGTTTCGGCGTCGCTTTAGACGGCGGCACCCTCTACTGTAAAATGACCCCTTGTTATACTTGTGCTAAGATGATTATCAACGCTGGCATCAAGCGCGTGGTCTGCCAACAAGACTACCACGCCGGAGAGCGGAGCAAGGAAATTTTTCAAGAGGCTGGAGTAGAGTATGTATTGTTAGACTCCGCAATGACTACTTACGACGACATGAAATAAAAAATCTAAATAATATCTATGGCAAAAATTTTCATCTATGACGAATTCGGTCCAGAAGACACGGCAATGATGCAGGCGCTTTATTCCCGCAGCCCTAAAAGCGTGGCGGAACACGTGGACAAAGTCAAGCAAAGCGGTTCCGGCAAGTTTATGGAAACCTTCTATGTCGGCTATGGCCACCTCAGCATCGCCGATTGCGGCAGCACCACGATCTTCATTGAACAGTTAAGCATCTTGGCCGACAAGGCCATCCAGGACTGGCAATTATATTCCGGCCAGGAAACCTCCACCCGTTATATTGATATGGGCCAGCAGCCGATAATCGATCCCCTCGGAACCCCGGAGGGCAAAGCGATTTTAGACAAATGGATGGCTTTCTATAATAGCAACCAAGAAGCGGTACAGGAACATCTAAGAAAAAAATACCCCAAAAAAGATGAAGAAGATGAAGCTGTCTATCAAAAAGCGATCAAGGCCAGGACTTTTGATATTATGCGCGGCTTTTTGCCGGCCGGCATCACGACTCAATTGAGCTGGCACACCAACCTGCGCCAAGCCTGGGACAAGCTTTCATTGATGCGCCATCACCCCCTAGCTGAGGTCCGCCAAATTGCCAACGATATTTTAGACCAATTAAAAGCTAAGTATGCCCACAGCTTCAGCCATCCGCTCTATGACGAGCAAGAAAGCTATCGCGGCTATGCGGTTTCTAAGTATAATTATTTTCAGCCGGAGACCACTACTCCGTTCCAAATGACAACCACCGTCAAAAATGAAGAGTTGGAAAACTACAACGATATCATGGTTAACCGGCCGATAAAGACCAATCTGCCGACATTCTTAAGCGAGCTAGGCCAGGTAACCTTTGATTTTATCTTGGATTTCGGCTCTTTCCGCGATATCCAAAGACATCGAAACGGCGTCTGCCGCATGCCACTTTTGGCCACCGCTCTCGGATTTAACTCCTGGTATTTGGAACAACTGCCGGAAGACCTGCGCGGCGCAGCCGAGAAACTAATCGCCGAGCAAGTTGACGCCCTGGAAAAACTGGAAACCATACCGGAAACCAAACAATATTATATTGCCATGGGTTTCAATGTCCCCTGCCGCGTCACCTATGGCTTGCCAGCCACTGTCTACACTGTTGAATTACGTTCCAACAAGACAGTCCATCCGACATTGAGAAAGATTGCTCACCAGATGCAAGCCGCCCTCCAAAATGCCTTCCCTAAACTCTTGCTCCACTGTGATCTAGGTGCTGACGATTGGGATGTCCGCCGCGGTTTGCAAGATATTACTACTAAAAAATAATTATCTAAAAAATATCTATGGAAAATAGAATTGTCATCGGTTTAACCGGCCAAATCGCTTGTGGCAAAGGCGTTATTAAAAAGTACCTAATGGAAAGCCATGCCGCTAGTGATTACCGCTTCTCTTCTATCCTGCGCGACTTACTAACCCGCTTGCACCTAGAAACCAGCCGCGAGAATTTGCAGCATATTTCCACCGCTCTACGACATCAATTTGGCGAGGATTTGCTCGCCCATGCTATGGCCGAAGACATCAAAAATGACTCTCGTCCCTTCATGGTAATAGACGGGATTCGGCGCTTAGCTGATATTAAATTCTTGAAAGCCATTCCCGGATTCAAATTGATCCGCATCGTAGCTAATGAAAAACTGCGCCACCAGCGCGTCAATACCCGCAACGAAAACCCCGGTGATGATAAAAAAACTTTTGCTGATTTTCTGGAAGACCAACAGATGGAAACCGAAATCCAAATCCCGGAAGTGATGGCTACGGCAGACTATGAAATCATTAACGAAGGCACTTTTGCCGAACTAGAAAAGAACGTTGACGACATCGTAGCTGACATCAAAAAACACACTAAATAATATGACTTTTACCGAATACCAAGCTAAATCAAGACTCACTGCCATCTATCCTAATCGAGATAATAATTTCATTTATCCGACCTTAGGACTGGCCGGAGAAGCCGGAGAGGTGGCAGAAAAAATCAAAAAAATCATTCGCGACAAAAACAGCTTCGTTAGCCCGGAAGACCAACAGGAAATCAATAAAGAGCTGGGAGACGTCTTGTGGTATGTAGCTCAAATCGCTACCGAACTAAAACTATCATTAGATGATGTCGCAGAAAATAATATTGCCAAATTGGCCTCGCGCTTAGAACGAAACCAAATCAAGGGCAACGGCGATAATCGCTAACAATAATCATATGGACAAAAAACGCGGTAAATTAATCGTAATTGATGGCGGCGATGGCTCCGGCAAAGCTACCCAGCTAAAACTGTTAGCGGAAAAATTAATCAGTTTAAACTATCAGGTAGAAATTGTTGACTTCCCGCAGTATGGCCAAAAATCCGCCGGACTAGTAGAAGAATATCTCAACGGCCGCTATGGCACCGCCGATGAAGTCGGACCCTATGGCGCCTCTATTTTCTATGCCGTAGACCGCTATGATGCCAGCTTCAAGATCAGAGAATGGCTCAAGGATGGTAAAATTGTCCTCTCCAACCGTTATGTCGCTTCCAATATGGCGCATCAGGGTGGAAAGATTAGCAACGACATTGAACGGCAAATCTATTTCAAATGGCTCCATGATTTGGAATATAATATCTTTTGTATCCCTCGCCCCGATATCAATATTATCCTTCATGTGACCGCGGCCGTCGGCCAGCAATTGGTCGACAAAAAGGGTCACCGTGATTATGTCGGCGGTGAAAAACGCGATATCCACGAATCCGACATCAACCACTTGAAGCACGCCGAAGATGTCTACACCGAAATCGCCCAAACCTTTGATGACTTCGTCATGATAGAATGCATGAAAGACCAGGCGATAATGAGTCCGGAAGAAATCCACGCCCTAGTTCTCCAAACTGCCCGGAAAACCATAGACGACTAATAGCGAAGAGGAAACCAACCTGGTTTCCTCTTTGATTTTTCCCTGAATTTATGCTATAATTGTTAGACAAATACCAAAAAATATGAATAATAACAATAATTTTACCCCTTTTATTCCCTTTCTGGATTTCAACCATCCGGTTATTACAGAATTAGACCAGAAAATTCGGCCCTTACTTGATAACAAACCAACCAGCCTGAACCGCGAGCTACAAATCCGCACCCTGGTTTATATTGACTTCAATAAATACCTAACTCTCCTAATCACCAAAGCCGAACCGGAAGCGGCCCACAAAGTCTTAGAACAACTAGAAACCATTCCGACCGCTGACCGTCTGGAACTAGTCACGACCGCCGTCAAACAACCAATAGAAAAAATTACTAATAACTTTATGGCCCTGTTTAATCAAAAAGATTAGATAGCGCCGCAATAAAAATATGGGTATCTTTAATTTCCGCCGAGAACATAAAAACCACGACAAGACGATTGAGACAAATCGGAAAGAAACTCCGATAGAGAAGAAAGTTCCGACTAAAACAAACCGCGTTGAAGAAGAGACGCAGGATTTTTCCGCCCGCCTCGACGGCTTGAAGAAAGCCATGACTGAAATGGAATCTCAGGGCTTAGAAATAAACGAAGGCGTCTTTGAAAACATCATGAAAATGAATGTCGGCGACTTCATGGAATACATTAACGGCGGGGAAAATATCAAGGAAGCTGATGTTAAAAGCCTGCACGACAACATTTCCAAAGTCCTAAACGGCGAATTGAACGAATCATATAGCGGCAGCAAGCTAAAAAACTTTTTGCGCCGTCCCGCCACTAAGATTGCTTTTGTCACCTTGCTTCTTTTCTTGAAATTCGCTCCTCATAGCCAAGCGGCCGAAGCCCCGGCCAAAGATTTGGGCGATACCAATACTAAGACTGAAAAATTCGACGGCGGCCATGGCACCAAACCGGATGGCGGTCCAGACGGTAATACCTACACCTTAACCGGAGAAGACTTTGAACCAGGAGATATTGAAAATATCGCAGTCATGGATCTGACTAATAGCTACGAGACTGATATGGCTTTGATATCTGAGGCTGATGCCAATGAAATCAAAGCTGATTTTAGCGCCTTTTTGAACAAAGTTAACTCCCAGAACTTTAACGAAGTCATGAAACTAGACTTCAAAATTTACGGCTCCAGCGATGAACGGCCCACCAGCACCTGGAAAGGCGGCAACTTAGAATTGACTGAAGCCCGAATTGCCGCCGCTGAAGAAATTCTTTTGGCGGAATTAAACAACCATGACTTTTCGAGCTCCGATCTGACACCGGAACAAATTAAACAATTGCAAGGCAAAGAATTTAAGCATGGCGTACCGGAAGACGGCGTTACCCACATCACCGACTTGGTCAATCCGGATACCGGCGTGAATTATACCGAGAAAGAAGTCGCCGAACTGAAAAAAACCAACCTGACAAAATATAATGATCTTTTACGCTCTTGCCGCTATATCAAGGTCAACCTAATGGCTAAGGCCGGTGAAGAATTAAAACCGATGCCAATACTAGAGCCGCAGCTAGAGATTGAAAACAAAATAGAAATGACCCAGATAACCATTGATTTGATTTCCAGCTACGACCAAACTATCATCATCTTTGATAACAGCCCGTCAATGCATGATTCTCGCGACTATATGGCCGAGCAGCTCAAAACCGGAAACGGTAGCGCCAATATCAAAGTCGCAACATTTTCCGATAACCTGGATGCAGTCACTTCCACCAATAGCTTCTATGAAGCCGGCGAAGCCCTGAAAAATATCCCGACCGGCGGCAGCTCCCACGAAAGATCGATCTTGGCCGCTAATGAAGCTTTAGCTAGCTATGATATGACCGGCAATAAGGCCCTGGAAGCCAAATTACTGCTCATTAACACTGACGAAGCTATCCAAACCACTAAAGCGGAAATGGACAAGCTATTAATTGATTCCCAAATGAAGGGCGTCAAGGTCTATTTCAATCTTGGCTATGATGAAAACCAACAGATTATCAAGATTTCCCTAAATGAAATGAAGGACAATTTTGACAAGCTCTATGAAAAGAAATTAGAAAAGATCCAAGCTGATATTGATCGGGCCAATGAACAATTAAATAATCCATCTATTCGAGGCGATGTGCGCCAAGTCGTAAAAGACCGCCTGGAAAATCTGGAAGAACAACTGAAAGAACTGCCCAACCTAGAATTCAAGATTAGAAGCTTCGAGCTGCCTGACGGCCGCATCATCAATATGGCTACCTAAGTAAAAACCAAGATATTTGATAAAAACCGGCTATTTAGCCGGTTTTTTGTTATCTAACGGTGGATAAGTTAATATTGACAAAATATAATTATTATGATATACCAAAAGCAACAAATAGACCAGATTAATCATGAAAACCAAAGTCCTTTTAACAGCCTGGCTTTTCGGTTTAGCTCTGTCGGCTCAGCCGCAAACTAATCTGGAAAAAGCCAAAAACATCTTAGGCGATCATCTCATCTCGACCGAACAGGCCGTTACTGCTTGGCATAAAGTAGATTCCAATATTACCCTAAATACTGACATTGTCATACCATATAGCGAATCAACTCTTGCCTGGTTCCAGTCGAAGACTGCGGCCGGCGAAGGTGATTTCTACCTGGTCCCCACCTTGGGGTTAAGCGATTTAAATTTAGGAGAATTTTGGGATAATTATTATGGCGTTTACAGCTGGCCGGAAAAAACCGACGTAACCTACCGCCTGGTAAACCTCAAGCCGCCAGACAGCAGTAATTCTACCGGATTCAAAGAACTCAGCCAAGAAATGTCAGCCAACCAGGGCAAGACCATACCTATTATGGACTACCTGGAAATAATGGCAACGACCTGGATGGTCACGGGCAAAAACTTCTGCCCGCAATTCAGCTGGCTTGTCTTAAATGATGAAAGAATAATAGCGGGAAATTTCGGCAACTTGCCTGAGGACTTCAGAGAAGAATTAGTCCTGGCCTGTTCCGCCATTATCAATGATGATTGCCACGAGGTAATCGTCACTTATTTCCCAAAAGAAAACTTCATCGGCGGTAGTATCAGCGGCCGTAAGCTAACCCTTCTGGCGACGGAAAGCAATGGCATGGAGAACATGATTTTGGTCCCCCTGAAAAACATTTCTTGTCCTTTTCAGGAAAAAGACTATTTCATCGGCCTCTGCTACTATGTAATGCCATAAGATGTAAAGAAACTAAAGGGCTTCTGCCAAGAAGCCCTTTTTTATTGCAGTTAAGGGCTTTTCTTGCTAAAATAGAGGTAAATAATACCCTATGAAATACGATGTCATTATCGGCTTGGAAATCCATGCCGAACTTAAAACTACCAGCAAAATGTTCTGCCGCTGCGCTAATAACACCCTCAAAGCCGACCCCAACTCGGCCGTTTGCCCTATTTGCCTCGGCCACCCCGGCACCCTGCCCCAATTAAATCAAGAAGCTGTTAACATGATCCTCCGGCTCGGATTAGCTTTGAACGGTGAGATAAACCAGCTGTCTAAATTTGATCGGAAAAATTATTTCTACCCCGACCTGCCCAAGGGCTACCAAATATCCCAATATGATTTGCCCCTCGTCTATAACGCTAACTTAGAGATAGACGGCGCCAACATCGCCATTACCCGTCTGCATCTGGAAGAAGATACCGGCAAATTAACCCACCCGGATAAAGCTAACTATACTCTCATTGATTATAATCGCGCCGGCGTGCCTTTGATTGAAATGGTGACGGAGCCGGTAATCAAGGACGGCAAACAAGCCAAAAACTTCTGCCAAAGCTATCAACAATTATTGCGCTATCTGGATATCAGCGATGCCGACATGGAAAAGGGCCAGATGCGCTGTGAGGCCAACATCAGCCTGCAAACTCCCGGGAACTGGAAATACGAAGATGGCCAGATAAAGCCGACCGAGAAAAAAGAATTGAACCCTAAGGTTGAAATAAAAAATATCAATTCCTTTAAGGCCGTCGAAAAAGCCATTAATTTTGAAATCGCGCGCCAAAGCGAATTATTAGACCAGGAAAAAAAGATTGCCCCGGAAACCCGCGGTTGGAGCGACACTCAAAACAAGACTATTTCCCAAAGAATCAAAGAAAGTTCCGCTGATTACCGCTATTTCCCCGAACCAGATATTCCACCATTAAATATCAGCTCAACGGCTATTAAAAATATCCAGGAAAACCTCCCTGAACTGCCCCAAGCCAAAGCCGCCCGCTTTCAAAATGAATATGGCTTAAACCCAGAAACTGCCACCCTGATGGTCAGCTACAAGAACTTAGCCCAATGGTATGAAGAAGTGGTATCTGAGTTACGTGCCTGGATAGACGCCAGTTCTGACAATTGGGAAAGGAATAATCGCCGTCTCTCAGCCTTGGCCGCCAATTGGCTGACAAGCGAATTATTTAAATACTACCCCATCGCCAGCTGGGCCAACCAAGCCAGGCCAAAAGGAATCAGCGCCGAAAACTTCGCCGAACTTATCACTCTGATATTTCAAGAAAAGATAAACTCCAGCGCCGGACAAAAGATATTGAGCGCTATGAACGAATCCAACTCCAGCCCAAAACAAATTATGGCCGATTTAGGACTGGAACAAATTGATAGCAGTGCCGAATTAGCCCGCGTCATCGAATCTGTCTTGACCGCCAACCCGCAACAAGCGGCCGAATACCGCCAGGGCAAAACCGCTTTAGCCCAATTTTTTGTCGGCCAAGTAATGGCGCAAACCAAGGGTAAAGCCAACCCCAAAATAGTTTTAGAAGAATTAGCTAAAATATTAAATAAATAATATGAATCTTTTAAAGCGCCGCGGTTTCACGCTAGTGGAACTTTTAATCGCTATCGCTATCATCGGCGTTATCGTCACCGCTTCAATCGCTTCTTTCAGCAATATCCGGCAGAAGGGCCGCGACACGCAACGAGTGGCTGATATCAAGACTTTACAAAAAGCCCTAGAAAGCTACTATCGGCACGAAGGCCAATACCCGGCCACTATCACTCCGGGCCAAGCTTTGGTCGGCTCGACCTCAGCTATTACCTACCTGGAAATGGTACCCTCTAATCCCGGCCCCCAAGCCGATGGCTCTTGCGCGGCCGGAGGCTATGTTTACAGCACGCAGAACAATAACAGCTCTTATACGATTGAATTCTGCCTAGGTGAAACGACCAGCTACTTGCCCCAGGGCAGTCATTGCGCCACCCCTAATGGCACCTACAACGAAAGCTGTAGTCCTTATACCATGAAAAATTTTGAGAATTGCGGCGACACCGGCATCTATATGGGAACGCCCTACAGTACTGTCCAAATTGGCACCCAATGCTGGATGGATATCAGTCTCAATTTTGGCACTAGAATAAATTCCTGCGCCGCTGGAGTTTGCGACAGTAATTGTAACTTTACTTGTTATTTCTGGGGGACAACCCCGCTAAACCAGGCTGATGCTGATAATTATAATATCCAAAAATATTGCTCTAACGATGATCCGGCTAACTGCGATGAATACGGCGCTCTCTATCAATGGCATACCGCCATGCGCTTCCCGGCTAGTTGCGATACAGTTGACTGCTCTGCTAATCCGACCAGTAGTTGCTGCAACTTTAGCTTGCCTCATCAAGGCATCTGCCCGACTGGTTGGCACATCCCGAGTTTAGCTGAATTTGAAATATTAGAAAATTATATTGGAATGTTTGAAGGCGGCGCCAAGCTAAAAGAAGTCGGCACTACCCACTGGGAGAGCCCTAATACTGGAGCCTCTAATGAATTTAATTTTAATGGCTTGGGCACTGGTTACAGGCTGGCGGAAGGCAATGTCGGCAGTTTTTTTCGCAAACGGACTAACTTTTGGACCACTACAATAATGGGTAGTTATGGCTCCTCCGGAACTTACCGGGGCCTAACTTATGATGCTACTACTTTTGATCTAGGCACTGGAGCCGTCTCTCGAAAAAACGGTCATAGCATCCGCTGCTTAAAAGACTAATTAAAATATATGAAAAAAATTAACAACCAACCTGGCTTCACCTTGATAGAAATAATTTTGGTCTTAGGGGTTATAGCCATCTTACTCACCCTCTCGATTGTTTCTCTGACTGGAGTGCGGCAAAACTCCCGCGATACGGAACGGTTATCAAACATCAAAGAAATCCAGGCAGCCCTGGAACTTTACCGCGCCAGCGAAGGCTCTTATCCTACTTACGTCACCCCGGGCGATTCCTTGTCCAGCTCTAATGGCTCGTCCACCTATATGATGCTGGTGCCTCATAATCCGCCTTTAACTAGCACCTTGAACTGCACTAACAGCGACTATGTCTATACTCAGACTAACGGTGGAACTAGTTACACGATAGAGTTCTGCTTAGAAAAGAGCTCGGGCTATCTAATATCTGGCGAACATTGCGCTACTCCGGCCGGGATCACTAACGCCACCTGTGCTGCCTGGATCTTCAGCTCAGTTGCCGGCAAGGAAGAAATTAATGACACCCTGAACGAGATCTTGATCGACGGCGAAACAATTTATGTAGCTGGCCGCTTTGACAACCGCGGACTACTTATAAACTATGATCAAGCTAAGCTAGAAAATCCCAAAGATGCTTATATCGGGACGGATGTCGAATTTTTCGGCCTAACCAAAGACAAGAACGGAGATTTATTAGCGGCCGGATACTATCTTAATCCTAAAACTAAAACTAAAGAAGCCTTATTGGCCAGTGTTAAAAAAGGCGATTTCGGCCTTATGAGAACCTACACTTTCGGCAATGAGAAACTTGATGAATACTATTATGATATCGCCCGCGATGAATCCAGATACTATTATTACCTAGTCGGAGCGACTAATTCCGAAGGCAGCGGCTTAAGCGATGGCTTGATAGTAAAATACGATGCCGATATGAAGCTAACCGCTAGTCGAATTTTCGGCCGAAGCCGGCAAGATTATTTTAGGTCAGCTAGTGTTAGCGGCGATTATAAGTATATTTATGTGGTAGGTGACGGCGGCGTTGACGGTTACGAAGGCAGCGTCGGCCTAATTAACATCTTCGCTGATGATTTAAGCATAATAAACCAACAGTACCTAGCTTTTCAGGGTAAAGGCAATATAGTTATCAACAAACTAGCCTTAGATTGGAAAAATAGCGACCTTTATTTAGTAGGCTACACCACCGAAGAGGGGCAAGGCAAAAAAGACGCTTTAATCATAAAGCTCCATGGTCTAGATAAAGATTTCACTGTAACCGCCGCTCGGACTTTTGGCGGCGCCCAAGATGATTCCTTCACCGATGTTGAAATTTCTAACGGCTATATTTATGCCAGCGGTGAAACTAGTTCAGAAGGCGCTGGCGGTTCCGATGGTTTTGTGGCTATCTTTGACGATAGACTAGAAACTGTCCAGAGCTATACTTATGGCAGCGCCGGAAATGATATTTTTAACAATTTACAAGTTACCGACACTGGAATTTATGCTGTCGGCTCCACTCCTATTGGTGGTAAAGGCGACTCCGAAATACTGGCAACAAAAATGAAAACTCTAAAAACCGGAACCTTTAACTCCGTCGCTAGCGGCCTAACATCTAAATCCAGTTCCCTGATTATGGCTAACAGCAGCTTAACAGTCAAAAATAATGACATGGTTATAGCTAACAGTGCTAGTAAAGAAATGGCCATATCATATTCCGCCGGCACCATTGGCGCCAAATATTATCGCTATCTGACCTACTAAAAAAAGAGATACTAAAAAACCGCTCTACCCCGAGCGGTTTTTTAGTATTATCCAGTTATAAAGATAAAAATTTATTGACTTCCCTTTCGGCCGTCTTCAAATCTTTTACCCAAACGATATGAGCGCCCTGTTTTTCCCAACGCTTCCACCAAGTTTTTTGGCGCTTAGCGAATTGAAAAATAGCAGTAAACAATTTCTCCACCATATCATCATAGTCCAGCTTGTCCTGCAGATAGAGTGAAATGTATTTATACTCCAAACCAAAACTCTCCAGCCGCTTCCAGGAGACCCCCTCCTGATGCAATCTTTTAACTTCGGCCACTAAACCCTCTTTCTCTAAACGCTGTTTAAGCCGAGATAAGATTCTCTCCTGTAATACATCATTAGAACAATCCAGACCCAGCAAAAGGAATTGATAGGGAGATTCCTTAGTCTTAGCCTCAAAGCTTAATTCACCGGTCAGAACTTCCAAATAACGGACTAAACGGCGGGGATTTTTTCTGTCGCTCTCATTTAATTTTTCGGCAAAAGCCTTATTCTTAGCCACTAATCGCTTATATAACTGCTCTAAACTGAGAGCTTCCAGCTCTTGGCGTAATTTCTTGTCCGGACGTACGCTAGAAAGGTGGTAATTATCCACAATTGCTTGCAAATAAAGGCCGGTACCACCCACTAGGAGCGGTAATTTCTTTTTAGCTAAAATATTATCAATGGCTTCAAGCGCTAAACGTTGATATTTACCCAAATTAAATTCGGTTTGCGGTTTAACCACATCAATCAGATGATGTTTTATTTTCTTTCTGGTTTTACCTTTTTTAATAATATACTCACCCAAATCCTTGCCGCTGCCGATATCCATGCCTTTATAAACCTGGCGGCTATCAGCGCTGATAAT
>JAKLGM010000019.1 GCA_022710685.1 Patescibacteria group bacterium | reverse complement strand
GATGCATAATTTGAAAAATATCAATCTGGAAATACCGCATAACAAGTTGACGGTTATCACCGGAGTTTCTGGGTCGGGTAAGTCGACCCTGGCTTTTGATACTATTTTTGCCGAAGGGCAGAGGCAATATGTTGAATCCCTGTCGCCTTATATGCGCCAATTTTTAGGGCAGAAAAAACCGGCTGAGGTCGATGAGATTATTGGTTTAGCCCCCTCTATTTCCATTGACCAGAAGGCGCTTTCCCATAATCCACGCTCCACGGTTGGCACCCTGACCGATATCTATGATTATCTTCGGGTACTCTATGCTCGTTTGGGCGAAGTTTTTTGTCCGGTCTGCGGCTTGAAGATCGAGAAGCTGTCGCTCGAAGAGATGGTGGATATTATCATTTCTCGGGGCAAGGAGCTGGAACAAAAATACGTCGTCATCCTGAGTCCGGTCGTTATGGATCGCAAAGGGGAATACTACCAGCTGCTCTATGACTATCTTAGCCTGGGCTATGCTGAGGCTCGGATTGACGGCCAGATGCATTCACTGCGCGACTCCATCAAGTTAGCGGCTGGCAAAAAGCATTCCATCGAAATTGTCATTGACAAGATAATGCTGTCCGATGAAACCCGGTTATTTGAAGCCGTGGAAAATTCTTTGGGCTATAGCCAGGGGCTAGTGATAGCGCAATATGAGAAACAGGAGTTTTTGCTTTCTTCCAATTGGACCTGTCCCAATGATAATTTTTCTTTTCCGGAAGTAGAACCACGCCTCTTTTCCTTTAATTCGCCTCATGGCGCCTGCGGCTCTTGTTCCGGCTTAGGCAAGATCGGCTTTACCGCCGACGAAGTCTGCCCCCAATGCCAGGGAAATCGTTTACGCCCAGAAGCCCTAGCCGTCAAGATTAATAAAAAGAATATTGCCGAGGTCAGCCATTTAAGCGTAGCGAAAGCGCATGATTTTTTCGTGGCCTATAAAGCCAAGATGACTAACCGCCAATTAACTATCGCGGCCGCTGTCGTCAACCAGATTATTGACCGCCTGGAGTTTATGCTCCGAGTCGGCTTGGACTACTTGTCGTTGGATCGCGAAGCTGAAACCCTTTCTGGCGGCGAAGCTCAACGTATCCGGTTGTCCTCTCAAATCGGTTCCCAGCTATCACGCACTCTATATGTTTTGGATGAGCCGACTATCGGCCTGCACGAAAGGGATACTGATCGCTTGATTGATACCCTAAAGGCTTTGCGCGACAAGAATAATACAGTCGTGATAGTGGAACATGATGAACGGACTATCCTGGAGTCTGATTATTTGGTCGATATGGGACCGAAAGCCGGTGTCCATGGCGGCGAGGTAGTGGCAATTGGCAATACTTTAGAACTATTAGAGAATCAGAATAATCCGAGCGATTCTTTGACTTTAAAATATCTTCAAGGCAAAAGGGAAATTGCTGTGCCTAAAGACCGGCGCCATCAGAATCATGGCGAACTGAAAGTCATTGGCGCTCGAGCTAACAATCTCAAGAATATTAATGCCACGATTCCTTTGGGGCGTTTAGTCGGCATCACCGGAGTTTCCGGTTCGGGCAAATCTTCTTTGCTCTATGATGTCATCTACCGTAATATTACGAAAATCAAGAATCAGCGCGGCCGGCCGCAGTTGGAAAACGTGACTGATATCAAGGGAACGGAATATATTAATAAATTAGTGGTGATAGACCAATCGCCGATTGGTCGGACGCCGCGTTCTAATCCCGCTACCTACACCGGCATCTTTACTCCTATCAGAGATTTTTTTGCGGCCCTGCCCGCAGCGCGGGAAAGAGGTTATACCTTGTCTCGTTTTTCTTTTAATCGCTCTGGCGGGCGGTGCGAAGCTTGCGAAGGCGCTGGTTTTAATCTGATTGAAATGCATTTCTTGCCCCCAGTGTTAGTGGAGTGTGAAGTTTGCCATGGCAAGCGTTTTAATCGTGAAACCTTGCAGGTCAAACATCAGGGCTTAAATATTGCCGATGTCTTAAGTCTGACTATTAGCGAAGCTCTGGATTTTTTTAAGGAGAACTATCACATTGCCGACAAGCTGAAAGTCCTGGTCGATGTCGGTTTGGGCTATTTGCAATTAGGCCAATCAGCTACTACTTTATCTGGCGGCGAAGCCCAGCGCATTAAGATTGCCAAAGAGTTAACCCATAGCTTGGGGCAGAAAACCCTCTATCTATTAGATGAGCCGACTACCGGCCTCCACTATCATGATATTGAGATGCTATTAAGCGTTTTGAATAAATTAGTGGACAAAGGGAACTCGGCTTTGATTATCGAGCATAATCTCCATATGATCAAATCTATGGATTACGTTTTTGACCTAGGCCCGGAAGGCGGCGATGGCGGCGGCAAGCTTATCTCTTATGGTGAGCCGGAAGACTTGGCGCGAGACGATGACAGCATCACCGGATTGTATCTCAAACCCTACCTAAAGAAGTAATATGGCCCAAAGTTTTAGCGAGTCGGTCTGGGTGGCGACTAAAAAGATACCGCGCGGCCACCTAGCGACCTATCAGCAGATTGCTAGAATGATTCATCGTCCCCGGGCGGCGCGGGCGGTGGGAAATGCTTTGAATAAAAATCCTTATGCTCCGCTAGTGCCGTGCCATCGAGTGGTCAGAAGTAATGGCACAGTGGGTGGTTTTGCCAGCGGGACAAAAAATAAGGTAGCCTTGCTTAAAAAGGAAGGAATATTGATAAAAGCAGGACGGGTGGTTAATCTTAAAGAATATTTGATTAAATTATGACACTTAAGGAAAAGGCTAAAAAAATTCCTAAAAAACCTGGCGTCTATTTCTGGCTTAACAAAAAAGGCCAGGTTTTGTACGTGGGGCGAGCAACAAATTTGTACAGCCGGGTTAATCAGTATTTTTTAAAGAATGTTGACTCCCGAATTAGCGAGATGGTGGCTTTATCCAGCGATATAAAACATGAGGTTTGCGATACTTTATTGGAAGCAATAGTCCTTGAAGCTCATTATATCAAGAAATATTGGCCTAAATATAACGTCAAGGACCGCGATGACCGATCTTTCATTTATGTCGCTATCTCTAAAATTGACCCTTTTCCTAAGCCGATTATCATCCGGGGTCAGGATTTAAAGAAGTTTCCACCAGCTAAGGCCCATATTTTTGGCCCTTATCAGTCTTTCTATCTGATCCAAAGCGCCCTAAAGATTATCCGTCGCCTTTTTCCTTATGGAAACTGTACGCCCCATAGCGGTCGGGCTTGCTTTGATTACCAGATCGGGCTTTGTCCCGGGGCCTGCGTGGACGCCATCTCAGCGGCCGACTACCAAAGCAATATAAAAAATATCGTCCTATTCCTCAAGGGAGAGAAAATCAGATTAATGAAAAAATTGCTACGGGAGAATCCGGATAAGGTCAAGGCGATAAAGCACGTCCAGGATGTTTCTTTGCTATCCCGGGAAGATAATCTGGCCTTGCCTCGGATTAATCGAATCGAGGGTTATGATATATCGCATTTGACCGGCAAGGAAACCTATGGCTCTATGGTGGTCTTTAGCAACGGAATAGCCGACAAGAAAGAATATCGGTTGTTTAAGATTAAAGAAGCGCCGCCCGGAGACGATGAGCGGGCTTTGAGCGAAATGCTCTTGCGGCGCTTTGCTCACAGCGAGTGGCCGCGGCCGGATTTGATCATGATTGACGGCGGCAAGCCGCAGATCGACTTTGTGGATAAAGTCCTGCGCCGGCAAAATATCAGTTTGCCTCTGGTCGGCATCTCTAAGCTGGGGGGCGATAGATTGGTTTTTGCTAAATTGGTAAAAAAGAATTTTCAGGAATTAGCGGCCAGTATTAAAGGGACTTTATTGGCGGTTAGGGAAGAAGCCCATCGTTTTGTTATCGCCGCCGGGCGTCGGGCGCGCCGTTTGAAATAGCTATTTCCGCTTTTTAAAAAAATGTGTTATAATCTTAAGGTCAATAACTTCATCAAAAAATTAAATAAAATTTTTTAACAAAAATTATGTCCGAACCAATCAAAAAGTTCTACCGCTCGCGCACCGATCGCGTGATTTGGGGCGTTTGCGGCGGCCTGGCAGATTATTTTAAAATTGATTCAGTCTTGGTCAGAATCATTTTTATCCTGCTAGCTATCAGTAGCGGTTTTGGCGTATTGCTTTATGTCATTTTGGCTTTAGTGATACCGACTGAACCGGGGGAGAAAAAAGGCACTGAGAAGGTAAAAGAGTTGGCCGATGAGTTAAGCCAGAGCGCCAAACACTTAGCCGGGGAAATTGACAAAGACCAGCATCGAACCCGCAATATCTTGGGTCTCATCATCTTGTTCATCGGCGTATCCTTGCTACTGCAGCAAGCCTTCAGACTATACATCAATTGGGCTTTAATCTACCCGTTCCTAGTTATCATCTTAGGAATCTACTTGATTGGCAGTTATGGTGATAATAAAAATAAAGAAAAATAATCATATAAAATTATGAAGACTACTAAGGTCAAGAAAATTTCTAAAACTTCCAAGGTCGCGGCGCCTAAGGCCGCCCCGGCCAAAGTTATGGCTGAGAAAGCTAAGGCCGCGCCGAGCTGCGGTTGCGGTTGTGAGAGCGGCTATTGCGATGGCCACTTCGGTAAAATATTTTTCGGCTTGCTTTTGCTCTTGCTGGGCTTATTCTATTTAGCTCGGAATTTGGGTATCTTGCCGCAAATCGATGTTAACTTTAAGGCGCTCTGGCCGCTTTTGATTATCGCCGCCGGTTTCTTTATGGTTAATCGCAAATCTCGCGCTTCAATTATCATTGGCATCTTTGCCGCTTTGGTTTTTATGCTGGTGGTAGCTTTCTTTGTCAATTTCCAGCAAACAAAAAATGAATTTGCCGTTGATACCAGTATGCCGGCTTTGCGCCACGTGGTCCGACCGAAGGTTAATTCTTTAGTGCCTTTTAGCTCGGAAGACGTCAAGCTCAATATTATTGCCGCTGATCAGGTTATCGCTAGCCCTTTGTTAGTAGAGGGAAGCGCTCGCGGTGCTTGGTTTTTTGAAGGATCATTTCCCGTTAAGATTTTAGATGCTAATGGCCAAGAATTAGGTTCTGGCATCGCTCAATCGCAATCAGATTGGATGACAGAAAATTTTGTGCCTTTCAAAGCATCAATTAATTTCACTCGTCCGACCAGTTCTGCCGGTTCCTTAGTCTTAGAAAAGGATAATCCTTCTGGTCTGCCGGAGAATGCCAAACAAGTAGTTGTTCCGATCAAATTTTAATAGTTTTTGCTAGAGGCTCTCGCTTGAGAGCCTCTTTTTTATTTTTAATTAAAATGATATAATAACTCCATAATAAAATAATCTAAAAATTATGAGATCAAAATTTATCTCCCTTTTGATTTTATTACCGGTAGTTTTCGTTCTGGTTGGTTGTGGTCAGAAAAAAGCCCCGGCTGATAATCAGACCGGAAATGTACCGGTTAATTCCTCGGAGGAAAACGATGAGGTTAGCTTGACCGCCTCCGCCTTGGAAATGTTACGGGGCGGCAAATCGTTGCATTGCACTTTTAGCTTCAAAGATGAAGTTGAAAAGATGGAACAGAACGGTGAATTTTATGTTGATGGCAAGAATGGCAAGTTTCGGAGCGAAGCCGAAGCGACTATTAGTGGGCCTAATCCGATGAAAATAAAAATGAATAGCATTAGCGATGGCCAGTATGCCTATTCCTGGAATAGCACTAATGACAAGGCCGGTTTCAAGGTGAAGTTAGAAGAAGCTTCTAATGTCAGCGAAACTGACAAACAGAAGACTGGTGATTTGGATCAGAGAATTGATTTCAAGTGCCGCAATTGGAGCGTAGATAATTCTATGTTCGAATTGCCAGCGGGAGTTACTTTTACCGACATGAACCAGATGATTCAAGATCTCAAGAAGCCTAGCACTGGCGCTGGAGTCAACCTCTGCGCTATGTGCGATATGATTTCTGACGCTGCGGCCAAGAGCGAGTGCCAGCAATCAAGCTGCCGCTAATATTAGTCTATAATAACAACAAAGAAGCCGGCTGGGGCCGGTTTTTTTGTTATTTTTTATTATTCTGTGCTATAATTTAATGAAAGATAAGGAAGAAATAATTATAAAATTATGTTGTCCTGGCCCAAAAAACAATTTAATTTCTGGCAGTATCTGGCTAATTTTTGGTCAGTAATGTTTTTCCTTTTGATTATCTGGGACTTCATTAATGATAATTTTATTACTGAAGCTTTGGAAGTTTTTGGCTTCATCTATATCGGCGTCTTGGCAGTTTATGTCGGTAACAAGGAATTTGAGCGTTGGTATGACCGACACAAAGCGCAACATCCGGGCGAACTGTTTGTTATCGCTTGGACGGCCTTAATTCTGATTATCGTCGGCCTGCAATTGATCCTGCAAAAAAATTATGAGCTGCCTAGTTCGGTGATATCTTCTTATATCGCGGTTTTGACTATCTTGGCGGTAACGGAAAAATCAAAATCTTTGCATCAGAAGCATCATGCGCGGCGCAAGCGGCGTTAGACTGGGCTAGACCGACGGGCTTGCTGCCCGTTTTTTTTATAATTTGACAATCTAATGGCGACAAACTATTATAGAGTGATGTTCCTTTAATCAGTTATGTATGAAGATAAAAAAATGTCTCCGCTGCGGATTTTGGTTTAATCCTCAAACCCAAACATGGTATAAAACTGAAGATCCGGATCGCCGCTTGATAGAATCTTTCAACCATCATGTTTTTATGAGAGCTAATTTTGGCCCCATAGAGTTTGTTGACGCGCTCTGTACTGAATGCCAGAGTTTGGTCGGAACGGACGTTGAAAAGTTTAAGGAAAATATTAGGCGCAATTAACCAGTCTTTTAGACCCGGAATCCACCCCGGGTCTTTTTATTAATTGGCTTCTTTGCTATAATAACCTTATGAATAAATTCTCTAAAAAAGGTTTTAGTTTTGGTTTGACTTCGGCGGTGATTACCACTCTAGGCTTGATTACCGGCTTAGATTCTAGCACCGGTTCTAAGATAGTGGTTATCAGCGGCATATTAACTATTGCTTTGGCTGATGCTTTTTCTGATGCTTTGGGGATGCATATGGCCGTAGAGTCTGAGGGCAATCGCCGGCCGGCAGAAATTTGGAAAGCGACTAGCGCTACTTTTTTAACTAAGTTAATTTTTGCCTTGTCCTTCTTGCTGCCTTTTTTATTCTTACCTCTTGATTGGGCTTGGTGGCTATCGATCCTTTGGGGCTTTGCTATTTTAATATTTATCAGTTATAGGATAGCGCGGCAGGAGAAAATGAAGCCGCAGGAAGTTATAACCGAGCACGTCCTGATTGCTATTTTAGTCCTGATCTTAACCTATTATCTCGGTCGTTTAATAGCTTATTATATTTAATAATTAAAATCTTATGGAAAACAATCAAGCTTGTTGCGGCGGTCACAAGAAGATCGCCCTGAAAATCGTCGGCCTGGTCCTTTTGACCAGTATCGTCGTGGTCGCTATCTTACGTGACCGGATAGTTAACCAACAGCAATATCAGGTTTCAGTCGTCGGCCAAGGCAAAGTTTCCTATCAGCCGGATGTCGCCAATATTACTGTTGGCATCCAGATTGACAAGGTGGCTAAGGCGGAAGATGCTTTGATGCAATTGAACTCTAAGATGAACGGTATCGTCAGCGCCCTAAAAACCGTCGGGGTCAAAGACGAAGATTTAAAAACACAGAACTATTCCTTACTGCCGCAATATGATTACACTGATAATGTCTCAACTTTGAGCGGCTATAATGCTAATGAGCAGCTAGTCGTCAAGATAAATAATATTAAGTCTGACCCGTCATTGGTCGGCAAGGCAGTGGAGGCCGCTTCTAAGGCTGGCGCTAATCAGATCGTTGGCATTGCCTATGACGTTTCTAACTTAGAAGAATTGAAACAGGCCGCTCGCCTTCAGGCTATCAGCGATGCCCGCAATAAAGCTGGCGTTTTAGCTTCTGCGGCTGACGTCCGTTTGGACCGCGTAATCGGCTGGTGGGAAAATTTCGTTCAGGGCCCTGGGGTTTCCAACGCTTATTATGACAAAGGCGGATTAGGCGGCGCCGGCGGCGCAGTTTCTCCTTCCTTGCCTAATGGCAACCAGGAGATAATAATTGAGATTAATGTTAATTACAGGATAAAATAAAGGGTGAAAAATAATTTAGCTTAATATAAAAGCGGGAATAATATCCCGCTTTTATATTGACACAATAGTGATAATATGATATGGTCATTCCAGTTCTAAAATAATCATCATGGAAAAGAAATTGACTAAAGTCGTAGTAGATTTGGCTCAACCATTTGAATTGCGTAAATTAGGATCTCTGGGAAATGCCAGTAACATGCTTATTCGCCAGTACCGTTTTCCTTTGGATTATATCCGGGAGACCGAACAGATGACAACATCCTGGAGTGACCGGGCGCAACAATTTGACGCCAATCATTTTGCCGAATGTTTCCGGCAGTACGAAACTCAAAATAGCGATATCTTCGCTTATTGGGCCAGAGAATCAGAGGCCAACCGTGTCTTTGCTTTCTTAAAAAAAATAATGAAAGCGCCAGAGGAATTTAAATGGACCGGGTTCCGGATTATGGCAACCGTCATGGGAAATGGTCATACCATCTTTTGTTGGCAATTGTTTGCTAAGAGTCCTGGAAGCCGAACTTTGGTTTATTCTGACGAGGACGCTCCTAACGTCCGCAAAAAATCATGAAGGGAAGCTGCTATGTAGATAGCAGCTTTTTTATTGCCGTAAATCCATTTTATATCCCCGGCCGGAAACGGTGTGGATTAATTCTCGCTTACCCGGTAGATTTATCTTGCGCCGTAGATTAAGAATATGGGTTTCAATAGTATTGGAAAAAGGGTCGGCATCGGCATCCCAGACATGCTCCATGATAATGGTCCGATTAATCACCCGGCCGCGTTGGCGCAGGAGAAATTCCAAGAGAGCGAATTCTTTCCGGGTCAAATGGATATCTTTGCCGCCGCGGCGCACTAAATGCTTGTCTGAATTTACTGTCAGATCATCTAGGCGGAGCAGGGAATTTTCTCTTTGCGCCGGCCGGCGCATGATAGCCTTGATGTGGGCTAGCAGCTCTTCAAAAAGAAAAGGTTTTGTAAGGTAGTCGTCAATACCCAGATTAAACAGGTTTAGTTTCGTGTCCAATTCGGATTTTACCGTGAGCATGATTATCGGCAGGTCCCGCTTGCTCTGCCGGATTTCTTTGACTACTAGCTGGCCGTTTAATTTAGGGAGCAGATAGTCGCAGATTACGAGGTCATACTCGTTGGTCTGAGCCAGGAAAGAACCCCGTTCGCCATCAGCGGCGATGTCCACGACATGAAATTCTGTCTCTAGATTCATTTTGAGAAATTCGGCGATATCTGGATCATCTTCGATGAGAAGGATGCGCATATTATTAGTTTAGATTATTAGGATTATATTATAGCATAAGGGTGATAAAGTTTTTTTAAAGTTTTTGGTGTTATTTTTCTTCGTCATAAAACCAATCTATTGTCAAAGATGTGATGTCTGGCTATTAGCTTCATGCGGCGTTATAATCACTTAACAAAAGCCGGAATATTATGATATAATAAGCAGATAGATGACTAAAATCAATAACATCGCCAAAAATACTTCGTATCTGACCATCGCCTTAATTTTGCAAAAGGTGATTTCTTTTACTTATTTCGCTTTTTTGGCTAGAAACTTAGGACCAGAGAATCTGGGTAAATACTATTTTGCCCTGTCTTTTACTACCATTTTTGCCATTTTTATCGACTTAGGTTTTATTAATTTTTTGACTCGGGAAGTAGCCAAAAAACAAGAACGGGCCGGGCAGCTTTTAGGAAATATCCTTAGCTTAAAATTAATTCTGACTTTTCTGACTACGCTGGCTGTCCTGGTGGTAATCAACCTATTTAATCATGACCAGCTGACCCGGGATTTAGTCTATATCACCATCATCTGCATGGTGTTAGATTCTTTTACTACCACTTTCTTCGCGGTGGTCAGAGGTTTTCACAACCTAAAATATGAAAGCATCACTTCGGTTGTTTTCCAATTGATAGTTTTGATCGGCGGCTTGAGCGCCATGTATTTTAATTTGAATCTCAGGATCATTATGGCTACCTTAGCCCTGGCTAGCGTCTATAATTTTGCTTATTCGCTTTGGGTGTTAAGGTCTAAGATCAAGATAAAGCTGCAATTCTTGTATGACGCTGAAGTAGTCCGGACAATATTCCGGGTTAGCTGGCCCTTTGCTTTGTTTGCTATTTTTCAGCGCCTCTATACTTACTTGGATTCAGTCTTTTTGTCGCTCTTAGCTGGAGATTATTATGTCGGCGTTTACCAGGTAGCTTTTAAGATCATCTTTGCTTTGCAATTCTTGCCCTTGGCTTTTACTGCTTCGCTTTATCCGGCCATGAGCAATTATTGGCAGTCTAATCGCCCCCAGCTGGTTATCGCTTTCGAGCGAGCCATGGCCTATCTTATTATTATATCCTTGCCGATTATCGCCGGCACTATTATGCTGGCGGACAAGATCGTGCTGATTTTCAAGAGCAATTATGCGGCTGCTACTTGGCCTCTGCAGATAACTATCGTGGCCCTTTTCTTTATCTTTGTGAATTTTCCCATTGGTTCACTCCTTAATGCTTGCGACCGCCAGCGCCAGAATACTAGGAATATGCTAGCAGTCACTATTGTCAGCATTGGTTTGAATTTAGTTTTAATCCCTTTGTTTAAGGCGACTGGAGCGGCTATTACCGTTCTTTTGACTAATGCCTTAATGTTCATTTTGGGGATGTTGGTAGTCCGGAAGATTATTGTTTATAGCCCTAAAAAAAATATTTTGGTTTTTGCTAAATCGTTGTTAGCCTCATTTCTGATGGCTGGTTTGATATTTTGGCTCAAGCCCCATGTCCATATTATCTTGCTGGTCCTGATTGCGGCGCTATTCTATTTTGTCCTTATTTATCTTTTGGGCGGCTTCCATCGCGCCGATTTACTTTACATTATTAAGTCTTTTAAAAGGTCTAAAGGTGATAACATTGAAACGCCGGTAGCGGGCGTGGAATAATTATGAAATTTCTTCTGCTTACAACCGAATATCCTCCTTTCAAGGGCGGGGTGGCCAATTACTACCAGGCCCTGAAGCGCCATTGGCCTCAGCCGGACAATTTTACCGTCTGGCATAAGGTATACAAGAGTCGCTGGCTAAAATACATCTACTATTTTTTTAATATCTATTTGAAGTATAAGCGGCGGCAGTTTGATTATCTCTTAGTCGGACAGATTTTGCCCTTAGGCACTATTGCTCTTTTTTTCGCCCAATTCTATCGTGTCAAATATGCCGTCTTTTTGCATGGCCTGGATTTTAATCTGGCTATCAAAAATCGTTGGAAGAAATGGCTGACTAAAAATATTCTACTTAAGGCTGACCGGATCATAAGCGCTAACAGCTATACTGCCGGGCTGGTCAATGATTTCTACCCCTTAGCCGCTAAGAAGAGCCTGGTGCTTAATCCGGGCATTGACCCAAATATTATTACAACTTTAAAGCTAACTGATTTCAGGCGTCAGTATGGACTAGAGAACAAGGTCGTGCTTTTAAGTTTGGGGCGGCTGGTCAAGCGCAAGGGGGTTGATATGACCATCAAGGCTATCCAAAGCTTGGAGAATAGGCTGAGAGAAAAAATAGTTTATGTGGTCGCCGGACAGGGAAGCGAAGTTAACTATTTGAAAGATTTGGCTCAAGGCGACAAGCAGATAATTTTCTTGGGCGAGATTGATGAAACGGCTAAATGGTCTTGGCTGGCTAGCTGTGATATCTTTATTATGCCAGCGCGGAATATTCTCGGTGATTTTGAAGGTTTTGGCATCGTTTATTTGGAAGCTAATCTTTTAGGCAAACCGGTGATTGCCGGCCGTTCTGGCGGCGTGCCAGATGCGGTAGAAAATAACCAAAATGGCTTACTGGTTGATCCGGAGGATGTTACGGCCATTACTCAAGCTATCACTGCTTTAGCTAATAATCCGGCGTTAAGGGAAAAATTAGGCCAACAGGGGAAGCAACGCGCCCTGAAAGATTTTTCTTGGAAGAAACAAGCAGAAGTTTTATTTACTAGTTTAGATTAATTATGATTTCAGTCATCATCCCGGTTTTTAATCAGGCTGACAAAATTACCAAGACCTTAGAGAGTTTGGTTAAGCAAACTTATCAGGATTTTGAAGTTATCATTGTCAATGACGGCTCTACCGATAATCTGGATAAAGCCTTAGAGTCTTTCTTGAATACCACCAAATCCAATAACACCTTTTTCATAGTCCATCAGCAGAATCATGGCGCTCCCTCTGCCCGTAATAATGGCTGGCGCAAATCGCGAGGTGATTATCTTTTTTTCTGTGATGCCGACGCTGTCCTGTCGCCCGGAGCTTTAGAGATAATGCTAAACGAATTACTCGCCCACCCGGAGGCGAGTTATGTCTATTCTTCTTTTCTGTGGGGCAGTAAGCTGTTTAAATTGGGGCCGTTTGATCCGGAAAAGTTGAAGCAGGCGCCTTATATCCACACCATGTCTCTGATCCGCCGGGTCGATTTTCCGGTGAGCGGTTGGGACGAGAGCATTAGAAAGCTGCAGGACTGGGATCTTTGGCTGACCATGTTAGAGCAAGGGCATATCGGCTGGTGGATAGACAAAGTTTTATTCAAGGTCCAACCCGGCGGCACTATCAGTTCTTGGTTGCCGGCTATGGCTTACAAGCTATTCCCATTTTTGCCGGCGGTAAAACGTTACAACGCCGCTTTGAAGATAGTGAAACAGAAGCATGGCTTAATTTAATCTTATGACTAAAATTTTTAATTACCGCGGCCGTTTGATTTTGGGTCTTATTATTTTGGCTGAATTATTTTCCATCTTTACTTTTTATGTTCCAGCTTTCAACAATGCAGCAGTGGTAATAATCGCCACGCTATTCTTGGTCCTGACTTTCTATCGTTTGGACTATGGAGTGCTTCTGCTTTTGACCGAGTTGTTTATCGGCTCCAAGGGTTATCTATTTTATTTTGAAAGCGGCGGATTGCAGATATCGCTCCGGATCATATTCTGGCTGATAGTGCTGTCGGTCTGGTTCGGGCAATTTTTGGCGCAGTGGTTAAAAGAGAAGAAGTTTCCTTGGTCTGAAAAATTTCCTTATCTCAAAGCCAGCCTAGCTTTGCTCTTTTTTATCTTGTTCGGATTTGTTCAGGGCTGGCTGCGAGGCCACGACTTCAATAATCTCTTCTTCGACTTTAATGGCTGGCTTTATTTCTTCTTGCTTCTGCCGCTCTATCAGGCGTTTATCGTTTCAGATAAGCGGCGCGAGGCTTGGGAAATATTGCGCCAGATATTTATTCTGACCTTAGTTTGGCTGTCTGTAAAAACCTTAATCTTATTTTATTTCTTTACCCACAACGCTCCGAGCATTCTGCCTGATATCTACCGCTGGCTGCGACTTAGCGGATTAGCTGAAGTAACTCCAGCTCCAGGCGGTTTCTGGCGGGTATTTTTTCAGTCCCATGTCTTCTTGCTTTTAGCCGCTCCTTTTCTAATATTGCCTTTGGACGGGGCCAAAAAAGAAGGAAGAGTCTGGATTTTTAGATTGTTGTTGGTGCTTTGTTTCGCCGGCGTTATTATTTCCATGTCTCGGAGTTTTTGGCTGGCTTTAGCTGTCTTGCTTTTGTTTTTGGCTATATTTATTTGGCAGGGACGAGGGATAAAGGCGGCGTTTAGGGCGACTTGGCAGTGGGTGCTGGCACTAGTGATTTCTTTGCTCTTAATTTTGGCTATAGCCAAATTTCCTTGGCCGACTCCGAGCGGCAGTTTTAACCTGTCCGTTTTTGCTGACCGGGCCAATATAGCCCAAGATGAATCAGCCATCTCTTCTCGCTGGGCCTTATTGGATTCTTTGAAAGAAGAATTAAAGCAGAACCCGATACTGGGTCAAGGCTTCGGCGCTTTAGTGACTTACAAATCAAGCGATCCGCGAATCGCTGAAACGACCGCTGACAAGATGCAGACCACCTATGCTTTTGAATGGGGCTGGTTGGATGTCTGGCTGAAGATTGGTTTGGGCGGGCTGCTGGCTTACCTCTATTTGCTTTTCATTATCACTAAAAGTTCCTGGCGGTCCAACCCGGCTATTGGCTTAAGCCTATTAGCTCTAATGGTCGCTAATATTTTCACCCCTTACGCCAATCATCCTTTGGGCATTACTTGGATAATGCTCATGATGCTTTTAGCTTGGGATTATAAACTAGATAAAAAATAATTTATGCGACGCTATCTTTTAGAAATAACCGTTTTTGTCAGCGGGGCAGTGGTCATGATTTTTGAATTAGCCGGCTCCCGTTTAGTGGCGCCTTATTTGGGCAATTCTATTTATGTCTGGTCAGCCTTAATCGGAGTAATCTTAGCCAGCTTGAGTTTGGGTTATTGGTGGGGCGGCCGGATAGCTGATCGGCAAGCCTCTTACCAGAATTTAGGCTGGATTATATTCTTAGCCGGCGCCAGTTTATCTTTCCCGGCTTTTATCAAGAATATTATTTTGGAATCTGCCCTAGGGACTTGGCACCATGTGGCCATGGCCGCCTTAATCGCTTCTTTGGCTTTGTTCGCCTTGCCTAGTTTCTTCCTGGGTTTAGTTTCGCCTTATGCCGTCAGGCTAAAGATGAAAGACCTGAATCATTCTGGCCGGACAGTCGGCAACCTTTATGCCCTATCTACCGCTGGTAGTATCGGCGGCACTTTCTTGGCCGGTTTTGTCATTATCCCGCTCTTGGGGACGATTAAAATTATCTTTTTGCTCGCCGCCATCTTGGTGCTCCTGTCTTTTTTCCTCTTAGCCGCTAAACGCTGGCCGCGCCTGGCGGTTCTATTGTTACTGGC
>JAKLGM010000018.1 GCA_022710685.1 Patescibacteria group bacterium | reverse complement strand
CATACTTTGGCCTTTATCAATCCCCAAGAAGAAGATTTTGGCATTACTCCGGTAGAAGCTATGGCTTCGGGCCGGCCAGTCTTGGCTTACCGGAAGGGCGGGGCGACCGAGACGATAAAGGAGGGGGAAACCGGGCTATTTTTTGCCGAACAGACCCCGGAAGCTATCGCTCAAATCGTGCACAAATTTTATACAAAGACTAAGGCCGGAGAATACCGCTGGGATAGCCAGGCTATCCGCCGCTGGGCCGAGACTTTTTCCGTGGCTAACTTTGAGCGCCAGATTAATGAGTTTATCAAGACTAATTGGGATAATAAAAAAAAGGCGCTGCTATAGGCGCCTTTTACTCAAGTTCACTTTTTTTAGTTTTAGGCCTCCCCAGAAGTCGTCTAGTTTCATGAGAAGAAAAAAGAGGCCAAAGCCAAATACTAATTTAAGGAACAATATGAGTTCGGAAATTTTAGAACGTTTTTTCATGGTTTCTCGATTTGAAATTATCTTATATTAATTATTAATTTTTAGCAATATGGCCAAAATTGCCATCGACATTAGGACCCTCATGGATGAACGCTATAGCGGCGTTTCCGAATATACCCTGCGCCTGGTAAGTGAATTACTGCGCTTAGACAAGCAGAATGAATACGTCCTGTATTATAATTGTGGGCGAGATATTTCTGATCGTTTGCCCCAGTTCCAGCAAGCCAACGTCCGGGTAGTCGGGACGCGCTATCCCAACAAGCTTTTTAATTATGTCTTGCAAAAGATTTTTCACTATCCGAAAATCGACCGAGCGGTCGGCGCCGCCGATGTTTTTTGGAGCCCGCATATCAACTTTTTGTCATTGTCAAATCAGCCTAAAAAGTTTCTAACCATCCATGACCTATCCTTCTTGCGTTATCCGGATTTTTTTAGCGGGCGGAAGAATTTTTGGCATCGGGCAGTCAATATCAAGAGGTTGGCAGCCGGCTTCGACCGCTTTATCGCTGTCTCAGAAAATACTAAAAATGACATCGTTGGTCTTCTGGGCGTGCCGGCGGAGCGGGTAGACGTAATTTATTCCGGCGTGGACGAGTCCTATGCTCCGGTTAACAATGTTGATGTCCTGGAAAAAGTCCGGAGTAAATATGTTTTGCCGGGAAAGTTCATACTCTATCTGGGCAATGTCGAGCCGCGCAAGAACTTGGTTGGCTTGATTAAGGCCTATACCGAATTGCGCCAGAATAACCCAGAATTATCCGATTATCAGCTGGTGATTGCCGGCGCGACCGGTTGGAAGATAGCTCAGATTTTTCAGGCCTTATATGCCTCGCCCTATCAGGATGATATTAAATTCTTAGGTTACGTGGACAAGGAAGACAAGCCGGCGCTCTATACTTTGAGTTCGGTTTTTGCCTACCCGTCGTTCTATGAAGGCTTTGGCTTTCCGCCCCTTGAGGCTATGGCTTGCGGTACGCCGGTAGTGACTAGCAATATTTCCAGCTTGCCAGAAATCGTCGGCAGCGCCGCTCTGACAATTGACCCTTATAACACGCGGGCAATCGCCGAGGCGATAAAGCAGGTGCTGTCTAGCCCGGAATTGGCTGAAAACTTGCGCCAGAAGGGGTTAGAACAAGTCAAGAAATTCAATTGGGAAGCAGCCGCGCAGAGATATCTAGATATTTTTAACAGAAAATAAATGGCAAGCAATAATAATAAAAAGAAAAAAGTCCTCGTCGCTCTCTCCGGCGGCGTTGATTCGGCTGTCGCGGCTAAGATGCTGGTTAATGAGGGATATCAGGTGACTGGGGTCTTTTTGCATTTTTGGAAAGATGACAGCCAGCCTATGGCGACTAATAAATGCTGCTCGCTTGAAGCTCTAAATGACGCCAAGAAGGTGGCCAATCAGATCGGCATTGAATTATATACTCTTGATTTCCGCTCTGCTTTCAAGTTGGCCGTGGTGGATGATTTTTTGTCCCAATATCAGAAAGGGAAGACCCCGAATCCCTGCGTCCTCTGTAACAAGAAGGTGAAGATTGGCAAGTTGCTCCAGTACGCTTTGTCTATGGGCTTTGATTATGTCGCTACCGGGCATTATCTGAAGATTAAAAAAGTCGGAAGAAGCTACAAGCTCTATCGCGCCAAAGACAAGAATAAAGATCAATCATATTTCCTCTATACTTTTGAGCAGCAGCAATTAGCCCATCTGCTTTTTCCGCTGGCTAATTATACTAAGCCGCAAGTTCGGGCCTGGGCCAAGAAATGGCATTTGCCGGTGGCGGAAAAAGGGGAGAGCCAGGAAATCTGTTTTATCCCGGGCAAGCATCATAATGATTTCTTAAAAAAATATCTATCCTTGGCTCCGGGAGATATCAAATTACTGGACGGCAAAGTTATTGGCCGGCATCAGGGCCTTTCGCTTTATACCATTGGCCAGCGGCGGGGGATTGAAATCGGCGGTACTGGGCCGTATTATGCCGCTCAGTTCGATTGGAAGCACAATATTCTTTATGTGGTCCAGGATTTTTCCGACCCGCTACTGTATGGCGCTAAGCTTTGGGCCAAGAAAGTCAATTGGCTGAGCGGGAAGGGACCTAAAATGCCTTTTAGTTGCCAAGCCGTTATCCGCTATCGCCATAAGGCGGTCAAATGTGTTATTATGAAAAAGTCAGCTAAAGGCTATGAAGTTATCTTTAAACAGCCCCAAAGGGCTATTACTCCGGGCCAAAGCATCGTTTTCTACCAAGGAACCGAGGTTTTGGGTGGCGGTATTATTGACTAAATAGCATATTTGTGATATAATCATTTGGTAATAATAAAATAATTATAAAACTATGGCATTAGGAAAATTTTGGGAAAAGATGGTGGGGAATAAGAAAGAATTTCCCGGCCTGGAAGATTTCCACGGTACCGAGGAGGATGCTCGTAATCTGAAAGGCAAAGGCACGAGCGAAAATCCTTACGGCGATACCGAAATAATCAATGATGAGGAGGAACGCTTGAATCGGAATGATCCGATGAAGCGATATGTCCCGATTGAGAATGCAGTCGACAATGAAGCCGAAG
Source organism: Patescibacteria group bacterium (assembly GCA_022710685.1). Lineage (GTDB taxonomy): Bacteria > Patescibacteriota > Patescibacteriia > Patescibacteriales > UBA12465 > CG1-02-41-21. The sequence goes on along the minus strand of JAKLGM010000018.1, from coordinate 14,419 downwards.
CGGAGATTTACGCCAATGCGGATGAGGCCCTGGAAAGCCAGAAAGACTTGGCCGAGACCTATGATCCGGAAATTGATTTTGCTCGCCGCGCTTTGAAAGTTTTGGATGCGACTGAATTTAATACTCTGTTTTCATTCTTAAAGAAAATTGATGAGGGCGATATGCGGAAGGATTATTTGGGCTACAAAGATGATGAAGGCGAATTCATCCCCCCGGCTCGCCAAATCCCGCGGGATATCACGAATCTGATCAAGAAAGTAAATTCCTTTGACCGGCCGCAATATATGGAATCAGCTGAGTTTGATGAAAATGGCAATGTCATCAAACAGGAAAGAATTTTGACTAGCCAGGTTAATCGGACGAACAAGAAGAAAAAACCGGCTGCCCGCAAATTAGCTTAATATTTTATCCGGTTGATAATAAAAAAAGAACCCTGAAATAGGGTTCTTTTTTTTGTGCCGCGAGAGAGAATCGAACTCTCACAGTATCGCTACTACACGAGTTTGAGTCGTGCGCGTCTACCAGTTCCGCCATCGCGGCCTAGACGATTAACGCTATTTATCATAGCAAAAAAATCATAATTGTCAAAGGGGAATAAATAGGTTATAATATTTTTACCAAATATTGATAAAAACTATGGGAAAAATCATCTCCGTTGTCAACCAAAAAGGGGGTGTAGGCAAGACTACTACCGCCGTCAATTTAGGCGCTTATCTGGCATATTTCGGCCGGCAGGTGCTTTTGGTGGACGTTGATCCCCAGGCTAATGCTACCTCCGGTTTGGGAGTGGACCACCGCAAGCTGGATAAGGGTATCTATGACGCTTTGATTGGCAAAAATAGCCTAGCCGAAATCATCAAGAGAACCTTGCAGAACAACTATTACTTGGCTCCGGCGACCCTAGCTTTGGCCGGCGCGGCCGTGGAATTGATTAGCATGGAGGGTCGGGAGTTCCGTCTGATGCGTTTATTACAAGACGTCAAAGCTGATTATGATTATATCATTATTGACGGGCCGCCTTCGCTTGGCCTTTTGACCGTCAACAGCTTGGTAGCAGCGGATGAGATATTGATTCCGATCCAGAGTGAATATTATGCCTTAGAAGGTTTGAGCCAACTGCTCGAAACAATATTCTTGATCCAGAATAATCTGAAGCCGTCTCTAGGCATCATGGGGGCCGTGGTTACCATGTTTGACCGGCGCAATCGCTTGTCGGAATTAGTCAAGAATGAATTGCACCAATATTTTCCCAATCGGGTTTTTAATTCAATCGTGCCCCGGAGCGTCCGGCTAGCCGAAGCTCCGAGCTATGGCCGCACTATTTTGCAGTATGATCCGAAATCAACCGGCGCCCAAGCCTACGAGGCGCTTGCTAAGGAAATTTTAGCGTTAGAAAAATAATTATTAATATAAACTATATGCCAGGAGCCGGATTGGGCCGGGGGTTATCATCCCTCATCCCGAAGAAGATTAATAATACTTACTCTGATTTTGATATCAAAGGTGATAGTGATTTGGAAATTTCCGATAAGAATCGGATTATTTATTTGGACCCCAGTAAGATTGTGCCCAATCCCTATCAGCCGCGCAAAGATTTTGAAGATGCTAGCTTAGAAGAATTGGTAAAATCAATCAAGGAGCATGGCATCATCCAGCCGCTAGTAGTCACTCACAGCGAGGCCGGTTATGAAATTATTGCCGGTGAAAGACGGTGGCGTAGCGCCCAGAAATTAGGGTTGAAGGAAGTGCCGGTAATCGTGCGCGAAGCCAACAAGCAAAAGAAATTAGAATTGGCCTTGATTGAAAATTTACAACGGGAAAACTTAAATCCGGTAGAAACCGCTATTGCCTACAACCAATTGATGAACGAATTTAATCTGAATCAGGAAGAGGCGGCTCTTCGAGTCGGAAAGTCCCGTTCCAGCGTCGCTAATGCGCTACGCTTGTTGTCATTGCCGGCTGACATCCAATTAGCCTTGATTGAAAAGAAAATTACCGAAGCTCATGCCAAATATCTTCTCGGTTTGGATTCGGCCGCCAAGCAATTGTCGGTATTCAAAAAGATTTTGCACCAGGGATTGTCGGTCCGCGATACGGATCAGCTGATAAAGAATCTGGGCGGCACTAAGGGAGCTCAGGTCAAGACGGATTATCATGACCGGAGCCGCGAGGATAAGCTTTCCCGCTTCTTCGGCTTCCATGCTGAAATCAGACGGCAAAAGAAGGGCGGGCAGATAATCATTTCTTTCGGCAATGACGATGATTTGAATGAGATTATCAAAAAAGTATAGACAAAATTTACAAAAAGAGACATATTAAAATGAGTCTGTAAAGCTTTCTTTATAGACTTATTTCTCTTTATAAGACTAGAATCTATGTCATTCGTGCATCTGCACAACCACACCCATTATTCCTTGTTGGACGGTTTGACCAAAATTGATGAACTCATCGGTCGCGCCAAAGAGCAGGGATCGCCGGCTATAGCCATTACTGACCATGGGGTCATGTATGGCGTTATTGAGTTTTATGAAAAATGCCGGAAGGCCGGGGTCAAGCCGATTATCGGCATGGAGGGTTATTTGGCGCCGCAATCTCGTTTTGACAAGAATACCAGGGAGGACGCCCGTAATTTTCATCTGCTATTGTTAGCTAAGAATAATGAAGGCTATAAGAATTTAATCAAATTGACATCATTAGCCCATCTTGAAGGCTATTACTACAAACCGCGAGTGGATTGGGAGCTGTTGGAAAAACACCATGAAGGCTTGATCGCTTTGACGGCCTGTTTAGGCGGCGAAATCCCGCGCTTGATTTCTGCGGGCAAATTAGATCGGGCGCGCGAGCGGATCTTGGAATATCAAAATCTGTTTGGGCCGGGTAATTTCTATTTGGAAATTCAGGATCATCCGGAGCTGGAAGGACAGGAAAAAGTCAACCAGCAATTGATTGCTTTTTCTCGAGAACTGGGAGTGCCTTTGGTGGCAACTAACGATTCACATTATTTAAATAAGGAAGATGAGGAGGCTCAAGATATTCTTCTCTGTTTGCAAAACAAAAAGAAGCTAGAAGATACTGACCGGATGAAGATGATTGGGCAAGGCAATTATTCCTTGCGTCCGAACGATGAAATGATTGCCGCTTTCAGGGATGTGCCTGAGGCTATTGCCAATACTTTGAAGATTGCGGAAATGTGCAATGTAGAAATTGAATTAGGCAACATCCAGTTGCCCTATTTCGAGGTCCCGGCCGGCCATGACGGCAATAGTTATTTGCGCGAATTATGCCAGCGGGGTTTGAAAAAGCGCTATGGCTGGGAAGGGGACAAAGTCGTAGATGACAAGTTTCCCCAGCTTTCAGCCGATGATTTTAAAAAGATTAGCGACCGCTTGGAATTTGAATTGAGCGTGATTGAGAAGATGGGTTGGCCTTCATACTTCTTGATCGTGGCTGATTTTGTTAATTGGGCTAAGGATCATAAGATTGTTGTCGGTCCGGGTCGCGGTAGCGCTGCCGGTTCCTTGGTCTGCTACCTGACCGGTATTACCAACCTGGATCCTTTGAAATATGACTTGCTCTTTGAGCGTTTTTTGAACCCGGAGCGTATTTCCATGCCTGATATTGATTTGGATTTTGCCGATACTCGTCGGAGTGAAGTCATTAATTACGTGGAAGAAAAATATGGCCAGGATCATGTCGCGCAAATCATCACTTTCGGAACTATGGCTGCCCGCGCGGCGGTGCGCGATGTCGGCCGAGTATTGAACGAACCCTATGATTACTGCGATCGTTTGGCCAAGATGATCCCGATGTTTTATAAGTTGGATGAAGCCTTGAACGAGGTAGCTGAATTAAAGGAAGTCTATCAAAAGGAAGCGGCAGCGAAGAGAATTTTGGATTATGCCAGAACCTTGGAAGGTGTAGCGCGCCATTCCTCCATGCATGCTTGTGGCGTTTTAATTACAAAGAATCCTCTGACCGATCAAGTGCCGGTACAATATGCTTCTTCTTCTGATCGCGACGTGGTGTCCCAGTATTCGCTTCACCCGATTGAAGACTTGGGCCTATTGAAAATTGACTTTCTCGGATTAAAAAACTTAACCATCATTGAATCCGCCTTGCGCATTATCAAGAATACGCACGGATTGGAAATAGATATTGACCGGATTCCTTTGGATGATCTAGAGACCTATCGTTTATTTCAAAATGGCGAAACTACCGGTGTCTTTCAATTTGAAAGTTCGGGCATGAAGCGCTATTTGCGGGAATTGAAGCCGACTGAATTTGAAGATATCATCGCCATGGTGGCGCTATATCGTCCGGGTCCGATGGAGTGGATTCCGGATTATATCGCGGGCAAGCACCAGACCAAGAAAGTCGCTTATCTCCATCCAAAATTAGAGCCGATATTGGGCAAGTCCTATGGCGTGGCTATCTATCAAGAACAGGTCATGCAGATTTCGCGTGAGTTAGCGGGGTTCTCCAAGGGCGAGGCTGATACTCTAAGAAAAGCGATGGGCAAGAAAATCCCGACCCTCTTAGCGGAACAGAAAGAGAAGTTTATCAAGGGCTGCGTTGCTAACGGCTTGAGCCAAGAGTTGGCGGAAAAAGTCTTTTCCTTTATTGAGCCTTTCGCCGGCTATGGCTTCAATCGTTCTCACGCGGCCTGTTATGCAATGATCGGCTATCAGACCGCCTATCTCAAGGCTCATTTTCCGGCTGAGTTCATGGCCGCCCTCCTGACTTCGGACCAAAATGATATTGACCGTATTGCCATCGAGATCGATGAATGCCGCAAGATGGGTATCAAGATTATGCCGCCGGACGTCAATGAATCGTTCGCTACTTTCACCGTGGTGACTAGCGGTACAACCGCTAACCAGGCGGTAGCCGTGGAAGAAAAATCGGATACTATCCGTTTCGGTTTAGGCGCCGTCAAGAATGTTGGTGAACATATCTGCGAAGTGATTATTACGGAGCGCAAAGCTAATGGGCCCTACAGTGATATTTTTAATCTGTTAGAGCGGATCGGCGACAAAGACTTAAACAAGAAGTCATTGGAAAGTTTGATTAAGAGCGGCGGTTTGGATCGTTATGGCGATCGGGGCGAGCTTTTGGCTAACATTGATTTGCTTTTGAATTTCAATAAAGAGCACGCCAAGATGAAGGATAGCCGCCAGAGCAGCTTGTTCTCGGATCAGCCGGCGCTTTATGTGGCGACGCGGCCGCGGCTCGTGACCGGAATTTCAGTGCCGCAAAAAGAAAAGTTGCAATGGGAGAAAGAACTTCTAGGCCTTTATATCACTGAGCATCCTTTTAACCATTATCTGCAATATCTAAACGGCTGGAGCGTCCCTTTGCTCGAGCTCAAGGCGCATCAAAATGAACCGGCCATCAATACCGCCGGCGTCATTTCTACGATCAAGAAGATTATTACCCGTAATAATCAGACCATGCTTTTCGTCAAGATTGAAGACGCCCTTACTAACGTTGAACTGTTGGTTTTTCCGACTCTTTTGGCTGAGACTTTGAATATCTGGCAGGAGGGCCGGGTAGTGCTCTGTCGCGGCCGGGTTTCGGACAAAGATCAGGAGGTCAAAATCCTTTTAGACAAGGCAGTCATTCTGGATGAGGACAATCCGGCTAAGAGCGTTGATGATTTTAAAAAATTTCTCTTAGATAATCCGGGCAAGGCTCGGCCTAATTTCCGTAATGGCTTTAAGTCTAACAATAACTATAGCGCACCGGCTCCAGCTGCAGTTACTCCGCCGCCGGCTCCGGCCGCCAAGCCTTTGCGTCTGATTTTTGAAAGGACTTTCACTCCGGCTGAACTGGATCGCTTGCGCGCTTTGTTTCTGGCCTCTCCGGGGGAAAGCCAAGTTTATTTCAAGGTCAAGCAGAATGGTCAGGAGAATATATTAAAAACCGGTTTCCGGGTTAATTATCAGCCGGAATTGATAGCAGCCTTGAAAACTGAGTTTCCCGAAGCTTTGAGTGTTGTTGAAAGCTAAAAAAAATGTTATAATCAAAATAAGTTAAATATCTCATAAATAATAAGTTTTAAAATTAAAGCTATGACTTTAAGCAAAAAAAGTCCGAAGCCGGCGGCTAAGAGCAAAGCAGTCCATCGTCCGACAATCGAAGGGCATAATGCCGCTAAAGATCTATTAAATTTAGTGGAAAAACCTCACCTAGAGGCTATCGAAGTGGATACTACCACCCCAGCTGCGCCCCTAGCGCCAGAAGCTCCAAGCCAGCCGCTAGATGATAGTTTTGATTCGCGCAAGCAATTCTTCCAGATGATGTCCCAACAAATCGCTCAACCGAGCGCTTCAGTTGATTTAGGTCACGAAGCGGAAGATCATGATGAATTGTCTCATTTTGCCGAAGAAGATGAGGAGCAACAGCAGCAGCCATTGTCTGAACCGGTTAATCGTTCGGTTGGAACTTATCGCAAATTAGCCGTACGATTTATAATCTTGGCGGCCATTTTAGTGGTTGTGGTCTTGTATTTTACTTTGGTAAAAATGACTGTCGTTATCAGACCGAGCAAACAAACAGTCAGCGATAGCTTGATAGTCGATGTCTATAGTTCTAACCAGGCGGCTAATAGCGATCGCTCGATCCAGGGCAGCATTAACCGGATTGAAGCGGAAGAAAGCGGCGTCTATAGCGCTACCGGTGAAGAGATAAAAGGGGAGGAGATTACAGGCAAGGTAATGTTGATCAATAAATATGGCAAAGATCAGCCGTTAGTCGCCACGACCAGACTGTTGAGCTCTGATAATAAGCTATTCCGCTTAAAGTCAGCCGTCACTGTCCCCGCCGGCGGTCAAGTTGAAGCTGAAATCTATGCTGACACGGTGAGCGCCGAGATGGCTATTGGGCCGACTAAATTCACCATCCCTGGTCTTTGGTCTGGTTTGCAAGATAAGATTTATGCTGAGAGCACTGCTGCCTTTACCTACAATACCAACAAGGAAAAATTTATTGAACAGGCCGATATTGACAAGGCGGTCCAGGATCTCAATGATCTGTTGGTAAAAAAAGTAAAAGAAAGGGTCGGGGCCAAGAATGGCCATGACCAGGTAGTCTACGAGACCAGCCCGGCTACAGCTCAAGTCGAATTGACTGATGCCAAAGTTGGCGACAAAAAGAGCCAATTCAGCATTAAGGTCAAAAATATTGTCAATGTCATTTCTTTTTCCAGTGATGATATCGCAAAAATCGCCCAACAGAAAATGACAACTACTTTGGGGGCTGACAAGGCCGCGGCTGAAATTGAGCGGAGCAATTTAAAATATGAACTGCAGGAATATAAGGCTGATAGCAATACTGCTACCTTGAAGGTTAGTTTTAATAGCCAGGTTGCTTCTAACAACTCAGAATTTATTGATAAGAGCAAATTAGTTAACCTGAATAAGTCCCAAATTGATAACTATTTGAAGGGAGTCAAGGAAATTGACGGCTTTGAAGTCTATTTCTTCCCGAGCTTTATCAAGCGCTCTCCGAGCCTGGTTGACAGGGTCGAGGTAGAGATCAAATAGATTAAGATTGACAAAAAATTATTTTAGATTAAGATTTAATCACTTCGATTAAATCTTAATTTTTATTAAAAAATATGAATAATTTTGAAAAACCTTTTAACCAGCAGGATCGGAATTGGGAGAAGGGCGCCAGGGAACTGAGCAAGTTTTTTTTGGATAAATTTGACCATAAATACTTTTTAAACTGGTTGCGGCGGGAAGAAGTTGAGGGAGATTCTGATGACGAGGACCGTATGATCCGAGACACCTACAAGAGGTGGAATATCCGTTTGGAGGAACTATTGGCTAAAGCCCAAGAGCGTATCGGTTACAAGATTGATAAGGAAAAGATGATCGCTTCCGCCTATCAGCAGATTCTGGATTCTAAGGATTCGGGTGAATTGGGCGATTCCAAAGATATCAATCGTCTCTGCCGGGAAATCGAAGGTTTGTTGGAAAAAGCGGCCTAAATAATTATGAACTTAGATAAATTCTACGATATTTTTCAAACAGAAGCCTCTTATCGCCTCAAGCAAGCCAAGCGCTTGCTTTTTGTCGATTTGATTTCTGACTGGCAGGAGGCTAGTAACTTACCCCTCGGATTAAGAGAAAGATTGAATCAAGAATGCCCCATTAATATCAACGCCAAGGTGTTGGCGGCTAAAGATAAGAAATCTTTTAAAGCCCTCATTACTTTGGAGGATGGCGCCAAGGTGGAAACGGTCTTGATGCGGCACAAAGAGGGGCGGGAGACTATCTGCGTTTCTTCCCAAGTCGGCTGTCCTTTGGGTTGCGCTTTTTGCGCTACCGGCAATTCCGGCTTTATGAGGAATTTGAGCAAGAATGAAATTCTGGAGCAAGTATTATTCTGGGCCCGATATCTAAAAAATAATCTTTCTTCCCGTATCACCAATATAGTCTTTATGGGCATGGGGGAGCCGTTTTTGAATTATGATCAAGTTCTAAGCGCTATTAGGACTATTAACGAGCCTGATGGCTTCGGCTTGGGCGCTCGGCATATATCTATCTCTACGGCCGGGGTAATAGATGGGATTAAACGTTTGTCTAAAGAGAAGCTGCAGGTTAATTTGGCCATATCGCTTCATGCTACGACCGACAAAGTCCGTTCCGCTTTAATGCCTATCAACGATCGCTATCCGCTGTCCCGTTTATTTTCAGCTGTCGATCAATATATCTTAGCCACCAATCGTCAGGTAATGTTTGAATATATGCTGATGAAGAACGTTAACGACAAGCCGGAAGATGCAGAGCGTCTAGCTGAAATAATGCATCAGCCGCTTTATGTCCTTAATCTGATGAATTACAACGAGACTAATAATTTCCAGGCGGTAACGCCTGAGGTTTTCCGTTCTTTTGCTGATATTTTAGAGAAGCGCGGCGTCAAGGTTACCACCCGCTATCGTTTCGGTTCGGATATTGAAGCCGCTTGCGGCCAGTTGGCCCGCCGGTCTTGACTTATATAATATTTTGTGATTAATTAGAGCCATTATGAAGGAATTTACCCAGATGACCGGCACGGTCATCGTTATCCTGATCTTCTATTTTGTTGTAAAACGGCTCTTATTAGGGCTGGCTTTTTAGCTATCTTGTAATCTAACCTTAGTTCTGCTACAATCTAATTAATCTTTATCCTAGTGATTGCGGCTCCTACCAAGGGCCGGGACTGATAATCCATTCCCATTTCGGGGTCTAAGCCAGGAGAGATTAGAGAATAAGAGCCCCGCTCAGGCGGGGAAGCTAGATGGAACCGCGGGGAAATCTCGTTCTAGTAATTCAATTTTTTTGGATTACTAAAACGAGATTTTTTTATTTATAAACTAAAATAAATTATATGGAAAAAGAAACGATTTCTTTGGAGGTTAAGCGCCATTCTTTGGCGCATCTTTTGGCGGCTGCAGTCAAAGAGCTGTGGCCGGAAGCTCAGCTGGCCATCGGTCCGGCAATTGAAAATGGCTTTTACTATGATATTGATTTTGGCGAGGTCAAGATTAATGAAGACAACTTCAAGGAGTTGGAGAAGAAAATGTCCCATCTTGCCAAGCAAAATCTGCCTTTTGTCCGAGAAGAAAAAGACATTGATGCTGCTTTGTCTCTAGCGCAAGCTGAGGGCAATAGCTACAAGGCGGAGTTGATTGCTGGCTTGAAAGAGCAGGGAGAGAAGGTTGTCAGTTTTTATACGGTGGGAAAATTTACCGATCTCTGCCGCGGTCCGCATGTGGACTCCACCAACAAGATTGCAGCTGACAGTTTTAAGTTGTATAAGTTGGCCGGCGCTTATTGGCGGGGCGATGAAAAAAATAAGATGCTGACCCGTATTTACGGCCTGGCTTTTGATACCAAAGAAGAGCTTGATGATTATTTGAGATTGATGGCGGAGGCGGAAAAGAGGGATCATCGGAAATTAGGGAAAGAATTGGATCTTTTCATGATGCATGAATATGCCCCGGGCATGCCGTTTTTTCTGCCTAAAGGCATGACTGTCTTAAAAGAGTTATTGAATTTTGTCCGCGAATATTCCTACGGCGAAGGTTACAAAGAGATTAGGACGCCGCATCTGTTGAATGCTGAGCTCTGGAAGACTTCCGGCCATTGGGGCCATTATCAAGAAGATATGTTCTGTTTACATCATGCCGATGATGATATTGATATGGGCATCAAGCCGATGAACTGCCCGGCTCATATGTTGGTTTTTGCGCGCGATGTCCATTCCTACAAGGAATTGCCTTTACGCTTGGCCGAAACTACTACTTTGTACCGCAATGAAAAATCCGGCACCCTGCAAGGCTTGACCCGGGTCCGGAGCTTGAGCCAGGATGATACTCATATTTTCTTGCGTCCGGATCAGATTGGAGGAGAAATATTTACTTTGCTAGAGAAGGTTAAGCGAATCTATGGCGTCTTTAATCTCCAAATTGATGAGATTCATCTTTCTACCCGGCCTGAAAAGTTCTTGGGGGAAAAAGCTACTTGGGATTTGGCTGAGGCTAACCTCAAGGAAGCTCTCGAGAAGGCGGAGTTGCCCTACAAGATAAATGAAGGCGATGGCGCTTTCTATGGCCCGAAGATAGATGTCAAAGTCAAAGATGCTTTAGGCCGAGAGTGGCAACTAGCCACCATCCAATTGGACTATCAATTGCCGCAGCGTTTCGGCTTGCACTATGACGATGCTGATGGCACGGAAAAAACTCCGGTCGTCATCCATCGTGCTCTCTTGGGTTCAATGGAAAGATTTATGGGCATTATCATTGAGCACTATGCCGGCGCTTTACCGCTCTGGCTCAGTCCGGTTCAGGTAAAAGTCATTTCAGTGGGGGAAGCACATATCCCGTATTGCCAGAAATTAGAAGCGGAATTGAAGGCTCTAGACATCCGGGTCGAGCTGGATGTTAATAATGAAACTGTCGGCAATAAGATTCGGAAAGCAGCTAACGAAAAAGTGCCTTATATGGTGGTTGTCGGCGACAAAGAAATGGAATCGGATAATCTGGCTATTAGAGAGCGGGGCAGTCAGGAGACGACTAGCCAAAGCAAGGTTGATTTCATTGAGTTGATAAAACAGCGGATAGCAGAAAAAAGATAAAAGAAAAAAGACCTTGAGCGAATCAAGGTCTTTTTTGAAAGAGCAATTTTTTTAGCGATAATAGCTGGGGTCGCTGACGACATAGAGTTTTCCGATTTGAACCATTTTGGTTGCCAGATAAAATCTGATTTTCACTTTGGTGCGGCCTTTGTTTTTACTGGAAAGTTCCATAAATTCATCTTCGGTCATGCTGTCAACCAGAATGTAGGTTATATCTTCTCCTTGAACCCTGACGTGAGCTACCTTTTTCGGTTTTACCGGCAGAGCAGAGGCGCTAGTGTAGGGGTGAGGCTTGGCAGAAGTGAGATTCTTGCCATCGTTGATTCCGGTTTTTTTTGACTCCGGATGGTCATTAGAAGGCTTGAAGTTATAGCCTTTGTTACCGTTCCATTGCCTTTGCCCTATAGCCATCGGGGAGACGGGGATGATATCGCTGATACTGACTTGCCGTTTGCTGTTGCCGCAAACGATTTCAATTTTACTGTGGGGCGACCGGCTTTTCATTGAAAGCAGATCGCTATGGCTAAAACTTGGGACCTCCCAAGTCGAGCCCATGAATATAACTTTTGCCATGGCGGGGTCCTCCGTTTTTTATTGTTTTTTAGGTACATTATTAGAATATAATTATATCATTTTTTATGTTTTTTGTCAAATATAGTGGTTTTTTTCCTAGAAATAATGGTTTTTATCAAAGAAAAAAGAGGCTGGTTGGCCTCTTTCTTTGTGGGTTGATGCTGTTTGTCCGCTTAGTTAGGGACAAAATTGATTAAAGCTGCCGGTTCAATGAAAGGTAGCATGATGCCAATTTCATTTTCTCTGGGCAGGAAGCTCTCAATAATAGTGTCTAAAGGCAGGAGTTTTTGAAATTTTTTCGTGATTTCTGCCTTGATGCCAAAATCTTGCTGGGCAATTTTGATCGCCTGCCGCAAGGTTTTTCTTTCCTTGGTGCGGTTGTACCTTTTCATGGCGACTAGGGTTTTTAATTAGAAACAACTAATAGTAGGTTATCATTTTTATTTGAAATTGTCAACTTGGGTAAATTATAAATCTGTATTATACTGGTTGTATTATGGGTAATAAAAAGAAATTGGAGCTTTTAGCTCCAGCCGGAAATTTGGAGAAAATGAAGACTGCTTTAGCCTATGGCGCCGATGCGGTCTATCTTGGCATCCCGGAATTTTCTTTGCGCGTCCGGATCAATGACTTTAACTTATCCCAGATAAAGACCGCTATCACTTACGCTCACAAATTGAAGAAGCGGGTCTATGTCACGGTCAATATTTTCGCTCATGAGCGGCATTTAAAATTATTGCCAGCCTATTTGAAGAAGATCAAGGCTTTGTGCCCTGACGGTGTTATCATTTCTGACCCCGGTGTTTTGGATTTGGTAAAAAAATATATTCCTAAAGTCAGCCTCCACCTTTCTACCCAAGCTAATTGCACCAATAGCGCGGCCGTCAAATTTTGGTATCGCCAAGGAGTACGGCGCATAATCTTGGGTCGGGAAGTGACCCTGAAAGAGATAAGAAGCATCCATCAGGCTTGTCCGCGGATGGAGTTGGAATATTTTGTTCATGGCGCGATGTGTATGGCTTATTCCGGCCGCTGTTTCTTGAGTCGGGAGATGGTGGACAGAAGCGCTAATCTGGGGGACTGCGTCCAGCCTTGCCGCTTTGAGTATGATACTTTTATCAAGCCCCAAGGTAAAGAAGAGATGTTTGAGCTAGTGAATGAACCGCATGGCAGCTATCTCTTGAATTCGCAAGATCTGTGCCTTATTAAATACTTGCCCGAGCTGATAAAGGCGGGAATAACCAGCTTTAAGATCGAGGGTCGGGCTAAAAGCGCCTATTATCTAGCCAATATTGTCGGCATGTATCGGGAGGCCTTGGCAGATTACAAAAAAATACCAGCTTTAGAAAAAGAGCTGAACACTAAATTAGTTCACCGCGGTTATACTAATGGATTTCTCTTGGGCGGCCGTGCCGGACAAAATACCAAGAATTCTCATTATTTGCCTGATTGGGAATTCTGCGGCCAGGTGTTGGAGAGTAATGGCAAGAATATTTTGGTTAAGGTTCACAACACTATCAAGGCGGGGGATGATTTAGAGATAATTTTGCCTTTTTATGATATAATAAAGACAAAGGCCGCTGGGATGGTTGATTATTTAAGCGGCCAGGAAGTTTTAGAAGCCCACGGCGGGGGCGGCGGGCAGAGAGTTTATTTACCCAATACTTTTAGACGGGGCATCCCGCCTTTAGCGGTTTTACGCCGCCGGTTAAAATAATATTTATGATCGCTTTTTTGCGCGGCCAAGTTTTGGCCAAGAACAACAATTATATAATCTTGTTGGTTGATAATATTGGTTATCAGATTTTTGTCAGTGAAAGCTTGTCAGCTGATTTGAGATCAGGCCAGCCAGCAGAACTATATACCCACCAATATGTGCGGGAAGACGCTTTGGATTTATATGGCTTCAAAAATTTGAATGACTTAAGCTTATTCGAGATGCTTTTGTCGGTTTCTGGCATCGGGCCGAAGTCAGCTTTGGGAGTTTTGTCTATGGCGAACTCGGATGAAGTTATCCAATCAATCGCCCGGGGCGACTCCCAGCTTTTGACCAAGGTTTCCGGTATCGGCCAGAAGACAGCCGAGCGGATTGTTCTGGAACTGAAGAACAAGGTGGTGCGGCTCGGCGGTGATAGTGACAGCGCTTTTGGGGCGAGCGGCAGTGATGAAATTGATGCCCTGATGGCTCTAGGTTATTCATTATCCGAAGCCCGCGAGGCGTTAAGGGCTATTTCCCCCAGTATTATTGATAGCGGCGCCAGACTGAAAGAGGCCTTGAAAAATATGAGAAAATAAGGTAGCGTGTATTCTATGAAACAATCACAATTATTTGTAAAAACCATTAAAGAAACTCCGAAAGACGAGACTAGCTTCAATGCTCAGATCCTTATTCGGGCCGGCTTTATCGACAAAGTCGGAGCTGGCGTCTACACCTTTCTGCCTTTTGGCTTAAGAGTGCTTCATAAGATAAATAATATCATTCGGGAGGAAATGGACGCCATCGGCGGCCAGGAAGTCTTGATGACTGCTTTGACCCCGAAAGAAGTCTGGCAGGCGACTAATCGCTGGGAGAATTTTGACGCTTTGTTTAAACTCAAAGGCAATGACGAAAAAGAATATGCCTTAGGCGCCACCCATGAGGAAATCGTTACGCCACTGGCTAAAAAATATGTTTCTTCCTACAAGGAATTGCCCAAGGCTATTTATCAGATCCAGGTGAAGT
>JAKLGM010000017.1 GCA_022710685.1 Patescibacteria group bacterium | reverse complement strand
TATTTTGGGGGTGGGATTTTGCGAATTCTTTAGCCACAAGCAAACCCGCTTATTAACTATTCCCAATTCTCGATATAGCCCTTGAAAAAGACCGATATAAGTTTGATCGCACCAGTAAAATACATGGCAGTCATTTTTAGTGTTTGGTAAAGCGGCTAACAGGGAACTTTTGATAAGTTGTTTGTACTCTTCATAACTTCTATTATCATTAACCGTTCCGCCGTAATCGTTTTTACCACCAATGCCCTTTGAATAGTCTAGCTTAATGTTATAAACAGGGTCAGAAAATATCATTGAAGCTTTGTCATTACCGAATAACCTTTTTAGATTCCCGGGGTTAGTAGAATCACCACAGAGTAGGCGATGCTCACCTAAATGTATTAGGTCGCCCGGTTTAGTTTTTGGCGTTTTTATCTTTTTTAACTCTGCCTCAACATCAAAATCTTCATCTTTAACTTCTAATTCCTTATCCCAAAAATGCGATAAATCGACTTGATCAAATCCAATATCGATTAGCATGTCTAAATTAAAGGATTTTAATTTCTCAAAATCCCAATCTCCACCTAAAGCATTACTGGCAATTAAATATCTCTTAGCCTCATCTTCGCTTAGCTTACGATTAGGAAATCTAACATCAATTAATTCCTCGCCTCGTCCAAGAAGTTGTAGAGCTTTCATTCTTTGATGACCAGCGAGAATTTTGCCATCCAAGTCGATGGCTGGAATTTCGACAAGATTAAATTTAGCCAAACTCTTTTTTAAATCTGACATTTGTTTGTCGTTGATTACTCTAGGGTTAATTTCCTGGGGAACTAGGTCGTTAACTCTTTTTTGCACTGTGTGCCATTCTAATTTCTTCATAGAATTTTTAGTTAAATTAATTAAATTATTTTTATAAACAAAAAAGCCTATCCCACACATGAAACAGGCCCAGACATGAAGTCTAAGACTATTTCTTGCGCGGAATAGGCATGGCTTTTGGCGTTACTCTATTCTCTTTGCGACGCTGTTATTAGGTTTTTAATTATCTTTTTTCTTTTTCAATCCGTCTATGTATTCTTCGTCCCTGCTTACTGTCCATAAATTGAACCGCATCCTTTCCTAAAAATACTGGCATATTATTCGGTATCGATAAAATCACCCTTTTACCTTCTTTTTGATATTTTTCAACCATTGCTAACAAGTGAGGGTCATTGGTTATATTCATCATTAGATTAAGTTCGCCGTTCTTTAGACTCGCTTCTTGTTCGGGGATGGGGAATATAGCTCTCCCTGGTTCCATAGCCTCTACCTTTTTACTAATTGTTTTACCAGCGAATTCAGGTACTCGGACATTTGTGTGTAACTGAATATCTGTGAGCTGAATGATTACATCTCCATTTTTAGGCGGTATTTGTGTTTGTTTTACGTCTAATATCTTCATATAATACCCATTATATATCAGTTGGTGTAAAATGTCAAATGTTATTTACGCAATCTTGATTAAAAATTATAAATGATTTATAATATAGGCATATGAATATAATACAAACCCAATTATTAAACCTCATCGCCTCTACTCCAGAGATGGGGTCATTCAGCCTTAGAAAAATAGCCGAATTGTTAGGAGCAAAAGGAAAGCCTCAAATAGCTAAATATCACCTTCAACAACTAGAAAAACGAGGCTTAATTCAAATGAATTTGGATGAAGGAGTGCTAAAACTAGTTCAGAAAGGATATAATCATGCTACTAAAAGTCCATTATTCGCTATTCCTGTTGTTGGAGCGGCTAATTGCGGACCAGCCGTTACGTATGCCGATCAGAAAGTAGATAGCTACTTAAAAATATCTTCCAGTCTTCTACCTAGGAATAAAAATCGTTTATTTGCCATAAAAGCTGATGGTGATTCTATGAACCAGGCAAGCGTTAATGGAAAAAGTATTGAAACTGGCGATTATGTTTTGGTTGATAGAGAAGCTAAATATGGTAATGGCGATGTTGTTCTAGCTATTATTGATGGATTAGCAACAATAAAAGAATTTTATCCAGATAAAATTCATAACAGAATTATATTAAAAGCTAATTCTGACCATGAGTATATGCCAATTTATATTGGCGAGGATGATCAATTTATTATTAACGGAAAGGTCGTTGACGTAATTAAAAATTAACTATTAATTTAAAATATATGGCTAAATCAGTTGTCGTTACATCTGAAAATGATTCTGGAAGAAATTTGAAATTTCATGATAATAAATCTGGGACAGACATGACAAGGGCGGATTTTGTTAAACAAATTGAAAGTGGAAATTTTTCCGACTATCACGTTAGAGTTATTAATGGGATAAAAACCCCAGTATCTAATCCGGACGGGAAGGAAGGTAATAATTTAGATTAAAAATATGATTAATTCATTATTAACTACCTTTCTTAATAAACATGATCCTGACAAGGATATTGTAAATCAAGCGTCTGACAGTCAGAAGAGATTAAGAGAGATACTTGCTTCTAAATTAGAAAAAGATAATAGTTTGCCCTTTGTCTTAGAGGGGGAGGATTTTCTTTTTGGTTCAGCAATCCGTGGAACAAAACCAGCGCCGTTTGATGATATTGATCTTTTACTCGTTTTAGATGGATCGACTTTGAATGCTGTGGAAGCAGGACAAAATGTAGGCCAAGCCTATGGAAGTGGCATGAATTATAACCCCTTAGCTTTGCCGAAATATTTAGATGAAAATAATCTTATTTCTTCTCAAAAAATTTTAAATCAAATACGAGCTGTTTTAGATGAAACTTACTCAAGGTCAGAAATAAGAAAAGACGGTCAGGCAATAAATATTTGGCTTGATACTTACGGTTTTGGTATCGATGTGGTGCCTGCTATAAAGATTAATCACACACAACACGGCCCACATTATTTTATTCCACAAGGTAGCGGTTCTCATATGTGGATGTCAACTAATCCGCTGAGTGATTTAACAGCTTTTGGGACAGAAGACCAGAGATTAAAAGGATTATTAACATCAACTTGTCGTATTATGAGGAAGTGGAATGAGCTGAGTAACAATAAAAGACTTTTCGGCTTTCATGTTGATACTTTGGTTTTTAAAGCTTTAAATTGCAAGAATATCACAACACTTGAAAACACTGTTGTAGAATGTTTTGGGTGTTTTGATCAACTACTAGCAGAATTATGTCCACAATTTTCAGGATTTTATCCAAATATTGATCATAAGTTGTCAGACGAAAACAGATCTCTAAGTCGTAAAAAGATTCAAGAAGCAGTTAGTTATTTAAAGCCAATTTATGGAGCGCTTCCTGTTTCGCCTAGTTATAGTCTTAGAGCATGGAACGCTGTTTTTAATGGAGAACTTACAAAATAGATATGAATGAGATTACAATAAAACAAAATTTACCAGAACAGATTGATAAATTATCAGCTCAGAGATATTTATATTCTAGATCAAAAAAATTTTTTTATGTTCGTATTTTTTTATCGCTGATTTTTGCCATAATAATACCATTATTAGCTAATAGATTACAGAGCCAATGGTACTATGTCGCGTTAGTTGCCACTCTTTATTTGGTGATTGATATATTTATTTTAGAGAGGTGCGAAGAATTATTTAAAAAAAATGCCGCCAAAAT
Source organism: Patescibacteria group bacterium (assembly GCA_022710685.1). Classification (GTDB taxonomy): domain Bacteria; phylum Patescibacteriota; class Patescibacteriia; order Patescibacteriales; family UBA12465; genus CG1-02-41-21. The sequence continues at coordinate 19,879 of JAKLGM010000017.1, read as the reverse complement.
ACAGGAGAGTTTCGATGTGGAGGTATTTAGCTTGCCTTGGAATGACATTGTAGTTGGTAACAAAGTTGACGAAGAAGAAGTGCTTAAATATTCTGAATTATATAAAAAAAGAAATAGTGTAGATGATTTGATGAATTGGTATTCTCAAGATATATCTAAGCTAGATATATTACCGGCAGTTGCCGTATGTCAGCGCACCAATATCTATTGGGATATTTCTTTAAGAAAAAAAATATTCTGGGCTTTAATTATTATTCTTATTATTTCAGTTTTTGTAATATTTGCGCTTAGTAAAAATCCAATCTTGGTAATCTTTTCAGTAATACCATTTTGCAGGGTTGTAGCAGAATATTGTATATCTAATCACAAAACGATTAAAAAGATAGAAAATTTAAAAAGTAAGATTGAAAATGGTTTCAATAATTTAATACAGTTAAACAAAATCAATTATTTAAGAACCGTACAGGATGAGATATTTAGACATAGAGAATCTTCTGCCTTTGTTCCAGATTGTTTTTATAAGCTGAATAGAGATAAACAAGAGAAGGAAATGAACTATAGCGCTAAACATTATGTTGATCAAATCCTTAAAGGCCAAAACTGATTATGAAATATAACTACATTTATTTAAGTGAAAAGAAGTGGGTTAATGTGGCAATAAATATGATTGCCGCTCCTTTTTCTTTTATTATTTGGCTATTAAAAATAATCTTTAAATCATTAAAAAAGATTATTACTGATGTTTTTGGTGGTGTTTATAAAAAGATTATTAAAATCCTCGTATTTTTAGTGGTCGTCTTAGCCCTCGCTTTAATTGCTAATTTAATTAATCAGCCATGGGTGAAAAATTTAGTATTTATTAAATAAAAAATGGAAAATAATGTACAAACAAAGTTAGATAAGGTTTTGAATGATATTTTAGTTTATTTAAATCCAGAATTATTACTACCATCTTACAAAGATCAGGTCGATAACACTGGAGTAGATAAGAAAAAATTAGAAAAATATTTTCATCTTTTAACAAATATAAATTATTTTTATAAAAAGGTCTTAAGATATGAAACTTATTTTACTTATTTCTATCCAGAGTCTGATGAGATAGAGAAGGCTGAGGCTTTGGAATACCACATCTATTCATACATGGAAAGTTTTGATATTTTAAGAAATAAAATTGTAGCTTTTCTAGGGTTGCTTAAGAATGATTTAAAAGAAATAGCTTTAAATAAACAAGAAATTGTTCAAGCGTTAAAGCAATTTATTGATAAAGTTGAGAATACGTTTAATGGTGTAAAGGAGCATAGACATCCGCATCACCACACAGGGTGTAGATTCGTTAATGGCGACATTGTAGACGCTACAGCATACTCGATGATGTTGAAAGTCGATCTTCCTTTGAGGGATATGGTAAATATTCCTGAACTTGAAAAACGGAAAGAAAAAAGTCTTGAAAAAGCACAACAAGACTATATAAATTTATCAATAAAAAATAATGAGCAAATAACCGGGCTTATCAATACTGTGTTTGAAAAAAATGCTGAATTTATATATATGGTTTTAAATATTAAACATCTAGCATTTAACGACCCTAAGATTGAAAAGGGGAATCAGGTTGACGTCAGCTAAAGTTACAGCTATCTGTAACCTTTATATCAATACCTGTGTCACTTTTGTCACTTTTTAAGAAAAATCATAGCGCACGAGGATCTTATTTATTAAAGTCTTAAAAAATCACCGAAAAGCCTTACTGGGCTTGCCGAAACCACGGTTCCAGCCCGAGGTAGCCCGCAGATTAAAAAGAGCCCTGTTTAGGGCTTTTTTGATAGGCATTTTATTGTCTCAAAATGACGTGATATAATAAAATTAATAACTAATAAACAATAAACTATAATCATATGACCCTGATACAAAAAATAGCTATCGGAGTATTTGCCGCCCTGGTCTTGGGCGCTTCCGGTTATTTTATCAAGAGTAAGTTGATTGATTCCCGGCAAGAAAAATTTGATAGTCCGGAAGATATCGCGGCTGATTATAAAGATTTGTTGGCTGAGGCGGAAGGATTACAGACAGCGGCTGGCGCTGATTGCGCTGATAAGAAAGCTGTCAATAAGAAGATGAAAGCAATAGAGGAAAGTTTAGCGGATTTAGCTGATAGAAAAAAACAATGGTTGGATAACGTGCCTAAATTACCGGATGTAAAACCGGAAGAATTAAATTCAGAAAATCCCCTGGGCCGCCCTGGGTCAGAAGTGCCGGAGCTAACACCAGACGTGCCGCCCTTGCCAGAGACAAGCCCGGAGAATATAGAAATACCAGGATCCAAAGTGCCAGAGCTGACACCAGACGTGCCGCCTTTGCCGGATATTAATTTTGAGTATATCCCGGAGTTGCCGGAAATTAATCCTGGTCGTCCTGGTTCCGAGGTGCCGGAATTAACAGCGGATGTGCCGGAGCTACCTGACATTAGTGAGGCTAATATAATTGATCCGAACGAACCATTTTTTCAAATAGAGGAAAGCGAGCGGAAAATCAAAGAAATCTTACAGGCTTTGGGCGATTTGTGCCGAGAGGAAGAGCAAGCAAAAAAAGTGGTTTCTGACAAATGCAGCGATGCTTGCCAAAGACATAAAGACTGCGCTGCTTATACCGAGGATGTTACCCCAGCTGATTTAGAAGACGCCTATAATGCTTGTATGGAAGAATGTGCCACTTGGCCCCAAGAGAAGATTAAATGTATAAATGGGTTTGAAATTAATAATCCTAATGATTGCGTTAGCTTTGTCCAGTGCCAATTACCGCAATTTTATGAGGAAAAATATCTGCAGTAATTAAAGCTTAATAAGATAAAAAAGTTGATTTATAGAAATAATTTACTCGCTTTAAAATAGCCCTATTTAGGGCTATTTTCTGTATATCCTTTTTTAGTCTGAGGCCCTATGTTATAATTAAATTGTAATAAATTTAATTCTTTTTATGTTTAAAAAGAAGGCCTTCACTCTTATTGAACTTCTCGTGGTCATCGCCATTATCGGTGTTTTGGCTACTATTTCCATCATTGCTCTCTCTAATGCCCGAGCTAAATCCCGTGACGCTAAAAGAGCGGGGGACATGAAACAGATTCAGACTGCCTTGGAAATGTTCTTTAATGATAATAACCGCTATCCGACATTAGAGGAATTTTCTTTGGGGTCAATATTTTCCACGACCACGGATTCCACTTCCACTTACATGCAAATTATTCCATCGGCTCCTACTCCGGCTGATGGTTCTTGCGCTCCGAGTGAAAATACTATCAATTACCAGCAAACAGAAAATGGTAACTCTTACACTATCTCTTTCTGCCTCGGCAACACTACTGGCACCCTGACTGCCGGACCAAAATGTTTGACTCCGGGCGGAATTGTTGACGTAAATTGTTCTGGCGGTGGCGGTGGAGAATTAATAGCCGCTTGTTCTGGCAGCACCCCAGGAGGAAGCCAATGCTCCTATGGTGGCCTAAGCTATAATACAATTACTGTCGGATCCCAGATTTGGCTAAAAGAAAATTTGAATTATGGTGCTCAGATTAATAGAATCGGCGCCATGTCTTGTGTTGAATTAGGCGGTTGGGGACCATCTTGCCAAACTAATAATGCTGCGGTTGAAAAGTATTGCTATAATGATGATTCAAATTATTGTACGAGCGACGGCGGTTTATATGAGTGGGCCGAGGCTATGGCTTTGCCTTATGATTGCAGCCATGCGGCCACCACTGACAATGGAGATGATACTTATACTATTAGTTGTCCTTTAAGCGGCAGTCAATTGATCGCCGTCGAGCACCAAGGGCTATGTCCGTCTGGCTGGCATGTTCCGAATGAAACTGATTGGCATACTTTAGAATTTAATTTAGCCGACGATCCCGATGTGGATTGTGACTCTGACCACGGGACAGGCGATTGTCTGCCGAGCGGCTACCACTTAAAGGCGGCGAGCGGTTGGGGTGATAGCAGCGACAATCTTTCCGGGTTTACCGCTTTGCCAGTCGGTTTTGTGGATGGCGGTGATTCCTTAGATAGAAATAATAGTACTATATTTATCGGCTCTGTTCCTACGGGCACCGATGCGGTTTTTGAAAGATATCTTATGGCCGCTTCTGGCGGGACCTTGCGTGCGGCCAATGGCCGAATCGGCGCTATGTCTTTACGTTGTATCCGCAATTAATTTGATGATATTGCTGCTCCAAAAAAGAAAATATAAAACCTCGTTTACAATAGCGGGGTTTTTTAATTATAGAACTTAGATTAATGGCATACTTATTGACAAAAACCCAAAGACTTGGTACGGTAGGGAAAACTAATAGAAATGGGAGGTTTTATGAAACAGAGTTTGTTATTGTTCTTTTTGTTAATTTCGCTAACTGCATTTCCCCAAAGAAAACCAAGGAATTTACCCAGCACCGCTGTAGAATACATAATATTCGCTTGCTCCGCTTTTGAACAGGAGCATGATACGGCCAGGGCTTTGGATTATGTTTCCGAGGCGATAAAGTTGGATTCCAACAATTCTTTTGCACTCTCTTTGCGGGGCATGCTCTATTACTTGATTGGTGACTTTTCCGACGCTATTTCTGATTTCGACCAAGCTATCTTTCTGGATTCTCCCGACCCCTTCAATTATCTTTACCGGGGCCGGTGCTACTATAAGCAGGGAAGGTATCAGAAAGCTTTGTTAGACGCAGACAAGGCTATCCAACTAGATCCGTTCAATGCGGATCATTATAGCTTGCGAGCTGATATCAAGGAAGAATTGGGCGACATTGCCGGCGCCGAAACGGACCGGCTTCAGGCGGCTAAAATGGAATAACTCCGTTAACTTAAGGGCTTCAATAGAAGCCCTTTTTTATTAGCCTAAACTTGTTTTTTGCCGGTAAAAATAGTATAATTCAAGGAGATAATAATTAATTTTTATTTATGAAACATAAGCCAATTTTAACAATTATTTTGTTCTTAGCCTTAGGTTTGGCCCTTTATCCATCTTTGGTTAAAGCGGCTTGCGTTACCCAGCTAGTGGCGCGCAATGTTAGCGGCGAGTTCATTCCAAATGTCCGCTTTGAGGTCTACGAACAGACGCGCGATGTTAATAATCACTTGAAGCCGGGAAAACTTTTGGGAAGTGGGACGAGCGACAAGATATTGGGGAAGGCGACAATCACTTTAAATAGCACTGTCAGCACTTCCACCTATGCTCTCAAGGCCCAATCGGTCACTAAGGATTTTACTAGCTTCTGGTTTTATCAGCAGGACTTGCATTGCAATGAGGCCTATCAGGTAGAGAAAACTTTGAGCGGTATTAAATTTGTTTTTCGGGACGGCGCGGGGAGTTTAAAGAAGAATGTAGCTTTTGATTTATATACGCAAAAATATGACGTGGATAATAAGCCGGTCAAGGACAAAAAAGATTTAGTCGGAACTTTTAATACCGGTGAAGTCGGCCATACCACGGTTTATGTCCCGCAGGGAAGTGTTCGCAGTATTGATGGCCAGATCAGTGATTCTTATGTGATGGAAGCTAAGAGCGGCAATAATGGCGTTTATACTAAATATGATATCGGCGTGCTGGATGCGGCGATAACGGAAAATGAATATACCTTTAGTGATTTGAAAGTGATATTGAAGGACGCGGCCGGCGGCTTGATGCCGGAGAAGACTAAGATTGAAGTTTACCAACAGATTAAAGATGTTAACGGCAGTTATCGTTTTGGCACTAAACTGGGAGAGTTTTTAACCAACAGTGAAGCTTATGGTCTATTTGTCTATCACCCCGGCACCTATGCTCTACAGGTTAGGGATAGGGTTACTCCGACTAAAGTCTATCGGATCTGGGATGTTCGCTTGCGCGAAGGCCAGCGTTTGAGCCGGACCTATACTTTGAATAAAACCGACCAATATGAGCAGGTTTCGGATATTTCCAATCGCCTCAAGGGTTATATTATGCTTCAGACTCAGGCTCACGGCGAGGCTTGGTATATTAATCCGCAGGACGGCAAGCGCTATTATTTGAAAGACGGCGCTGAGGCCTACAAAATCATGAGTCGTTTGGGGGCTGGCATCACTAACGCCGGCTTGGATAAGATTTCGGCTGGTTTTTTGACCCAGGTAGTTTATACTGATTCCGACAACGACTCTTTACCGGATAAGATAGAAGAATCATTCGGTACGACGATTGATAATCCGGATACCGACGGCGACAGTTATCAGGATGGCGCTGAAGTTAGAAACGGCTATAATCCGAGAGGCGCCGGCAAGCTACCACTCGACAAAACTTTTTCTGATAAGCAGAAAGGCAAGATATTATTACAGGTAGAGCGTCAAGGTCAGGCCTGGTATGTTGATCCGCGTGACGGCCGCCGCTATTATATGGCTGATGGTCCGAGCGCTTATGGTGTGATGCGCTATTTAGGCTTAGGTATTACTAACGCTGATTTGGAATTGATTACTATTGGAGAATTATAATATGGTTAAGGCTAAAAAAACAACGGAATTCGCTTGGCCTCTGATTGGTAATGCCGCCGCCATTGATTTTTTAACTAAGAGTTTATTGAACCGCCGCCTGGCTCAAACTTATATCTTTGCCGGGCCGGAGAATTTAGGCAAGAACACTATTGCCTATTGCTTCGCTAAGAACCTGCTACTTCTAGATGAAAACCGACGAGAGGATCTGGCTAATATGAGTGAGAAAAAAATGAGTCTATCTGGTGATTTTCATGTAGTGGAAAGGGAGCCGGGGAAGAAGAATATCTCTATTGAGCAGATCAGAGAATTGATAAAGATATTGGAGATGAGTTCGTTTGCCAATTCCTATAAAATTGGTATTATAAAGGAAGCCGAGGCCGTGAGCGAACAGGGCTTGAATGCTTTGTTAAAAACCTTGGAAGAACCCAAATCTAAAGTGGTGGTAATCCTAATTACTGCTAATTTAGAGGCTCTTTTGCCCACAATAGTTTCCCGCAGCCAGGTCATTAATTTCTACCCGGTCAAAACCGAAGTTATCCATGATTATCTGGTAGATACTTATAAGATTAGTCCGGTCAGCGCCAAGAATCTTTCTCGTTTAGCTTTAGGCCGTCCGGCGTTGGCCATTAAGTTTTTAGAAGATCAGGAGTTCTATCAATCCTATTTAGATCGAGTTGATTTATTCGTCCAGTTATTAGGAGCGCCATTGCCAGAGAGATTCCAATTGGTTAATCGTTGGCTTGCTAGTCGCAAGGGCGAAGATGATTTAGCCGCTACTGTCAATCAATTATTATTAATTTGGGAGGGTGTGGCTCGTGATTTGTTGCTATTAGTTTCGGCGGCGCCAGAATTATTGCAGCACGAAGTTATTAAGGAAAAGCTTTTGCCTCTGGCAGAAAAAAGGAATCCATTCGGATGGATGAAATCATTGGAGCTTTTAAAGTTTTCTCGGGGTTATCTGGCAGCTAATGTTAACTCCAAAAATGTTTTAGAAAATATTGCCGTTAATATATAATAAAAAAAATATGATAAAAAAATTATCCCTTTCTTTTCTGCTCCTGTTTCTAGTTTTTAGTTTGTCGGGCTGTTCGTTGAGCTTTAAAACAGAGAACGTCGTTAGCAATGATTTGGGTGGAGTCTTTGTGACAGCTAATAAGGGCGATTTGTGGCGCCAGATGTCATTAATGCCGACCATTACCGGAGCGGCTGAAAGTATCGGTTTTTTGGACGTTAATGATTTAGTGCTTGATCCGAGCGATCCGGCTGCAGTTTACATGCCAACTCTTAATAATGGTTTGTATTACACCTATAATGTGACGAAGGGTTGGTTCCATGCCGATACCTTGCCGCGGGAAACCGTTAATGATGTGGCTATTGACGCGAAGGATAAGTGCACGATCTATGCGGCAATTAGTAATAAATTATATAAATCTAGCGATTGCAGCCGCACCTGGACTGAAGTTTATTTTGACAATACCCCGACCGTCTTAGTCAGTGCCGTAGCCGTTGACCATTATGCTGGCAATAGCGTCTATATTGGCACTTCCCGCGGTGATGTAATAAAATCACTTGATGGCGGCGCTAGTTGGCGCACTATTCAGCGCTTGAATGATGGCGTCAGGGAAATCGCGGTTCATCCGACCGATAGCCGCATCGTCTTTGTGGCCTCAGCCAAAAATGGCTTGTATCGTTTTAATTCCAGCGAAAGTATTAATTTGGAAGAATTGTCGGAGTATAAGAATAAATTTGACGGGACTAATTGGATGGATTTAAATAGCGAGCTCAAGGAATTCAATATGGGGTTTAATTTTAAGGGCTTGGTTTTTTCGGCTGACAACGCGATGTTCTTGGCGAGCGATAAGGTTCTCCTTAAGTCGCTCGATAACGGCCAGAGCTGGGCGAAGATCAAATTGATTACGCCGGAGAAGGAAACTTCCATCAACGCCATTGCTGCTAATCCAAAAAATTCTAACGAATTATACTATGTTACCAATACCACCTTCTACCGTTCGGCTGATGGTGGCGCTACTTGGACCACTAAACAGCTAGCTACTTCTCGCGCCGGCAATGCTTTGCTGGTTGACCCGGTTAATAGCAGCGTGATTTATTTGGGAGCTAAAAAAATAAAAACTAATTAATTATTAAATTAAATTTATGAACAGTTATCTTCAAGCGCAGCAGTCTGAGTTTGCCGGCGTGATAGATTATTTCAAGAAGGATATTTCTACTTTGCGCACCGGCCGCGCTAACCCGGCCTTGCTGGATGGCGTCTTCGTTGAAGCTTATGGCGTCAAGAATCCAATTAATGCCTTAGCCAACCTATCTGTCAGTGACTCCCGTAGTATGATTATCGCTCCTTGGGATAAAGGTGTCCTAAAAGATATTGAAAAAGCTATTATTGAGGCTGATTTAGGTGTCGGCGTGGTTAATGAGGGCGACAAGATTAGAATTACTATCCCGATGATGACAGAAGAAAATCGCAAGGAATTAGTAAAAAAGGTTAACGAAAAGCAGGAAAAATCTAAAATTTCAATTCGTCAGATTAGGGAAGAAGTCCGCAAGGCGATTGATGAGGCAGCTGATAATAAAGAGTTTAGCGAAGATGATAAATTCCGCTTCATGAAGGAATTGGATGAGGTGGTCGGTAAATATAATGATGAAATTAAGGATTTGCGCGACAAGAAGGAAAAGGAAATCATGGAAATTTAATTCCAAATTTATGATTAGTCTCGTTGTCGTTTTAATTTTTGTTGCTTTATTGGTAGCAGCTTTAGTGTCCGCGGCGGCAGATGATAAACGGCGAGCTGCAGCGAAAAAATCCGAACTTTCGGAAGAGGGCGACAAGCCCCGTAAAATTTAATCTAGATTTATGATTTTTACTATTATTATTTTTCTTTTAGTTTTATCCCTCTTAGTGCTAGTGCATGAATTGGGCCATTTTTGGACGGCGCGAAAATTAAAAGTTGGCGCGCCTGAGTTTGGCCTGGGTTTTCCGCCTCGAATTTTTGGAATTCAATTAGTGCGAGGGAAGCGTCTCAAGAAGATAGCAGCTACAGAAACCATTGATGTCGCCTTATCGACCAACCCAGATGGTACGGTGGTAGAAAAGATTACCGATGAGAAAAAAGAGATTGATTTATTAGTTCCGGCTAAGCGCTGGCGCTTTGTCTGGGGCAATCGGGAATTGGATGACGAAGACGAAAAATATGGCACAGTTTATTCTCTTAATTGGATTCCCTTGGGCGGCTTCGTCAAGATTAAAGGCGAAGATGGCTCAGAGGCCGCTAGCCGCGATAGCTTTTCCGGTCGGCCGATTTATCAGCGTTTTATCATTTTGGCCGCCGGCGTTTTGATGAATATCATTTTAGCCATGACCCTATTGTCTATCGGCTTCATGATCGGCTTGCCCCAGACGGCTGACAGCGTCCAACCGGGCGGGAAAATGGAGTCAAGGAAGGTCCAGGTGCTTCAGGTTTTGCCCGGAACTCCGGCCGAAAGCGTTGGTTTGAAGGTGGGTGATACTATCCTTAATATCAACGGCCAGGCAGTCTTTACCGAGGCGGACGTCCAAAATGTTTTAGGTGATAAGTCCGGCCAGGAGGTGACTTTAGCTATTAACCGTTATGGCGCAGCGCAAGAAGTCAAGGTTACGCCACAATTATTGGAAGAAACTAATCGGGGTGGCATTGGGGTTTTGCTGACAGCCTCGGCGATGACCAGCTATCCTTGGTACCAAGCTATTTGGGAGGGCATCAAGACCACGATTTTCTTGACTTGGGCTATATTGGTTGCTTTCTTTGAGCTAATTCGCAATTTGATTGTCGGCCAGCCGGTCGGCGGCGACGTTGCCGGTCCGGTCGGCATTGCTACTTTGACGGGGCAAGTTGCCCGAATGGGTTTTGTCTATTTGCTCCAGTTTACCGCTCTCCTGTCTTTGAATTTGGCGGTCATTAATTTTTTGCCAATCCCAGCCTTAGACGGCGGTCGGATTCTTTTCTTGATAATTGAGAAGATCAAGGGTCGTCCGGTAAAGCGGGAATTGGAAAATATCCTGCACAATGTATTTTTCTTGCTCTTGATCCTTCTGATTATTTGGATCAGCATCAAAGATGTTATTAATATTTTTAATTAATTATTAATTATAAAACTATGGAAATCAAAATTAAGTCCAGCAAGCTAGAAATGACTGAAGCGATTGAAGGTTATATCCAGGAGAAGATGGATATGTTAGACAAATATCTGAGTCAGGTCAAAGTCCTAAATTGTGATTTTGAAATTGAGAAGGCTGTTGGTAGCCAGCATAAGGGTGATATCTTCCGGGCCGAAGCTAATTTGGAAGTACCAGGAGAAATCTTGCGCGTAGAAAAGACCGAACCTGATATGTATAAAGCGATTGACAAGGTCAAAGACCATCTCGCCGAAATGATTAAGAAGTATAAAGAGAAGAAGATCGATCGCCGGCGCGGCCAGTAAAATAAATTAGCATTACTAAAAATAAGCCTCGAGCTTTAAATCCGGGGCTTATTTTTTTGGTTTTAGTTAACCTTTTCTGCTACTTTTGTCAATAATCAGGGCTTTATTTTATTTCCAATCTGTATTATACTGAGTTTAACATTCATTATTTATTATTTTTAAGCCATTTTTGCCCTATTTTAGGCTGAAATGGCCAATTTATATTATATGGGTATTTTAGGAAAAATATTCGGCGATCCGAATGAAAAAATTATCAAATCTTTGCAACCGACAATTAATAAAATTAACGAGCTGGAGCCTAAAATGAAGGCGCTTGATGATGCGGGCTTAGCGGCTTTGACTAATGATTTTAAATCTAGGTTAGCCGGTAAGGAATGGGAAGAGCAGAAAACAATTTTGGATGAAATGTTGCCCGAGGCTTTTGCGGCGATGCGGGAAGCAGCTAGCCGAGTTTTGGGTCAACGCCATTACGACGTCCAATTAGTCGGCGGTATAATCTTACATCGCGGCCAAATTGCGGAAATGAAGACCGGTGAAGGCAAAACTTTAGTGGCAACCCTGCCTTTGTATCTCAACGCTTTAGCCAGTCGCGGCGTCCACTTGGTAACCGTCAACGATTATTTGTCTAAGGTCGGCGCCGGTTGGATGGCCCCGGTCTATCACGCTCTGGGCCTTACCACTAGCGTCATTGTCCATGACGCCGCCTTCATTTATGATCCGGAATATGTCGATGATACCCAATATGATGAGCGCTTACAGCACTTCAAGAAGATCACTCGGCAAGAAGCCTATAATTGCGACATCACCTATGGCACTAATAATGAATTTGGTTTTGATTATTTAAGAGACAATATGGTTTCGTCCTTGTCGATGGCTGTCCAGCGGCCGCTTCATTATTCCATTGTCGATGAAATCGATTCTATCTTGATCGACGAGGCTCGGACTCCTTTAATTATCTCCGGCGCCATTGATGAACAGACTGACAAATACTACAAGTTTGCCGAGTTAGTGCGCCGTTTAAATGAAAATGAGGATTATAATGTCGATGAAAAGATGCGGGCCGCGACTTTGACCGAAGAGGGTATTAGCAAGATGGAAAAATGGTTGGGGGTGGAAAATATCTATGTTGAGGGCGGTATCCGGGAAATTCATCACATTGAGCAAGCCTTGAAAGCCATGGTTTTATTCAAAAAAGACAAGGATTATGTGGCTAAAGACGGCGAAATCATCATTGTTGATGAGTTTACCGGCCGGTTAATGCCGGGCCGCCGCTATAGCGAGGGCTTACATCAGGCGATTGAGGCTAAGGAGGGCGTGGAGATTCAACGCGAATCACAGACTTTGGCGACCGTGACCTTCCAAAATTATTTCCGTATGTACACCAAGTTAGGCGGTATGACCGGTACGGCTGTGACTGAAGCGGAGGAGTTCCACAAGATCTATAATTTGGAAACTATTGTGATTCCGACTAATCGAGCTATGGTCCGCCAGGATATGAACGACCTTATCTACCGCACCGAAGAAGGCAAATTCATGGCCGTCATTCGGGAAGTGAAGGAAAGGAACAAAAAAGGCCAACCAGTATTGATCGGTACTATTTCTATTGAGAAGAATGAAATATTGGCTGAGATGATGGAGCGCGAAGGTTTGCGCCCTGAGATGTTAAACGCCAAAAATCACTTCCGTGAAGCTGAAATTATCGCTCAGGCCGGCAAGATGGGCGCTATTACTTTAGCCACCAACATGGCTGGTCGCGGCGTTGATATTATCTTGGGCGGCAACCCGGCTGATCCGGAAGAGCAGAAGAAAGTCAGAGAGGCTGGCGGTCTCCATGTGATTGGCACTGAGCGCCATGAATCACGCCGCATTGATAATCAGTTACGCGGTCGCGCTGGCCGCCAAGGCGATCCGGGTTCGTCCCAATTCTTTGTTTCCACCGATGACGATTTGATGCGTATCTTCGGTGGCGACCGAATGAAGGGATTAATGACCACCTTGAAGGTGCCGGAAGATATGCCGATTCAGAACAACTTGCTGTCCCGTTCCATTGAATCAGCTCAGAAAAAAGTGGAAGGCAACAATTTTGATATCAGAAAACACTTGGTGGAATATGATGACGTCATCAACAAGCATCGTGAAGCCATCTATCGCCGCCGCCGCGAAATATTAGAGATTCATGAAGGTAAAAAGTTGGGGACCGACAGGACTTTGACGGATATTACCCTTGATATGGTAGCAACGGAAATTTCTCAGGTAGTTAACTTCCATACTCAGGGCGAGCATGTCGGCGATTGGAATATCCAAGAAATAGCCGAAACTATGAAGACGATTATTGGTAATAGCGATATCAAGGATACTATCTCTAACTACAAAACCAGAGAGGAAATTATCAATTTCCTGGTTAAATTAGCTGAAACTCGCTATGAAGACCTCAAGGCTGCTTATGCCGCCGCTAATTTTGACTTTACTGAAATTGAAAAAGGCATCCTGATCCGCTCCATCGACGCTTTGTGGATTGAACATTTGGAAACGATTGATTATCTGCGCCGTGGCATCGGTCTGCGCGGTTATGGCCAGAGAGACCCATTGGTCGAATACAAGCGCGAAGCCTACCATATGTTCAGCGAGCTTAATGACTTGATCCAGAAGCAAGTAGTTTACTCTATTTACAAGACCGCCGATGCTTTGGGTGGCTTGTCAGCTGAAAAAGTCGCTGCCATCGCTTCCGGCGGCAACAATCGCCGCTTGAACTATCAAGCGCCGGAGAAAACCATGATTGAGCAGAATTCCCATCAGACCGTTGATATGGTCCATGAGAAGGTAAAAAATGAAGAAGGGGACAAAGTCGGACGTAACGATCTCTGTCCTTGTGGCAGTGGGAAGAAGTATAAGAAGTGCTGCGGGAAATAAATATGAAAATAATACTAGCCTCAAAAGGAAGTTTTTATTAGATAAAGGCTATGATCTGCTTGGTATTGCCCGGAAAGACCTCAGGATCGGATTTATCAACACCGCCTTCCAGGTGGTTGCTGATCAGGAGTATATAAAGTACATGGAAGAATACTATAGCCTGATGGAATCTTCCGGTATAGATTTCAAGCAATTTGATATTGCAGGAAAGACTGAAGAAGAAATATTAGATTTTTTTGCCGACAGAAATGTTATCCAGGTTTCTGGCGGTAACCCTTTCTATCTTTTGAAGAATATTAGAGAGGCAAAATTTGATTTGATTCTAAAGAAGCTTTTGGAAAGAGGGCTCTGTTATATCGGGTGCAGTTCCGGTTCCTACCTAATGTGTCCCACAGTTGAAGTCGGCGGTTGGAAGTTAGATAGAAATAGTCACGGCCTGGCTGATTTTACCGCCCTTAATTATGTTCCTTTCCTGATCAAGTGCCACTATACTGATGACGCTAAAGAGGCGATGATGGAGAAGGCTAAAACCCTGAAATATCCTTTGCGGCTTTTGAAAGACGATCAATGTTTCTATATCCAGGATGGGGAAGTGCAGTTCATCGGCAATAGCGCTGAGGTTATTTTGTAGATAAAAATATGATATATCAAGAAAAACCTAAAGATTTTAACCCTGTTTTTAGCATCGTTAGCTGTTATGTCGAACATAATGGCCGGATTTTGCTGCTGCATCGTCAAAGCCAGAAGCCTGAGGGCAATCGTTGGGGGTTGCCAGCCGGGAAAATCGATGAAGGCGAAAGCGAATTGGAAGCGATGATTCGGGAGATTAAAGAGGAAACTGGGCAAGAATTTTCACCCGAAGCCTTAGAATATCTTGATAAGGTTTATGTCAAATATCCGGAATATCATTTTCTGTATCATATGTTCCGGGTTAAGCTGGAAGAAGAGTTGCCAGTGAGCTTGAGCCCTAAAGAACATCAAGATTTTCAATGGTTAGAACCGGAGTTAGCATTACAACTGGACTTAGTGCGTGATTTGGACGAGTGCTTGAAGTTATCTTATAATATCTAACATAGTATGAATAGCATAGAGGCCAGAATAGAAAAAATTGAGTTTCGCAACATCAAGGTTGAGGTTATGGCCCAGTCGTTTTTTACAGGGAAATAGTCTTCAAGATATTTGTCAGATGGGAGGAAAATGGTTATAATAGAAAACATAATTAATCAGATATTATTAATATGGAAAAAGAAATTTTTGATAAGGAGCTGGCGATTTGTCGGCAATTTAATAAAGTGAACGGTGGCAAATGCAATTGGGGCGAGTGCGACAAGTGTGGCGTTATCCCATTGCTCTATAAATTAGGCGAGGGGCGCTTTTATGAAGATCCTAATGACGTTTCAGAATTAAGAAAAACTATTTTACAATAATTGTCTCCAAGACTCGGTTTTGTCCGGGTCTTTTTGTTTGATTTGTTTGCCGGAATCAGCTAAAATATTGATAGTTATGAGAATATCACCGAAAAAATTATATTCCTTGCTCCTGGCTTGTTTCGCTTTGTTCGCTTTCGTTTTCTTGCAGGATTTAGCGCCGGCAATTAATGATGTGCCGGTCGGAACTTATGTCGTAACTGAGGTGGTTGATGGCGATACTATTGCTGTCCGGATGGGGGAAGAGGACGTCAAAGTCCGTTTGCTCGGCCTGGATACGCCGGAAACCGTTGATCCGCGCCGTGAGGTACAGTGTTTTGGCCAAGAAGCCAGTGCTATTACCAAATCAGAGCTTTTAGGGCAAAATGTCCGTCTGGAAGACGACAAAAGCCAGGCCGACAAAGACAAATACGGGCGCTTATTACGCTATGTTTACCTGCCAGACGGCACTTTGTTTAATAAGTGGCTGATTGCCAACGGCTACGGATTTGAGTATACTTATAATAGTAACCCCCACCGCTATCAGGCTGATTTTCAGGCCGCTGAGGATTCAGCGCGGGAGCAAGAGTTGGGCCTCTGGGCTAAGACCGCTTGCAACGGGGAAGTGAAGAGTAAATAATAAAGAATAAAATAATATGCCAATCAAATTCAAACCTAATTACATCGCCATCCCGGTAATCGTGCTCTTAGTTTCTTTAATCGGCAGCTTAGTGACTAACATGGGCATGGGTTGGTACAATGAATTGAATTTTCCCGCTTTGGTGCCCCCGGGTTATATCATCGGCTTGATCTGGACTGGGATCTTTGTTCTCTGCGCCATTGCCGCCATGGTATTTTATAATAGCTCCGATCGTTCGCCCTATTCCATTATCATTAGCCTCTTAATGTTCAACAATGCTTTTCTAAATATATTTTGGAGCATGTTATTTTTTGGCCAGCATAATATCGGCGCCGCTTTGATCGAAATTCTGATATTGAATGCGACTAACTTGGCGATAATCCTGTTGTTGCAGAAGAAACATCGGACTGCCGCTTTGCTCTGGTTGCCATATTTCATTTGGGTTTGCTTCGCTACCTATTTGAATTATTCTATTTGGGTGCTAAATTAATTATAAACCTATGTTCGGTTTCCGTGAAAATAAAACTAAACATAACCCGGCGCCTGATCCGCGGCAATTAAATTTGCACGCTCAGTTTGAAGCGGCGGCGCTGGCTGAGCGCAATGATAATACCGTTGGACAAGATGATATCGATGATTCTGATTTACAGGAGGAAATGATCCAGCAGACACTAAATCGGAGCGAATGGGAGTCTAAATTGGCCGAGGAGCGGATGGAAGAGGAATCTGAAGCGGCAGAGCGGCGGGAAGACTATGAGAATTTTTTGAAATGGGAGGAAGAGAATAAAGACAAGATAGCGGCGGAAATTGAAAAGCTTAACCAAAAATCCAATCCATTGCCAGCGGTAGAGGCGACAGAAGAGGACTCGGAGGAGGACAAGCCGGCCTATGAGTACTATGGCAAGTGGGAGAAGTTTCGCAAGCCAGGGACGCCAAAAAGGAAAAGAAAATAGACTTTTATCATAAAACAGGGAAGAATATCCCTGTTTTTGCTATATTCCCTTGATTTTTCCGGCCTAAGTCGCTATGATATATGGGTATTATTAATAAAATAAGGATATATCTTTATATGACAAATGATCAGGAAAATAAGCCAGGAGCCAGCCAAAATCCTTTCCCAGCGATGGAAGAAGCAGTTTTAGATTTTTGGGATCAGGCTCAGATTTTTGCTAAATCAGTCCAGAAAGAGGCGCCTCAGGGCCATTTTGTTTTTTTTGAGGGCCCGCCGACTGCCAACGGTATTCCTGGAATCCACCATGTCTTAGCTCGCTCCTTTAAGGATGTTATGCCGCGCTATAAAACCATGAAGGGCTATCGAGTAGAGCGTAAAGCCGGTTGGGATACCCATGGTTTGCCGGTAGAGCTCCAGGTAGAAAAGCAATTGAATATTTCCGGCAAGCCGGATATTGAAAAATACGGTATTGCTGAATTCAACCAGCAATGCCGCGAGAGCGTTTGGAAGTTCAAGGATGAATGGGAGCGTTTAACTAAGAGAACAGCTTATTGGGTTGATATGAATAATCCTTATATCACCTATGAGAATTATTATATTGAATCGCTCTGGTGGATAATCGGCCAAGTGCAACAGAAAGGCTTGCTCTACAAGGGGCATAAAGTAGTAGCTCATTGTCCACGTTGCGGCACTTCTTTGTCCAGCCATGAAGTAGCGCAAGGCTACAAGAAGGTCAAGGAAAATTCGGTTTATTTGAATTTTACCGTTACTGAGGGTAATCGGGCGGTCAAGGCCGGTGAAATTATTTTGGCTTGGACCACGACCCCTTGGACTTTGCCGGGCAATGTGGCTTTAGCCGTTGGGGAGAATATTTCTTATGTCAAAGTCAAACACGAAGACAAGATATATATTTTAGCCGCTAAACGGCTAGAGGATGTTTTCCAAGGCTTAGATTATAAGGTCGTTGACAAATTGGATGGTGATGATCTTTTGGGTCTCAAATACCAGCCCTTGTTTGACGTTCCGGCTATAAAGGCTAGTGGCGCTAAAGCTTATACCGTAGTTTCTGGCAGTTTTGTCACTACCGAAGATGGTACTGGCGTGGTCCATACAGCTGTGATGTACGGCGAGGATGATTATAATTTGGGTGATAAGCTCGGTTTGCCTAAGGTGCATACGGTGGATGAAGCTGGCAAATTTAATGACGAAGTCAGCGCCTATGGTTTGACCGGCCGCTTTGTGAAGAGCGCTGAAACCGAGAAAATAATTATTGAACATTTGATTGATTCCAACTTGCTGTTCAAACAAGCTGCCTATGAACATGACTATCCTTTCTGCTGGCGTTGCGATACTCCTTTGCTGTATTATGCAAAGGATTCCTGGTTTATCAAGATGACCGAATTGAAAGAGCAATTAATCGCCAATAATCAGACTATTAATTGGGTCCCGGATCATATCAAAGAAGGTCGTTTCGGCGAATGGTTAGCTAATGTCAAGGATTGGGCAATATCGCGCGAACGTTATTGGGGCACGCCATTGCCGATTTGGGAATGCACTGAATGCGATCATATCGAAGTAGTTGATAGCTTGGAGAAGCTTAGCGCTTTAAGTGGCCAAGCCGTAACCTTGGAGTCCGATATCCATCGGCCGGCGATTGATAATTATCATTTTGTTTGTTCGAAATGCGGTAAGAGCATGAATCGGGTCAAGGAAGTTTTTGATTGTTGGTTTGATTCCGGCGCCATGCCTTTTGCTCAACAGCACTATCCTTTTGCTAATAAAGATTTAGTTGATGGCGGCGTGCAATATCCGGCTGATTTTATTTGTGAAGCCATAGATCAGACCCGCGGTTGGTTTTACACTCTTTTAGCCATTAGCACTCTATTGGGAAAGGGTAGCGCCTACAAGAATGTTATTTGTCTGGGACATATCAATGATAAATTTGGCAAAAAAATGTCAAAATCGAAGGGCAATGTCATCAATCCTTGGGATGTCATCAGCCAATATGGCGTTGATGCCGTGCGCCAGCATATGTATACCATTAACCAACCGGGGGAAGGTAAGCGTTATGATTTAGATGATGTCAAAGATGTTTTCCGGCAGAATATCATGTTGCTTTGGAACGTCTATAAATTCTATGCCATGTACGCCGGGGCGGTTCAGGGAGATGTTGTCCGGCCGACAAGCGCTAATATTTTAGATAAATGGATCTTGATCAAGTTGGATAAACTGGCCAGCAAGATTGGATCGGAGCTGGAACAATATCATATCTATGAAGCCGCGCGTGAGATTCCGCTCTTCATTGACGAGCTTTCTACCTGGTATCTGCGCCGTAGTCGTGATCGTTTCAAGAGCGAAGATGAGACTGACAAGCAATCAGCGCTTTTGACCACCCGCTATGTCTTGTCGGAATTAGCAAAAGTAATTGCTCCTTTTATGCCTTTCATCGCCGAGAATCTTTGGCAGCAGGTGAGTGGTTATAATTTTTCTGACAATAACCAGAGCGTCCATTTGAGCGCTTGGCCGCAAACGGTGAAGGCGGGGGAAGCGGAGCAGGCAATTTTGGATAATATGGTTTTAGTCCGCCGGGCGGTTGAATTGGGGCTGGCTAAGCGCGATGAGGCTGGTATCAAGATTCGGCAGATGCTTAATTCGGCCACGGTTAAAAGTCAGAATGAATTAGCGCCGGAATATCATGCACTGGTAACCGATGAGCTTAACATCAAGAATTTGGCCTGGCAAAAAGGCGAGGGTGAAATGGCGCTGGAACTGGATGTCGTGATCACGCCTGAATTGAAGCAGGAGGGATTAAAACGGGAAGTCGTTCGCTTTATCAATATGAAACGCAAAGATGCTGGCTTGAGTTTGGAAGACCGGATTACAGTTTACTTCCAGACGGAGTATGAGGATCTAAAAAATGCTATAAACACTGCTAAAAATGCTATTTTGAAAGATACTCTCAGTAGTGATATAATAGAGGGAGAAGGCGAAACTCCGGCTCAGTCGG
>JAKLGM010000016.1 GCA_022710685.1 Patescibacteria group bacterium | reverse complement strand
TAATTTAAGTCACCGTTTAAATTTTTTTAGCCGCTGGTTAGATAGTTTGCGCCGGATGAAGGAAAAATACAAGGAAGAGAAGAAACTATCCCAGATAACGCAAGAAGAAAAAATCAATCTTTTTCTCGGTCAGGCGCGGGAATTAGCCAAGAAGGAGGATAATGAGTCATTATTAGAAGCCGAGTCTAAACTGATTGAAGTGGCTAGTATGGATCAGAAATTCTTGCCTGCCTTTATTGAATTAGGCGAAGTCTATGCCAAGCTCAAGAAGAACGCCGAGGCCAAACAAACCCTGATTTATGCACGTCGTTTGTTAGAGCTGAAGAATGACCCTAAGACTGAGGCGGAGGTCGGGTATCAGCTGGCTTTAGCTAATAAAAATTTAGATAACCTTGACGAAGCGCGGGATAATATTATAGAATCATTGCAGGTTGAACCTAACCATCCGCGCTACTTGAATCTTTTGCTGGATTTAGCTATTATGCAGAAGGACAAGACATTGGCGCAGGAAACCCTGGATCGCTTGCAGGAAGTTAATCCGGACAATCAGAAGATTAGTGATTGGCAGGAGGAGATCAACAATTTATAATCATTGCCGTCGTAGCTCAGCTGGTAGAGCATCTCCATGGTAAGGAGAAGGTCACCGGTTCAATCCCGGTCGACGGCTCAAGACAAAAACCGATTTTATATCGGTTTTTTGTTTTTTCGGGAACTGGCTTCGACTTAATTGCTATTACCCCAGGCCCTAGTTTTTGGGTTTACCTCGCTGTTAATCTTTATAGAATTTTGTTATACTAAGATAATCTAAATATTTAGCTAAGTTATGTTTAAAAAGTTTCTGACAGTTATAAAAAGCAAAGATTTCTTGTTTATTATTTTGATAATTTTGTTCAACTCTTTACCCCGGATCGCTTATTTTGTAAATAAGGGATTTTTTATAGATGGCGATGAGGCAATATTTGGCACCATGATTCAAGGTTTTTTAAATAATGGTGATTTGCCATTATTTTTTTCTGGTCAAAATTATGGTTTTGTTTCTTTTGAGGTTCTACTGGGAGCAATATTGGGGTTCTTTTTTGGTATCAATATTTTTAGCATGAAAATAGCCATGCTTTTGCTTTGGCTGGCAAGTATAATAGTTCTTTATTATGCCGGCAAAAAAATATTTAATAGCCGAAAATGGGCCTTGCTGGCCACTCTTTTTGCATCGTCTGTCCCGGCTTGGTTTGACTGGGCCACTAAAGCCCGGGGTGGATATTTAACCGCCCTATTGGCCTCTAGCGTAATTTTTCTGTTGGCCGTCTCTAAAAAGAATAACTGTCGGTCAGTAGTTATAGGAGTATTATTAGTGTTGATTTATTACGCTCAACCCTTGTGGCTGCCGGTCGCCCTTCCTTTAGCCGCCTATTACTTTTTGGTGAATTATAATTTTAAGTCAGTTTTGATTTTCGCCTCTAGCCTAATCGGTGCTTTTTTGGGGTCTAAGGTTTTATTGTATTTTTTGGGCCAGAGCTATCAATCTCAGAACAAATTGGGGTTTGAGCAGCTAGCTTCAAATATTAAAAATATTATTAGCCATTATTATGTTAGTTATGGTGGTAGGTTTTTTGATGTTTCCCGTTTAAAACTTAACCCCTGGGCCTCTTTTAACAGCGGGGTTTTTATCGGTATCTTCATTTTAGCAATTCTTTTTTGTTTATATTTATTATCAGTAAAAAAATTAAAGAAAATTAATCTGGCGATTTTACTTTCTGTTGTTTTGTTTGTCATCTTCATGCTTTTTTACAATGATCGTGAATTCTCCTATCGTTATCTTCTGCCATTTTTTATCCCGGCCGTATTTTTAATTGTTTCAACCGCGAAACAAGTCGCTCACCCTATATTTAGGAGAGTTTTATTTTGGTTTTTAATGGTTTATTCCGTTTTCTCTTTAATTTGTGGCGCTATTTTTCATAACTACATTTTTGCTAAAATCAATGATAATTATACGGAAGTTGAGAGAATAGAATATTTGAAAAAATTTTTAAATCAAAATAATATCAAGTGCGTTTATGCTACGGATTGGATAATAAGTCAGCATGTAGATTATTTTATCCCTGATGTTATGGCTAGGCATCAGGAAATTGATAACCGGCGGCCGCAAGATGCAGTAGTGGTAGATTCAGAATATAAGCAAAATAATAACTGCGCTTTGGTGGGGTTATGGTACCAATTGCCTTCCTTTTCCCAGCTATATAATTTGGGTGATATTGCCTTGGTTCGTGGTCGCTATCTAGTTCATCTTCGACCTCAGCCAGAAGATTTAGTGCGACTAGGTTTTGAGCCAGCTAATTAGCTTTTATGCCCGGAAAGTTATTATCAATTATTATCCCGGTTTATAACGAAGAAAAAGTAGTGGCGGCTTCTTTGCAGTCAGTTTTAGACCTGGAAATCAATAAGGAGATTGTTGTAGTTAATGATGGGTCGACCGATGCTACTGGTAGAATCTTGAGTGACCCAAGGTATCAACATGCGTTTAAGTTGATAACTCAGCCTACTAATAAAGGCAAGGGAGTCGCTATTAAGCGCGGCCTGGAAGAGATTAGGGGAGATTATTTTATAGTTTGTGACGCTGATTTGGAATATGATCCAGTTGATATTATAAAATTATTTTTGGAAGCGGAGAAAGAAGACGATAGTAATAGCGCTTTTTATGGCTCGCGTTTTTTAAATAAAAAACCGCTAGTCTTCCATTATTTTGTTAATAAGTTTCTGACTGGTTTTACTAATTTTTTGTTTAAATCTCATTTAACAGATATGGAGACTTGTTTTAAGCTGATACCATCAGCCGCCCTGCCAAAATTGAATTTGAGCGGTGGTCGATTTGAGATTGAGCCAGAAATTACAGCGCAACTATTAAAAAATGGCTATAAGATTAAAGAACTACCTATTAGTTATTTTCGTCGAGGATACCGCGAGGGTAAAAAGATAAAAGCCAAAGATGGGATTTTGGCCCTTAAGACCTTGATAAGGGAAAGATTCTTTAGATAGCTCTATTACTATTATTATAAATAAAAAACTCCCAGGCAGAACCTGGGAGTTTTTTTATTGGAGTATTAAGCTAACTGAACATTGATAGCATTGATGCCCTTCGGGGATTCTTCGGTGTCGAAAGTAACTTTGTCGCCTTCTTGTAAGTCATTGAAAGTTACACCGACTAAACCGTTGCTGTGAAAGAAAAAATCTTTCTCAGATTCCGGGGAGGTAATGAAACCGAAGCCTTTGTCAGTCTTCTTTTTGATAATACCGGTCATAGTTTTATGATGAGTGATAATTTTTGTAATTTGAATGATTTTGTGAAACTCGACTATTTTTCTAAAATGATTCTTACCCTTAGCTTATCAGTTAAATCCAATTTAGCCAATAGCGGGGCAGGGTGACTGGCCAGATATTTTTTTGCTTGGGTTGTGGTTGGGGGCAAAAAAGCCAGTATATTTGTTATTTTTCTGTAATATATTGACAAAATATGATAATTATGATATAATTTAGTTATCAGTTTTCTTTGAAAACCGAATAAAAATCACAGAATAATAACGAAAAAACAGCATAAACCATGAAAGCAAATGACCGTATTACCGCAATCAGGAAAAATCCGGCTGACCCTACCATTTGGTGGATCGGGTTCATAGCCCTGGATTTAATCCTCTGCGCTGCTATTGCAGCAGTCGCTTCAATTTGGCTGAGCTTTGGCTGGGCCGTAGCAATCTTTACCGCTGCCGTAATTATCTCGGCTGCCATTACCATTTACCGGGGCTGGACTACAGTACCGGAAAACCATGAGATGATCGTGGAATTAAATGGCGAATATATGGCAACCTGGAAATCAGGTCTCCATATAGCCATTTCAATTTTCGGTCTGATGAAATGCCGTGAACTTATCGACATGGCTGAAACCAACTATCCCCTATTCTATGAAGATCCGGAAGACAAAATTGACTTTCATGACGCTTCGACCAAGGTGAAATCAAGCATCCACTTTCGGGTAATTGATTCCCTCAAGGCAACGTATGCAATTGATGATTTTGTTCTCAGTACGGCCGCTCGTTTGGAAGGAGCTTTACGCGCCACTTGCGGTCTCTACAATTTGGATGAGGCCAATATGGACAAGCACCTGATGGATCTTCCCGCGGTTATCATTTACTACGAAGAGGTAGAGAAAATGAAAGCTGCCGGCAAGGTCACTAAAGGCCTGTCAAACGAAGAAAGGGTTAAATTAATTACCGACCTGAACAAGATCGTGTCTACTGAAAGAAAAAGATTCAAAGACAGATTATTTTTCACGGAAATTTCTGACGGCTGGGGAGTGGAAGTAACCAAGCTGACTGTTTCGGATATTGAAATTCCGGAACACATCCAGCAGGCCAGGGAAAAGAAGCTGGTAGCTTCAGAGGAATTTGAGGCCGCCCAGATCCAGAAAAAAACTACCGTCCTCAATGCCGAAGCTGATGCCGAAGCTACTGTCAAAAGAGCCAAAGGCGATGCTAAAAGCGTTGAACTCCAGGGTAATGCCCTAGCCAAGAAAATCAATTCTTTAGCGAAAAGCGGCGGTATTACCCCGCAGGAAGCTAAGGAAATGATTGTTGAGCTGAAGAAGTGGGAAAGCTTGGGAGACAAGACGGTGGTACTTGAAAATGCCCTGCCTGATTCCATGCTGAAAAAATTTGTGGAGCTGGGTATTTTGGCCCAGACTGGAAGCAATATTGCAAAATCATAAAACCGAAGGAGGAATAAACAATGAAAGATTCACCATTCAAAAAAGGAAGAGAGAGGGGGAGTCTACATCACAGAACTCCTTCTCCGACAACACCAAATGCCGCTAATGAGGCTAATAACGGTTTGAGCCGTTGGGACAAATTTGTGGCTTGGTACCAGGATAACAAGGACAGTAAATTGTTTCGTTTAGGCAAATTTTTCTTCTGCCTGGGCGTTGCCTACTTTACCAGTCTCTTAGCCTCCTGGATCTGGTTTGATCACAGCGTGTGGTTTGCCAGTCCAGGTTGGGACTTCTGGGCCAAGACCGTCGTTATTTTCTGTGCCGCTGCCGGCCTGCTCTATGTTTTAGATTCAGCTGTTCAGAGTAAGGGTAACACCACTGCTCTGGCACTCTTTCTGTTCTTGGGCATTCATATCGCGCAGCACTATACGCAGAATTATTACGACGCTGACGGCAATTTCAAGGCGTTTACCAACCAAGACAAAGGTTATATCTACTCCCGCGATTACGTGGAAGATATAGCTACCATCAAGGTTTCTAACGATGGTCTGGAATATTTTATCCACCCCGTCAACGCCGATACTTGCTGGAACGAGCCGCTCCTGGATTCACAAGACAAAGTTATCTACCACGTCCGGAGTACCCCCTATGTCTTCAACTTGAAGGCTGGAGGCAAAACTCACTGGATTGCCATTGACCCGACCGAGCTCATTCACTACGAAGTCACTTCTAGTGATCCGAACTTTGACTACATTATGGTATTTGACGATGGCACTAAAGTCAGAGGCGCTAGTCCGAGCGAAGTTGACCTGGGGCACCGTGATCATGCGACGTTTTATATCAAAGCCAACAAAGCGCAAACGATAAGTTTGATGCTTTACCGGCAATAAAGTTACCTAAAGGGGGTTCACAAAACCCCCTTTTTTTATTTCCCAAAATATGGTTTAATATAAGTAGTTATTAATTCTCTTGTTTTACAAAAATATGCTTAGAAAAACTATCATTTCTGTTTCTTTTTTAGCTTTTGTATCTTTTTTCATTGCTCCCTTGGCCTTAGCCCAATCTGGGACTTCTGGGACTTGTCCGGAGGGGCAGGAGCAGATAACTGTAATGGTTGGGGCTACACCGCAGGTAATGTGCACTACCACTAAAGCAGAAAAGAGCACTGAACGGTCCAGCGTTACCTTTACCAATCCCTTGGGCACGGTTACTAAGCCGCAACAGTTGGTTGGTAAAATCATCAGCGCCGTCTTAGGCATTATCGGTACTATTGCGCTCTTGATGTTCATCTATGGCGGTTTCATTTGGATGACAGCCGCTGGTAATGAGAAAAAGGTTTCCCAGGGTCGTGATATTTTGATCTGGGCGGCTATTGGCATGGCGGTTGTCTTTACCTCTTATGCCGCCGTCAAGTTCCTGATCAGCGATGTTATCGGCGCTTAATTAATTATTTTGTTTTACAAAAATATGACTAAAAAAATTATTATTCCCATTATCTTTCTGGCCTTTCTACTTTTGGCGGCCACTTCGGCCTTGGCGCAAGGCGGGGTTGCGGGCGGAATTAGTGGTGCTGTTAGTAATGAGAATAATAGCTCTGACGTTATGGCTAGTTATGGCACTCCGGTTTCCATAGATAATCCTTTGGGCGTCAGCACCTTCCAGCAACTAATTGGTAAGATTATTAGCGCTATCTTGGGCGTCTTAGGCTCGGTGGCTTTATTGATGTTTATCTGGGGCGGCTTAGTTTGGATGATGGCGGCCGGCAATGAAAAGAAGATAGCTCAGGGTAGAGATATTCTGATGTGGGCGGCGATTGGTTTGGTTATCATTTTTACTTCTTACGCTGCTGTCAGATTTATTTTAGGGAATATAGTCGGCGCCTAGTTATTGGATTGTCGGTTTATTTGACAATCTGTTTTTATTGTGTAAAATTGTATATATTGTTTTCATATTGGGTCGGTACCAAAGCGGTCAACTGGGGCAGACTGTAAATCTGCTGGCTCGCGCCTTCGCAGGTCCGAATCCTGCCCGGCCCACAAAACAACCCTGATTCTAGGGTTGTTTTTTATTGACCCCCAGAGCTTTTTCTGGTTTAATGGTAGATATAATATTATTTTCTATGCCTTATTTCATTAATTCCAATAAAATTGGCCGGAGCATCATGAAGATCTTGGGCGTCTTGGTCTTGCTGCTGCTGGTCATTGGCTTGGTGCTTTATTTAATTAAATAGTATGCCGGAGTTGCCCGAAGTGGAGACTATCAGACGCGATTTGGCCCAAGTTATTTTGCACCGCAAAATCGTGGCCGTCAAAGTTCTCTCGTCTAAAACTGTTTTTCCTTTCGCCCGGAAGTTTGTGTCCTTGATTCAAGGGCAGAAGTTTGCTGACATCAGCCGGGTGGGGAAGTTGTTAATCTTGTCTTTTGTGGGCCAAGATTATTTTTTATTAATCCATCTCAAGATGACGGGGCAGTTGATCTATTTAGACAGGGGGAAGGTGATAGCCGGGGGTCATAGCCTGAAGAATCTTCTGGGCGGCGACAAGTTACCGAACAAAACGACCCGGGTCTATTTTTCCTTGGCCGGTGGTTCTGATTTGTTTTTCAATGATCAGCGCCGCTTTGGTTATTTAAAGATAGTAAAAAGATCTGAGTTGGAACAAATCAAGCAGCGCTATGGCATTGAGCCTCTGACTCCCGGTTTCAAGCTAGTTGATTTTGCCGCTGTTATTTCTGGCCGGACAAAAAATATCAAGGCCTTGCTTCTGGATCAGTCTTTGATTTCTGGTTTAGGGAATATCTATGCTGATGAAGCCTTATTCTTAGCTGGCATTAAGCCCAGCCGCCGAGCTAGCAGCTTGAAGAAGGCAGAGATAGAGAAGCTTTTCCAGGTTATTAGCCCGCTTATCCGTTCGGCCGTCAAGCATCGTGGTACTACTTTCAGCGACTATCGTGATGGCTCGGGCCGTCGTGGCGGTTTTTCAGCCAAATTGCAGGTTTATGGCCGGAATAAAGAGAAATGCTATAATTGCGGCGGTATTATCCAGAAGATTAAGGTCGCGGGCCGCGGGACCCATTTTTGCCCCCATTGTCAAAAATAGCCCTAAAATTGACTTTTTATCAGCTATATTATATATTAGATGTATAATAATTAAGAACAGCTAAGACATGGACAGCGTTTTAGGCTCTTTATGTTTTTGGCGTTATCAGCCTTATGTCGCAAGACAACATGATCAAGTTGGAATGCACCGAGTGCAAAACTGTCAACTATAACTCCCACAAAAACAAAAAGATTTTGAAGGAGAGATTAGAGATGAATAAGTTCTGCAATACTTGCCGCAAGCATACCCTCCACAAAGAAACCAAATAATTAAAATGTCTATTAACTAAAAAAATATGGACAACAAACTAACCAAGCCTTTCTTGCTCTTGTTGGTGGCTTTAGTGTTGATTGCTTGTTATATTGTCTTTCGGCCTTTTTTGATTGAGTTACTCATCGCCGCTGTTTTAGTTTCCATCCTCTATAAGCCTTATGTCAAATTAATGGCTTTTCTGGGTGGCAGCCGCAATCTAGCCGCTTTAATCATGTGCCTGACAGCTGTTGTCCTTATTATCTTCCCGTTGAGCCAGGTGATGATTATCGCCGGCAAGAAGTCCGTTACCGCCTATAACAATACTGTCCAGTTTCTAGCGCAGAATAATAATATTATTCAGGATGGCTATTTGGATAAGTTAGGGATGACCGGCTTGGATAATAGCACTTTGAAGAATTTTCTTTTAGACCTTGCTAAGAAGTCTAGTGATTGGATGGTGACGGCCGCAACTGCCATTGTTAAAGGAACTACTAATTTCTTTGTTTCTTTGTTCTTGATAATTTTTACGATGTTTTTCTTTTTCCGCGACGGCGACAGGATGCTGCAGAAATTAATGTTGTGGTCACCTTTGCCGGACAAGCATAATAGACGGATATTTAAGAAATTCAAAGATGTCAGCTATTCTACTATTATTTCCACCTTTGTGACGGCTGCCGCCCAGGGTATAGTTGGTGCTATCGGTTTTGCTATTATTGGTTTGCCGGCTTTCTTCCCGGGTTTATTAATCGGTTTTACTTCGCTTTTACCTTATATCGGTTCCATGTTGATTTATGTCCCGACAGGCATCTATCTTCTAGCCACGGGACAGATCTGGCAAGGCATCTTTATCCTGCTTTGGGGTGCGGTCATTATCGGCAATACCGACAATATCATCCGTACCTACATGATCCAGGGCAAGGCCCATGTCAATCCGGTTTTCGTTCTCTTTTCCATCTTTGGCGGCGTCACTCTCTTTGGCTTCTGGGGTATCGTTATTGGTCCGCTCATCATCTCTTTGGCTATTACTATTTTCCATATCTATGAGGTAGAATACGGTCTAGTTACCGAAGAAGAGGAAGCGCTGATGGCTAAGAGGGAAGAGGCAGAGAAAAAGAAATTAGGCGAGAGCAAATTGATGCTGTGGTTGAAGGGCGGGAAGAAGAAGTAGTTTTTCTATCAATTGACGTTATCAATTAGACTACTATAATACTGATATAGTAGTCTAATTATGAGATAGGGTTGGGAGGTAAAATAATATATTGCGGGATTAGTTAAGTGGTATAATGGACGGCTCCAAACCGTCAGTCGTGGGTTCGATTCCTACATCCCGTGCATTATAAAACGTGTAAAGTTGCCCGAATGTTGAGTATTTTAAGATTCGCCTATAGATGGGTATCGGCGGTTATATCAAGGCAGAAAATCGTTTGTCTTGGCAAATTGTAGCAGTGATGCTTTTTCTATTGAGGTTCTTGGCGGCTTATTTTTAAAATTTACGTGAGTAACAATTAAAATATTAACATTTTTATGAAGATCAAGCGCGCTTTTACTCTCATTGAGTTGTTGGTAGTTATCGCTATTATTGGCGTTTTAGCCACTATTTCTATCATTGCCCTTCAAAACGCCCGAGCTAAGTCCCGCGATGCTAAAAGAGCGGGTGATATGAAGCAGATTCAAACAGCCCTAGAGTTATTTTTCAACGACAAAAACCGTTATCCCACTATGGAAGAATTTGCCCTAGGGTCAATTTTTTCTACTTCTACCTACGGTACTTCTACTTATATGCAGATTATCCCTTCCGCTCCGACCCCAGTAGACGGAAGCTGTACTTCCGACCAAAATAGTTTTTATTATACCCAAACTGAGAACGGTAATTCCTATACTATTTCTTTCTGTTTAGGCAATACTACTGGCACCTTAGATAGTGGCCCCAAATGTCTTACCCCAGGTGGAATTTTAGATTTAGATTGTAGCGCCAGTTCCGTTCCTTGCGATCCGACCTGCGATTATGGTTATGCCTGTCAGTCTGGTTCGTGTGTTCTAAAGGATAATTTTTTCTTTGCCCAGATTTATGGGAATACTGATTCAACCAACAAGGAAATATATGACTTGACTTCAGATTCTCAGTATATTTATGCCGTTGGCGATAACGGATCTGAGGGCGCCGGCCAGACCGATGGAATGATTATTAAATATGATAAAACAGATTTGACTATAGCAGCTAAAAGAATTTATGGTGGCACCGGTAAAGATTATTTTCATGCCATTGTTGAGCAGGGTAATTATATTTATGCGGCGGGAATTATCAATCGTAATATCAGCAGTCAAGATGGAGTTCTGGCAAAATTTAATAAATCCGATTTATCGTTGGTTTCGGCTTTAAGTCTTGGTAACGGCAGCTTAAATTATATATATAGTATAGCTAAGGATGATAGTTACTTATATGTCGGGATTGATAACACGGTGATGGTTTATGATTTTGATTTAAATTTGATTAAGCAAAATTCTTATGCTAGCAATATCAGATCATTGGCTTCCGATGGTAATTATTTGTATTTATCCGCCGTTCTTGGAAATAGCCCTTTGGTCGCCCTAAAGATTAACAAAACTACGATGGCGGTTGAAGCGGAGAATGCTTATGGCCGTTCCGGAATTACTTTTTTTCAGGGATTTAGGGGAGCTATTGATAGCGACTATTATTATGCTTATGGCCAGATTATCGGAGAGGGTCCGGGCGGCCGCAGTGCTGTAATATTAAAATTTGATAAATCAGACCTCAGCCTTTTAGGCAGGAAGATTTATGGCGGTTCGGCATTGGATTATTTTGGCTCCCTCTGTCTTTCCGGGGGCTCGATTTATGGTGTTGGTTATACCGGGTCTTCCAATGATGGCAGTGGCGATATCTGGGTGACTAGTATTAATCGGAATGATCTATCTTTGATGGGTAGCGAGGTAATTCGTGAGAGGAATCTTGATACTTGGGGGTATGAAGAAGGCTATGTTTGCTGGGCTGATGGTCCAGATTTGTATATTGGCTCTTATCTTGATGAGTATGATGATCTAGGAGGAACTATTTTTGGCAGTAGCGCTGGGTTTATGAAAATAAAGCCGAATTTTGTTTCTAGCGATACTGGCTCAGCTTCCTCTATTTTTACAGTTTCTCCTTACGCCCCGACCGTTGTTGACAGTAATTTAGATATAACTGATCCCAATATTTCTAGCCAAGCAGGTGCTCTTTCGGGGACAGGATTGAGCTTGACTAGCTCCGCCACCAACTTGAATGTTTATGGCCCTTATATCATAGAATAAACTTGATTTTATTTATGGCTTTAACTCTTTGGCTTGGAATATCGTTCGAGCTATTGCCTATAGCGGCGCTAGAAGATAACAAATTAACAGGTTTTTATGTTTAGGTTAAAAAAAGCCTTCACTTTAATAGAGCTTCTGGTGGTTATCGCCATTATCGGCGTTATCGCCACGGTTTCAGTCATAGCTTTATCCAGCGCGCGGGCTAAAGCCCGAGATGCGAGAAGGGCGGGTGATATGAAACAGGTTCAGACCGCCTTGGAATTATTTTTTAATGATAAAAACCGCTATCCGACAGCGGAGGAGTTTGCTTCTGGCTCTATTTTTTCTACTTCTACCTACGGCACCTCGACTTATATGCAGATTATCCCTTCGGCTCCGACTCCGGTTGATGGCTCTTGCACATCCGGCCAAAACACTTTCTCTTACCAACAGACCGAAAATGGTAATTCTTATACCGTCTCTTTCTGTTTGGGTAACACTACTGGCACCCTAGATAGTGGTCCCAAATGTCTTACCCCGGCCGGTATTATGGATGTAGATTGTTCCTCCTTGGCAATGTTTGCTTTGCTGTATGGCGGTCCAGGCAACCAAACATCTGCTTCTGTTGATCAAACATCAGACGGTGGTTATATTATTTCTGGCGCCAGCTATGCCAGCGATCCTAATGGCAATATGTATTTATTGAAAGTGGATTCTAATGGAATAGAATCCTGGCACCAAGAAATCGGTGGCGCTGGCTATCAGGAAGCGGGAGTCGTCCAGCAAACAACTGACGGCGGTTATATTATCGTTGGCATTGATGATGCGACCGGTTCTGATTCTAATGTTTACTTAGTTAAAACTGATTCTAGCGGCAATGTTACTTGGGATCAGAGCATCGGTGGTACTAATAGTCAGGACGCTTATTCCGTTGATCAAACAGCCGATGGTGGTTATATTATAGCCGGCAATACTGATGTTCACGACAATGATGTCTATTTAGTGAAAACCGATATTAGCGGCAACGTCACTTGGGAGCAGAATATCGGCGGTGTCGGCTATCAAACGGGCAGTTTTGTCCAGCAGGCAGCTGATGGCGGCTATATTATCTCTGGTTTGTCCGATGCTAATGATTGGGACGTTTACTTGGTTAAAACTGATTCTAGCGGCAACGTCACTTGGGAGCAGAATATAGGTGGTGCCGATGTTCAATCCGGACGGGCTGTCCAACAAACAACTGATGGAGGCTATATTATTACTGGCAGTACTAATGCTAATGATGGTGACGTCTATTTAGTCAAAACTGATTCTAGCGGCAACGTCACTTGGGAGCAGAGCATCGGTGGTACTAATAGTCAGGACGCTTATTCCGTTGATCAAACAGCCGATGGTGGCTATATTATAGCCGGCCAGACTCATGTCACTGATTCTGATTTTTATTTGGTCAAAACTGATTCTGCCGGAGTGTTAACCTGGGCTCAGACTGAAATAGCCCTCGGAAATATCGATTTTGCCAGCATCCAGCAGACCTCAGATGGCGGCTATATTATCTCTGGTTCGTCTGATGTTAATGATAATGATATTTATTTAATGAAAACCGATCAGCTAGGAAATTATCAATAGTCTTTAGATTTTGTATAATACCAAAAACGCCAATAGAATTGGCGTTTTTCTTTTATAGATGCTAGAATGGGTATTATGAAATCACTAAGACTTAGTTTAATCATCGTTTGTTTCGGCCTGTTTTTGGCCTTTCCGGTCTGGGCTTTTCCGGAGGATAATCTTTCCAGCCGCTTGAGCGGGAAGATTCTTTTGGATGTGGATAATAAAGGTGAGGCTTGGTACGTCTACCCCGGAGATTTTCATCGCTATTATTTAGGCACTCCGGATGATGCCTATAGCCTGATGCGCCATTTGTCCTTGGGCGTTTCTAATGATAATTTTGCCAGGATCGCTAGTAGCACCCCGGATAGGTTCAAGGGGATGATATTGCTCAAGCCGGAAGATGTCGGCAAGGCCTATTATGTCAATCCCGAAGATAAATCATTAAATTATCTGCCTGATGCCGCCGCGGCTTTTGCTTTGATGCGCCAATTAGCCCTAGGTATTACCAATAAAGATTTGGTGACTATTCCGGAAGGAAAAATAATTCTAGATGATTCTGGCAAGGAAATTTCTCGGACTTGGCAATATTTAGGTTGGTGGGGAAGGGTAAATTCCAATTATGTTCCGGCTAAACTAGAACCGAAGAGTGCTGCCAAAAGAAAAGGATTTCTTTTTAATGGTAATACCGTGAAGGTTTTGGAGATGAAAAAAAGTGATGGTCGCATTTGGTACAAGATTGATGGCGGCCAATATCCCGGAACTTATATTGATTCTATTTTCGTTAATGCTATCGCCCAACCAGCGCCAGAAAAGAAATTAATCATACCAACCAAGGTCAAGGTTGGCGATTATTGGGTCGATGTTAATATTTCACGCAAGGTTTTGACTTTATATAAATATGATCAGCCGGTCATGGCGACCTATATCGCTGTCGGCCACCGTGAATCGCCGACTATCGTCGGCGCCTATAATGTCTGGTACAAGACCAAGAAGACCAGGATGCAGGGTGCACCGCCCTTAGCTACCCATGTCTATGATTTACCTGACGTCCCTTGGGTCATGTACTATCGCGGTTCATATTCCATTCATGGCACCTATTGGCATGATGATTTTGGCACTCAACGTAGTGCTGGTTGCACGAATATCACCCAAGGTGATGCTAAATTTATTTTTGATCTGACCGGACCCAAGGCTGGTGAGCAGAATTCTGTCTGGCCGACAGCCGCTAACCCCGGGGTTTTAATTAATAATCATTATTAAATCTATGTCTCACGAAATTGAATCAGATTTTAGAAATGACTGGCCTGATGAAGCGACTCAATGCCGGAATTGCACCAGCTTTGTTGACAACGCCGGCCAAGGTTATTGTACTGAGGCTCAAGGCGATGTGCCTTTTACAGCTCATTGCGATTTTTTTCAATCTAAGGATTAATATTATGGCCAAAACTCAAGTATTTTTTATCCATGGCGGCATGACCTTCAAAAATTATCGTGATTATTGGCGCTATCTTTCAACACGCGAGGTATTAGCTCAAAAAAGGGCCCGTTGGACTGACGGTTATTTGGAGAAAAATCTTGGTTCTCATTGCGAAATTATTAGACCGCGGATGCCGTTGTCTGACAATGCCAAATACAAGGAATGGAAGCTGGCTTTTGAGAGATATTTTTCTCTCCTAAGGAACAACATTATCTTAGTTGGCTGTTCTTTGGGCGGGATATTCTTGGCTAAATATCTATCGGAGAATAAATTTCCTAAAAAGATATTGTCGACTTACTTGGTTTGCGCCCCTTTTGATAATAGTTTGCCGGAGGAGGATTTGGTCGGCGGCTTTAAATTAAAATCTGATTTAAGCTTGCTGGAAAAGAACAGTCCGCGCCTTAATCTGTTATTTGCGCAAAAGGATGATGTGGTCCCGGTTTATCACGCCCAAAAATATGCCGCTAAGTTAAAGCAGGCCAATATTGTTATTTACAAGCATATCAAGGGACATTTCAAGATGGCTGAGTTTCCGGAAATAATTAAGATGATAAAAGCCGACATCAGAAGAGAAAGATAAAATTTATAAATAAAAAAAAGACCTGGAATATTCTAGGTCTTTTTTTATTGATTCTAATTATTTTATCTCAGTAGTAGTACCGGTAGTCGTATTCATTCTAGGGCAACCAGTCTGGTCAAATCTGTCGCCGTGCATCATGGGACAATCCTTGGCGCCTTCGCTTGTTCTTTTTTGATAACAGCCTTGGCCCCAATCATTTCTTCCTTCAAAGCGATTTTTGTGACGACCGCAGCAAACTCCGATTGAAAAGATAATGACGACTGAAATGATAACCAGGATTATTTTGACCCATTTGTTCTTCAGGGCAGCGCATTGGCATTTAGAGCCACAGCAAGTGGATTCATTCTTGTTTTCTTCCATAATTTTATAGTTAATTATAAGACTAGTATTATAGCGTTATTAGGGATCTTTGTCTATCAGAGGGCTTATTTCAAATCTTTCGGCCCAAAAGCTAAGGGGAGCAATTCGCTGATGCGGGCGATAATAATTTTGTCCATCTTGGTGTTAGCCATGATTATTTCGGTGTCTATCTTTGATATTTGGGAAGATTCAAAGATCATCTGGCGGCAGGCGCCGCAGGGAGCTACTGGCTCGGGGCAGGTTTTTCTTCCCGGCCGGCCGATAACGGCAATATGGCTTATTTTTCTAACACCCTCAGCGTTGGCCCTAACCAAAGCAGAGCGTTCGGCGCAGATACAGGAGCCGTAAGCGGCATTTTCTACGTTGGCACCGGTGATAATCTTTTTGTCCGGAGTCATGATGGCTGCCCCGACAAAGAAATGGGAGTAGGGGTTATAGGCTTTTTCCATGGCCTTAGCCGCTTCCAGCACTAATTGCTGTTGGACCGGGTTTAGTTTTTTGAAAGTAGTTTTTTTCATATTTTTATTGTTACCATTCCATTTTATCACATTTAGACATTGAGTTCTAGCCAGTCTTCTTCGCCTTGTTTGATTTTTTCTTTGGTTTCCGTCAGCTCTTTAATTTTAGCGGCATCATAGCTGGAAGTGTTTTTGAGGAAGTAGTCGGTCAGCTGTTTTTCTCGTGCCTTATTCTGCTCTAGCTCTTTTTCAATCTTCCTGATTTTTTTCTGCCGCTCTTTTTGTATTAGATATTTATCTCTGGCGGCGGAATTTTTTTCTTTGCCGTCATTTCTATCTTGGACTTCTTGCTCCAATTGTTTTTCTAGCTCATCTACATATTCTTGATAGCTTTCAGTTCGTCGTTTAGCTTCTCCATTTTTTATCTCCACTAAGCCGGTAGCCAAAAGATTGGTAAAGGTCCGGTCATGGCTGGCAAATAGCACGGTGCCGTTGAATTTCCCCAAGGCCGCGCCCAAGGCTTCAGTAGTCTCAAAATCTAAATGGCAGGTTGGCTCATCCAGAACGAAGACATCGGGCTTGGACAAGAGCAGGCCAGCTAATACCAAGCGGGATCTTTCGCCGCCGGACAAGACGCCAATAGGTTTTTTTAGTTCTTCGTCGCGAAAAAGAAAATCTCCGGCCATTTTCAAGACTGCTTCGGTTTTGACATCGCTTGAGGCTTGGCGGCGCAGAAAGTCGCCGACATTCTCTTTGTCGTTTAAGGAATTTATGACCTCTTGGCCGTGATAGGCGATTTTGGTGCCGGTTAGCCAGCGAAAAGAGCCGGAAACTAGCGGCAGATCTCCGGTCAGGGTTTTGATTAGGGTAGTTTTTCCTTGGCCGTTTAGACCTAGGATAGCGATTTTTTCGCCAGAGCGGCAATCAAAATCAATATTAGAGACTATTGCCCGGCCGTCATAGCCGATTACCAGGTTATTAGTCCGAAGGGCAAAATTTTGTCGTTTGATGGTCGGCGGAATGCTGATTCTGGTGATGCCGGCGCGGTGTTCGATGGTAATCCTTTTCTGCTCCATCTTATTTATCTTCCGAATCAGAGATTGAGCTTGCTTAGCCTTGGAAGCTTTGGCCCGAAAACGGTCCACAAATTCCTGCATGTGTTTCTGTTGGCGGTCCAAGCTGGCGTTAGCTTTCATTAGGGTCGTTAGCTTCTGTTCTTTGAAAGCTAGATAGGCTTCAATATTACCGGCATAGTGATAGCAGCTTTGAGAGGAGATATCTAAAGTTTCCTGGCAGGTCCGTTTGAGAAATTCTCGGTCGTGGGAAATTATCAAGAAGCTACCTTTATATGATTGAAGGTAGTTTTCTAAAAGGAGCAGGGTATTGAGATCAAGGTAGTTGGTCGGTTCGTCCAAGAGAAAGAGATTTGGTTCTAAGAGGAGCATAGCGCTTAGTTTTAGGCGCATGCGCCAACCGCCAGAAAGAGAACTGGCTGCTTGCTCTAGTTTATTTTCGGTTAGCTGGAATTTAGCCGCCAGCTTTTTTATCACCCAGTCTTCGCGGCCGCTTTCCCGGCGCAGATAATCCAGGGCGCTTTCGGACTCTTGGTATGATTCTTCTTGCTTGAGATAGCCGATCCGGGTAGAGCTGCCAATCATGATTTCGCCGGTGTCAGCAGTCTCGGTTCCGGTCAGAATGCGGAACAAGGTGGACTTGCCGGCCCCATTGCGGCCGATGACGCCGATTTTCTGGCGGGAGGAAACGGTAAAAGTCAGGCCGGAAAAAATATTCTGGCCGCTATAGCTTTTACTCAAGTTGTTGGCTTGCAGAAGAATAGACATAGATTAATTTAAGCATAAATGTGCCTATATTGACAAATGGTATAAAATAGGTATAATTTAAGTATAATTATACCTATTTATAAATATATGTATTTTGAGTTGAAAAAGCCAGATTTATCCAAAATTAAAGAAAGAAATCTAATTCAGTCTCTCTCTGAAAATAGCAGAAACAAAGAGATAATCTTTGATTTTGTGAAAAAGACTTTTGAGCCGGAATA
The DNA here is from genome assembly GCA_022710685.1 of Patescibacteria group bacterium. GTDB lineage: Bacteria > Patescibacteriota > Patescibacteriia > Patescibacteriales > UBA12465 > CG1-02-41-21. Next base: position 6,770 of record JAKLGM010000016.1, on the reverse strand, counting down.
TATTTATTGGGATAATGTTAAATACAAAGAGCCCGCTCCGGTCGGGATTACCAAAGAGGAGCTATGGAAATTGGTCAAAATTGTCAGGGGATCGCAAAGCATAAAGTCTCCTATTAAGAATAAATCAGGCGATAATTTTAAATGGATTAAAATTCCCTGCTTAGAAGAATTTTTTCATGAAATAGACATGAATACCGGAGGTGAATTATTTGTTCGTAAATCTGATATTGATAAGCAAAATAAGCAAAAATTGATTTCCCGAGGAATTATGGAAGAGGCTATCGCTTCTTCCCAGTTGGAGGGGGCTGCTACTAGCCGGCAAGTAGCGAAGAGAATGTTGCGTGATGGCCGGAAGCCGAGAAATGCCTCAGAACAGATGATAGTCAACAGCTATTTGTCTATGCGAGAGATTGAAGAAAAGTACAAAAATGAAAAAATGAGCTTGCCCTTGCTTTTGGAGTTGCATCGAATGATTACCAATGAAACGAAGGATGACGAAGGCGATCGGCCTAGGCTAAGAACTGACAAGGATAATATTTATGTTATAGATAAAGCTTCGGGTAATATTTATCATGAAGCACCCAAGGTTGATTTTGTTAATAAAGAATTGAAATTACTGATAAACTTTGCTAATGACGAGCTGGAGACCGATTCTTTTGTCCATCCGGTTATTAAGGCTATCATGCTTCATTTTTGGTTGGGCTACCTCCATCCTTTCACCGATGGTAATGGCCGGTTGGCGCGCTTGCTATTCTATTGGTATCTGATCAGAAAGGGATATTGGGCTTTTGTCTACCTACCGATTTCTAAAATAATTAAAAAGTCCCCTAACCAATATAAGATGGCTTATGTTTATTCCGAACAAGATGATAATGATCTGACCTATTTTATCGATTATAATATCAGAAAAATAAAGTTAGCTGTCCGGGATTTTTCTGAATATTTAGAAAAAGAATCTTGGGGCAACATAAGGATGAAAAAGGCCGGTGAATTAAAGTATAAATTAAACGAAAGGCAGATATATCTTTTGCGCTATTTGTCGGGTGACCAAGAGGAGAGAACAACCCAGAAGATGCACATGAATATTTATCAAATAACTAAAATGACGGCCGGTAAGGACCTTAATATTCTGGTTCAGAAAGGTTTTTTGCGCCCGATAAAAAAGGGACGCAATATATATTATTATGGCACCAGTAAGATAAAGGAGCTGTTTTAATGTTTTTCGCAAAAATTGATTCGTGGGCTATTGCTGTTTATGGTGCCAAGACAATACCTCGCTTGCTTAAATTAAAGTTTTATGTTATGGTAGCTCATATAAAGCAAAGTTAAAGAAAGATTCGAATTTTTAGTCATTTCGTAGGTGACCGCAGAAATCGGGTCACTTATTTTTTTTATGTCCAATGAATTAGAAAAAAAGAAAGCGAGTTTCCAGAGTTTAGGGATAAAGCCCTCAATTTTAGCGATTCTCAAGAAAATCGGGCTAGAAACTCCGACTCCGATTCAAGCCAAGGCTATTCCTGTGGCTATTTCGGGTAAGGATTTAATCGGTGTGGCTCAGACCGGTACCGGCAAGACTCTAGCCTTTGGTATTCCCACCATTCAGCGTTTAGCTAGCGTCAAAGGCCAGGCTTTAGTATTGTTGCCGACCAGGGAATTGGCAGTCCAAGTAGAGGAAAGTTTGAGAAAAGTCGGCAAGGATTTAGGCTTGCGCACCGTCGCTGTTATCGGCGGCGAAGCCATTAATCGTCAATTGTTCGCTTTGCGCCGTAATCCTCACATCATTATCGCTACTCCGGGCAGATTATTAGATCATATCAAGCGGGGGACTATCCGTTTGGGTCAGACTGCTATTTTAGTTTTAGATGAAGCTGACATGATGTTTGATATGGGGTTTGCGCCGCAGATTGAAGAAATTATCAAGCTGACTCCTAATACCCGGCAGACATTATTATTCTCGGCCACGATGCCGGCGGCTATCATCCGTTTGGCTGAACGTCATTTGTCTTCACCGCTTCAGATTGAAGTGGCTCCGGCCGGAACTACGGCCGAATTAGTGGACCAAGAAATCTATCTGATCCGGCGGGAGGATCGTTTTGATTCTCTAGAAAAAATATTAGCTGATTACAAAAAGTTAGTCTTGATATTCGTTCGCACCAAGCACGGCGCTTCCAATTTAGCCAAGAAGTTGAAAATGAACGGCCATCAAGCCAGTGAGATTCATTCTAACTTGTCTTTCAACCAACGTAAGGCCTCATTAGCTAGCTTCAAGAGTGGCAGCCATCGGATCTTGGTGGCGACTGACGTTGCGGCTCGTGGTTTAGATATCAATGATATTGAAGTCGTCCTTAATTTTGACTTACCTGACAACTCCGAGGATTATGTCCATCGTATCGGCCGGACCGCGCGAGCGGGCAAAGGCGGTCGAGCGATTTCGTTCGCTTTACCGGAACAACGGCGGGAAATTCAGAAGATTGAACGCTTGATTCGGAAGAGTCTGCCGGTGACTAAGATCGGTTCAGTTCAGGAGGTGGCGCTGCCGAAATCCAAGATTGTTAGTGGTTATCAGGGTCGTTCCCGCAGCCGTCAAAGCTCAGCCCCGGATTTTTCTAAATATTACGAAAATACCGGTAATACTCTAAAAAAGAAGGGCAATTTCAAGGCTCGGTCTAAGTTTTCTTCTCGTTCCCAAAGACCGGTCGTTTCTACCTACAAATCAGGAGCAGGTCAGAGCCGGCCGTTTTCTTCTGGAAAATTTGGCGGCCGCAAACCAGGCTCGCGCCGGCAGCGTCCTAATAATAGATTTTCCCGTTAGGTTTGAGATATTAAAGACCCGGATTAATCCGGGTCTTTTTTTATTCAATCTTTATAATCTTATACTCCACTATTTTGTCTCCAGCCTTTATAGTCACCTTTTCCCCGACTGATTTGTGTATAAGGGCGGCGCCAAGCGGGGAATTATGAGAGATGATGCCGCTGGTGGGGTTGGTTTCAGCTGACCCCAATATTCGATATTGTTTTGTCCGGCCATTTATTTCCAAAGTAACCAGGTGGCCTAATCGAATTTGGTCATTATTCTGGTTCGGGTCTATTATTATCGCCCGTTTCATCAAGTCTTCCATTTCCGTGATCCGGTTGTTGATGCCGCGCAGGCGGCTCTTGGCTAATTGGTAGCCGGCATTTTCCGAGAAGTCACCCATGAGAGCCAGTCGCTTAACTTCTTCAGCGGCTTGAGGCCGGCTGAAGTTAATCAAACGCTCACAACGGTTCTTTAGCTCCAAGAATTTTTCCGCTGTCAGATGTGGGTCGGATTTGGCGCGCGGAATTTTGTCGGCGCGGCGAGTAGGGACTTGCATAATTAGCGGCCGCTGATAGCGGTTAGTAGTTTAGTGAGGGCGGCGATTTGTTGGCCTTCTTCCGGTTGGATCAGATCTTCAATCTTGTTGTTGATGTTCTGCTCGGCTTCGTCTAGAAAATTCTTTCCAGCTTTAGTTAGCTTGGCATAACGGGCGCGGCCGTCAGTTTCGCTTAGGTCTCTTTCAATCAAGCCAATCTTTTCCATCGGCAATAGTATCCGGGTAATGCCGGAAGCGCTTAGCCCTAAATGCTCGGCCAAATCAATGCGGCGCAGCTTTTGCTCCGGAGCTTGGTTCAGGTGATAGAGGATGGTGAATTCGGAAAAGCTCATGCCATGGCTGCTTAGGCGGCGAGCCAGGATGGTGTCGGCTTTAGCTAATTCAAAGAAAAATGAGAGGTTTTTGTCCATATTATTATAGTTAATTACTTCACATATCAAGTATATGGCTTAGACTGATTATTGTCAAGATTTATCTCCTATTCCGTTTTTGCTATAATTTCCTTAATCAATGCTATTTATCCGGCATTTTGCTTTTTGAATGATTTATTCCAAATTACGTATTATAATCAGAACGATAATTCTATGATTGATTGGGCGGCGGCAGAAAAAATGTCCGATGCGGAATTAGTGGCTTTGAGCCTGGAGAACCAGGCTGATTTTGCTTTTATTATTCAACGTTATAAACTCCGCCTTTTTACCTATATCCGCCGCTTAAGTAATATTTCGCCAGAGGATGCTGAGGATCTGCTGCAAGAAATCTTTTTGAAAATATATCTTAATCTCAATGACTTTGATTCCGGCCTCAAGTTTTCTTCTTGGGCTTATGCTATCGCCCATAATCAGATAATCAGCAATTATCGCAAGCTTCGGGTTCGGCCCGAGGGGCATCAAGTCGGAATTGACAGCGAAGCCGCTCGCCGCCTAGCCTCAGGTTTTGATATTGCGGCCGGAGTTGATAGCGCTTATCTGGCTGAAAAAGTCCAGAAGATATTAGATGAGCTGCCGGCCAAGTACCGCGAGGTTCTAGTGTTGAAGTTCTTGGAAGAGAAGAACTATCAGGAGATTTCTGATATTATCAAGAAGCCGGTCGGGACGGTCGGCTCCATGTTGAACCAGGCGAAGAAGGAGTTCAAAGCATCAATTGAAAAGAATAATATAAAAATATAAATCATATGATTAGTAATGAAAAATTTGACCAAGTCCTCTTGGATAAAATTAAGGAAGAGAAAATTCTGCCTCGTCCGCGCTGGCAATTTTTAGCCAAGAATTATGTCTTGTGGTTTTTCGGCGGCCTGTCTTTGCTCTTAGGTTCTTTGGCTATGGCCCTTATCATTTATATGGTCCAGTCAGATGATTGGCGGCTTTATGCCCGGCCGGGTCACAATCCAGTGGAATCAATTTTGCTGCTCGTGCCTTTCTTTTGGATAATCTGTCTTGGTCTCTTCTTGGTAGTTATTTATTATGAATTTAAAAAGACCAAGAAGGGTTATCGTTATCCGGCTTGGTCTATCATTCTAGCCGCTGTCGGCGCTAGCATCATTTTAGGTGGAATATTCTATGCCTTGGGTTTGAGCCAGAAGATTGATGATATTTTGGGTCGGCGCGCTCCTTTTTATGAGCAGGTTATTAATCCGCGTTTGCGCTTCTGGTCTGACCCCTCCGAGGGCCGCTTGTCCGGGATGGTAAAGACGCGGGTGGCGGAAAATCATTTTATCTTGGTGGATATGGATCGGTCTGAATGGGATTTGTTGTTGGAGCTTCAAAATGAAAAATTTCAATCTATCATCCGCGTGGGCGAACCGGCCCGTTTTGTCGGAAAGCAAAATAGCGTTAATCAATTTACCGCGACCGAGGTTATGCCCTTGGCCCCGGGCCGAGAATTCTTTAATCGCCCTGGGTCTAATAAGGCCGGGAAGGGCAATGACCTGCCGCCAGCACCGGCACCGGACTTCATTAGCCTCCTAGAGCGCTATCCAGACCTAAAAGCTTCTTTTATCAGTGATTTAGAGCAAGAAACCGCCAGTGCCAATGATCCTCAAGCTGCTATTTTACTGGAGTTTTTGCGTTCCAGCACAAGTTTGGATCAATTTGGGCGCTAATTTGAAGAAAAAATATTGGCCGGCGTATTATTTGTTGGGATCCCAAGTTAGTCAACAAAAAATAATGCCAAGTCTAATCAATTTGTATTAATGTCAATAACGATAGCTTTTCCCCGGGGAGAGTTATCGTTATTGTTATTAAGATTAATTAATCCTTATGGATAATGTTATCAGTTCTAATTCGCTTCAGCCGCGCCGGCGCTGGTTCGCTTGGTTTAAGCAGCATAAATTAATTACTTTGATAATTATTTCTGCTTTGTTGGGCGGTGCTTATTATCTTTATCAAAAACAGACTAATTCCGGCTCAGCGCCGCGCTATGTTTTGGCGGCGGTTGAAAAAGGCATGATTTCTACTTCAATTTCCGGTAGCGGCCAAATTTCAGCCTCTAATCAGGTTGAAGTCAAACCCAAAGTTTCGGGCGATATCCTGACTTTGAGCGCTAAGGTGGGACAAGAGGTAAAGACCGGCGATGTTTTAGCCAAATTAAATTCCAAGGAGGCCCAAAAATCAGTCCGCGATGCCCAAGTCAGCTTGGAGAGCGCGCAATTATCATTATCTAAAATAAAGCGCGGTTCTACGGCCGAAGAAATCGCCGCTGCTACCAGGAAAGTGGAAACCGCTAAAAAAGATTTGGCGGCGGCCAAAGATGATTTGGTTGATGTCCAAGAGAAGACCGTGATTGATTTGGCTAATACTTATGAAGATGCCCAGAATTCCGTTGAAGATGCCTACAGCAAGGCCGATGATTTGTTAAATCGGCAATTAGATAAGGTTTTCACTGGCATCAATACTGATAGTCCGGAATTAACTTTTTTAACCAGCAATTCTCAATCCGAAACTGATTCTAAATGGCAGTTTTTAACGGCCCATAATCAAGCTTTGCCTCAGCTTAAATCATTATCGTCAACTGACGACTCTAATCAGGCGGCAGTCGACCAGGCTTTAGTCAAAGCCAAGGAACAATTGCTAGTTATTCAAGGATTTTTGAATAAATTAAATACGGCTGTCAACGCCGCGGTCGTAACTTTGGATTTTACCCAGAGTGACTTAGATTCTTTCAAGAGCACTGTTAACACCGCTAAGAGCACTATTACTACTCAAATTAACAATCTGACTGCGGCGCAACAGAATCTAGTGGATCAAAGGTTAAGCAACAAGGATAGCTTGAGCGCGGCTCAGGACAAGATTGATTCGGCTCAGGATTCTTTGACTCAGGCTGAAGAGGATCTCAAGACAGTCAAGGCTGGTAATGACCCCTTGGATATCAAGGCGCAGGAGATTTCTGTCCGTCAACGGCAGATAGCTTTAGCTGACG